>DASZMJ010000535.1:0-2039 GCA_035551935.1 Isosphaeraceae bacterium
GCAAGCCGACGGCGCGGACGAGGGAATACCAGCGGAAGAACGTCGCGACCAAAGCCGTCAGATAGATCGCGTAGGCCAGCCCGAACAGCCGGAAATCGACCGGCCGCTGGAAGACGTCCTTGAGCTTGTCGCGATTCGTCCAGACGGCCAGCGCCAAGAGCGCGAAGCCGACGACGACGAGGACCGCGTTCACGACCATCGAGCGGCGGGACTTCGTTTCCTTCGACATCGGCCGGGGCATCCTCGGGTCGCGCTTACAGGGTCCCTTTGGTCGACGGCACGCCCACGACCCGCGGGTCGATCTCGACGGCCATCCGCAGGGCGCGGGCCAGGCCCTTGAAGATCGCCTCGCTGATGTGGTGCGAGTTCCGTCCATAGTGGAGCAGGACGTGGAGGTTCATCCGCCCCTGCGTCGCCACCGCCTGCCAGAAGTCGGCCACGAGCTCCGTGTCGAACGTGCCGATCTTCGTCGCGGGCATCGGCGCGTCCCACGCCCAGTACGCCCGGCCGCCCAGGTCCACCGCGCAGGTCACGAGCGTTTCGTCCATCGGCAGGATCATGTGTCCATACCGGCGGATTCCCGCCTTGTCGCCCAGCGCCCGGTCGATCGCCTGGCCGAGGCAGATGCCGACGTCCTCCGTCGAGTGGTGGTCGTCGACGTGGACGTCGCCCTTGCACGAGACGGACAGGTCGAAGAGGCCGTGGCGGGCGAAGAGCTCGAGCATGTGGTCGAGGAAGCCGACGCCCGTGGCCGCCTCGGCCCGGCCCGTGCCGTCGAGGTCGAGGCGGAGCCGGATCTCGGTCTCCCGTGTCGATCGGACGATCTCGGCGGAACGCTCGCCCACGATCAGGCCCCACGCGTAAGGAACAGCCCGGCACGCTCGAACGGCGTACCATTGTAGCAGGCGACGGGAGTGGCTGCGCCCCGAGTGCACCTAGACGCCCAGGTCGTCGAGCAGCCGGGCCACGTACTCCTCGATCTCGCGGGCCGTCTCCTCGTACACCGCCCGGTCCAGGCCGATCGGATCGGCGACGTCGAACCCCTCGGGATGGAGCATCCGGGCCCGCCCGGCAAGGTCGGGCGCGAGGTCGAGGACCGCGTCGAGGTGCTCGCCCGCCAGGGCGATGACGAGGTCGGCGCGGCGGAGGACAGTGGGCGTGGCGCGGAGGCTGGCGTGTGCCTTCAGCGACGCGCCCCGGCGGGCGACGGCCTCGACCGCGTGCGGGGCGGCCGGCGCGCCGTCGGAGGCACCGACGCCGGCGGACATGACGACATGGCCCCGCTCCACCAGCCCTTCCGGCTTGCAGCCGATCCGCCTGGCGAGCGTCGCCTTGCAGATCGCCTCGGCCATGGGGCTCCGGCACGTGTTGCCCGTGCAGACGAACAGCCAGATCGTCCCCGACAGGGCCGCGACCTCGGCCTCCGAGAACAGGCCGGCCCTCGTCAGCTTCAGCCCGCCGGGTTCGACCCGCACGACCGAGGCGGGCCGATTTTCGCGACGGGGTGCGGACTCGATGATCATCTCCAGGGATTCGACACCGGGCCGGTCGGCGGTGAGCGGCCCCGACGAGCCCCGCACGGGGGCGACTTCGAAGGCGATGACCGGCCCCGGGACGAGCCGGACGACGTCGAGCACCGGCCCGGGCGAGGGGACGCGGAGGGCCAGCCAGCCGTCGGGGATGAGGACGTCGCGGACCGGCCCCGGCAGTCGTGCGGTGAGGCCGTCGGCACGCGCGGCGACCACGAGGCAGAGCGGCCCCGGCCAGGCGCGGCGGGCCAGGCGATCGGCCGCTTCCGTCGGGGAATCCGCCCAGTCGTCCGCGTCCTCGGCGCCGCGGAGCAGGAGGGTCGGCCGCCGGTCGTGGTCCGGCCTGGCGAAGGCGCGGGCCCGGGCGACCGAGTCGGGATTCAGCGCCGAGGCCGCGACGCAGGCGCCGCCCTCGATCGGTAGCCCCACGACCCCGCCCTGAGCCAGGCACGCGACCGCGCGATGGACCACGTCGCGCGGGTCGTCGGCGCCGGCCAGGTCGATCCGCTC
>DASZMJ010000536.1:0-1812 GCA_035551935.1 Isosphaeraceae bacterium
ATCCAGTCGTTCTTCGAAGGCGCTGGACTCAAGCTGGAAAAGTTAAGTTCTTTGCGCTACGCTCTGTAATTTGGTGGAATTTTTTCCTTTGGCACAGCGTTTGACGACCGGGTGGCATGCCCACGTCTTCGTGGGCATGTCCCTCCGTGCCAAGGGCCTACGGACATGCCCACGAAGACGTGGGCATGCCACCCAAGAGTCGACTTATCCCCAAGAAAAAGATCAAATTAGGACACTACCAACTCAAATCCGCGGCCCCCCTCGGCGCGGCCGAACCACCGACGCGGAGCGTCGAAGACGGCATTCTCACGCGGAGCGTGGGAACGAGTCTCGAACCCGCCGATCGGTTCGGCGGGCCGTCCTCAACTCCTGGGCTTGGCCGCTTCCTCGGCGTCGATCAGGCCGTCGCCGTCGCGGTCGAGGCGGTCGAAGACGGCGCGGGGGCCGAGGAACTCGCGTCGGGAGACGTCGCCGTCCTTGTTCCGGTCCATCCGCCGGAACCAGGAGGGGCCGACGGCCGTCGTCGCGGCGGATTCGGGCTCCCGCGCCCTCCGGAACGTGAGCTGGTTCATGCCGATCCCGGTGACCTGGCCCCGCCCGATCGTCAACTGGAAGTGGTGGGGGATCTCGTCGGCGCCGACGCCGCCGTCGCCGTTGCGGTCCCACAACGACACCCGCGCGACCGTGCCGCGGATCTCGCGCGCGCCGAGGTGCCGGTCGCGGTTCAGGTCCATGATCGCGAAGATCGCCCGCCCCTGGTCCGCGGCCGAGAGCACCATCTGGCTCCGCGCGATCCGCGCCTGGCGTTCGACGAACTCATCGACCTCCTTCGGGTACAGCTTGCCGTCGCCGTCGCGATCCATCATCTCGAACATCGAGGCGAACGGGCCGGGCTCCTTCGCCTCCGGCTTCTCCAGGTACATGTTGTTGTCCGCATCGGCCGCCTGGAACTGGCCGGCGTAGTAACGCTTCGCGTTCTCGACGGCGTTCTCGCCGCCGTCGGCGTGGAATTCGAGGCTGACCTCGCCGATCGAGACTTCGAGGTCGCCGCTCCCGAGCCGCAGGAGCTTGACCCCCGGCGGGAGCGCCTTCGCGCCCGCGCCCGGCGCCTCGATCGTCGCGGGGGCCTTGCCGTCCGCGGGGAGGTTGACGATCAACTCCATGTCGGGCCGGACCGTCCCGAGGAACCGGCGCAGCTCCTCGGTGTCGAGCGTCCCGCCGTGGTCGGTGTCGGCCGCCTCGAACGCCTTCGGGTCGATGGCGATCTCGTCGCGGGTCAGGAGGTTGTCGCCGGGCGCCGCCCCCTTCTTCGCACCCCGGTCGTACCGCTTGAGGAGGAGCCGGACGGGGCGGAACGACAGGTCGTCGGGGGAGAGCTCGATCACGGGAGGGACGGTCGCGTAACGGCCCCGGCTCAGGAGGTCCTCCTCGTACTGGGTCGTCATCGGGTTGCTGAACGGGTCCATCTCGGCCCGGTCGATCAGCTCGTCGTCGTCGAGGTCGAAGCGGCGGAGCGACGAGACGGCCGCGGCCAGCTCCTCCTTGGAGAGGGTGCCGCTCTTGTCCCGGTCGAGGTGGAGGAACAAGGCGTCGGTGCGCTCGACGGCGACCCGGCCGACCTGGACGCGGAACGGGCCGAGGGCCGGCCGGAGGACGTCGGCCAGCTCGTCGAGCGAGACCTTGCCGTCGCGCGGGTTGGCGTCGAGGTCGGCGCGGGGCAAGGCGGCCGCGCCGCCGGTCGCCGCGCGGACCATCGTGGGCAGGCCGCCGCGCTCGGCCTCGTCGCGTGTCAGGGTGCCGTCGCCGTCGCGG
>DASZMJ010000537.1:0-1859 GCA_035551935.1 Isosphaeraceae bacterium
GCTTGACGCGGACCTCCAGCAGCGGGTCATCCGCGCGGCGTCGGACGGAGAGGACGACCTCGCGCGAGGTCTGGCCGCGGAACGAGGCGACCTCGGCGAAGGGGCGGAGGTCGGCGCCGACGACCTCGTCGCCGCGGCGGAGGCCGGCGGCCTCGGCCGGGCCGCCGGCGAAGGCGCGGCGGACGAACCGGCCGTCGGCGAGGTCGACGCCGATGCTCTCGAACGCCGGCGGCTTCTGGTTCAAGGCCGGGGCGAAGATCGACCGCAGGCCGTAGTAGGCGACCTCGTCGCGGGTGTAGAGCCTCGTGTGCGACGCCTTCAGCTCGCCCAGGGCCGCGTTGGTGGCGACGGCGAAGGCGCGGGGGTCGGTGATCGCGTCGGCGTAGCCGTTGTGGGTGGCGGCCCAGGCGTCGCCGCGATCGCGGTCGAGGAAGTACTCGGCGACGAGCGCGACGACCGTGCGGCCGAGGGTCTTGGGGTCGGAGGCGGGCGCGGGGGCGAGGAGGGAAATCGCCAGCGCGGCGAGGCAGGCGGTTGCTCGCCGATCAGCCATCATGGGACGTGCCGCCCGGCGCGGCGGCGGTGCGGACCGTGGACGGGAACCGCGCGGGGTCGGGGGCGGGGAGTTCGTCGGGGGTGGAGACGACGTGTTCGCCGGGGGTAAGACCCTGGAGGACCTCGGCGAAGCCCGGGGCGATCAGGCCGAGGCGGACGGGACGCCAGTCCCACCGGGTCTGGCCGTTGAGGCGGGCCCCGACCGCGACGAAGGCGCGGCCGTCGACCCAGCGCACGGCCTGGAGCGGCAGCCTCGTCACGCTGGCGGGGGCCTCGTCGACGAGGAACGAGACCTCGGCCGTCATCCCCGGGCGGAGGCCCTCGACGTCGCTGGCGTCGATGTCCACGTTGGCGAAGTAGATCTTCACGTCGGAGAACCGGTTCTGGATCGCGGGGATGGGGGTGATCTCCGAGACGACGCCCGTCATCGGGCGGCCGGGGAACGCCTCGACCCGGACCTTGGCGCGCTGGCCGGGTCGGACGGAGGCCATCTTCGACTCGTTGACCTTCACCTTCACCCGCATGTGCTTCGGGTCGGGCAGGTCGAAGAGCGTCTGCCCCTCGCGGACCGTCACGCCCTCCTGGATCTGGGTCTCGACCTGGCCCGACCAGCCGTTCGACTGGTTGTTGTAGACGAGGATGCCGTCGGCCGGGGCGCGGATCGTGCAGTTGGCGACCATCTTCTCGAGCCGGTGTAGCCGGTCGTCCTCGATCCCGAAGCTGGCGGTCTGGGCGAGCTGGTCCGAATAGATCGACTTGAGCTTCGCCTCGAGCGACTTGAGGATCCGCGGCGCCGTGTACTTGAGCAGCCGCTCCTCCATGCCCTTGGCCTCGCGCAGGGCCAGCTCGGCCTGGTCGAGCGCGAGCTTGTCGGCCTGATACTGCGCCGGGGCGCGGAACCGCTTCTCCAGGACCTCGCGCGACCACGCCTCGGTCGTGCGGGCGCGGAGCGCGGCGGTCTCGCACTGGGTGATGTACTGGCGGATGAGCTGGAGGTCCTGCGGGTAGATGCCGTCGCGATACTCGCTGAAGGTGATGTCGTTGACCTGGTAGATCGCCTCGGCCTGGTCGACGATGGCCTTGGCCTGGGCCCACTTGATCCGCTGGGCCTGGAGCTCGTCGTTGAAGGCGGAGCTGTCGAGCTCGCAGACGACCTGCTTGGCCTTGACCGGGGAGCCCTCGGGGATGAGCCAGATGATCCGGGTCGAGCCGGGCTTCTCGTCGGTGCCGCCCATGCCGCCACTGCCGCGTCCGCCACCCCCTCCGCCGCGACCGCCGCCACCACCGCCGCGACCGCCACTTCC
>DASZMJ010000538.1:0-8472 GCA_035551935.1 Isosphaeraceae bacterium
GGTCGCCGCGGGCCGCCGCCCGCGTTATCCTTCACGGATGAGGGCGGACACGGCGTCGGGACCTACCGGGGGAACCCTTTGTCATGAAAATCGCAACTTAGGACCCGCGCAGGAACAAATTGATCACAGCGTCCGGGTGTCAGAGTGTCAAGTCGAGCGGAGCGGATCCGTCAGGCCTTGGCGGTCGCCTTGGCCTCGGTCTGGGCCTTCTTGACGACCTCCTCCTGGATTCGGCTCGGCAGGCGCTGATACTTGAGGAACTCCATGCTGAAGGTCCCCTTGCCCTGGGTCATGCTCCGGAGGTCGTTGGAGTAGCCGAACATCTCCGAGAGGGGGACCTCGGCGGTGATGACGGCGAACCCCTCGCGGTTCTCGGTGCCCAGGATCACGCCGCGCTTCGACGAGATGGCGCCGGTGACGGGGCCCTGGAAGTCGGTCGGGGTCTCGACCTCGACCTTCATGATCGGCTCCAGCAGCACCGGGTCGGCGCGGCGGAAGGTCTCGCGGAAGCAGTCGCGGGCGCAGATCTGGAAGGCCATGTCGGAGGAGTCGACCTCGTGGTGCTTGCCGTCGGTGAGCACCATCTTGACGCCGAGGACCTCGTAGCCGGCCAGCGGGCCCTTGTGGAGCGAGTCGCGGAAGCCCTTCTCGACCGAGGGGATGTACTCCGTCGGGATGCGCCCGCCGGTGACCTCGTTCTCGAAGACGAACGGCTCGGGGCTGTCCTCGGGCAGGGGCTCCATCGTGCCGACGATCTTGGCGTACTGGCCCGAGCCGCCGGTCTGCTTCTTGTGGACGTAGTCGTAGTGCGTGACCTTCGTCGGCGCCTCGCGGTAGCTGACCTTCGGCATGCCGACGGTGCAGTCGACCTTGTACTCGCGGCGGATCCGCTCGACGTAGATCTCCAGGTGCAGCTCGCCCATCCCGGAGATGATCGTCTCGCTCGTCTCCTTGTCCACATGGACGCGGAACGTCGGGTCTTCCCGCATGAACCGGTTCAGGGCCTTGGAGAGCTTGTCCTGGTCGCCCCGCTTGTTGGGAGCGACGGCCAGGTCGATGACCGGCTCGGCGGCGTAGATGCTCTCCAGGGACACGTTCGTCCCCTCGGCGCAGTACGTGTCGCCGGTGGCGCACTCCAGCCCCATCACGGCGACGATGTCGCCGGCGCCGGCCGAGTCGATGTCCTCCTTCTCGTCGGCGTGGACGCGGAGGATCCGGCTGATCCGGCCCTTCTTGCGCTGGCGGCTGTTGTAGTAGAAGTGCCCCTTCTTGAGCGTCCCCTGGTAGATCCGCATGTACGTGACCTGGCCGAACGGCTCCTCGACGAGCTTGAAGGCCATGGCGACCATCGGGCTGTCCGGGTCGGCGGCCAGGGGGACCTCGGCCATGCCGTTGTCGTTGTCCTTGGCGAAGACCTCGCGGTCCAGGGGGGTGGGCAGGTAGGCGTCGACGGCGTCCAGCAGCGGCTGGACCCCCTTGTTCTTGTACGCCGAGCCGACCAGCACCGGGCAGACCTGGCTGGCGATGGTCGCCTCGCGGATGGTCTGGTGGATCAGGTCGACGGGCACGTCCTGCTCCTCGAGCAGCAGCTCCATGATCTTGTCGGAGACCATGGAGAGCGCCTCGAGCATCCCCTGTCGGGCGCGCTCGGCGACGTCGGCCATCTCGGCCGGGATCGGCTCGCGGCGGACGTCCTCGCCCTTCGGGCCGTCGAAGTAGACGGCCTGGCGGTTGATCAGGTCGATGACGCCCTGGAAGTTCATCTCCGAGCCGATCGGGAGCTGGAGCGGGATGGCCGTCAGGCCGAGCTTGCTCTCGAGCTGCGCGATGACGTTGGCCGGGTTGGAGCCGGTGCGGTCCATCTTGTTGATGAACGCCAGCCGCGGGACGTTGTACCGCTTCATCTGGCGGTCGACGGTGATCGACTGCGACTGCACGCCCGCCACGGCGCAGAGCACCAGCACGGCGCCGTCGAGGACGCGGAGCGACCGCTCGACCTCGACGGTGAAGTCGACGTGGCCGGGGGTGTCGATGATGTTGATCTTCTTGTCCCACCACTGCACGGTCGTCGCGGCGGAGGTGATCGTGATCCCGCGCTCCTTCTCGAGCTCCATGTGGTCCATGGTGGCGCCTTCGCCGCGGACCTCCTTGACCGAGTGGATCTTGCCCGCGTAGTACAGGATCCGCTCGGTCAGCGTGGTCTTGCCCGAGTCGATGTGGGCCGAGATGCCGATGTTGCGGACGTGGCGGAGGTTTTCCATGGTCGGTCGTGCTTCTCGAAAAGGCCACCCGGCCGACGCTTTATTGCTCTCGGGCCCCGGCCATTCGCCGGGTGCGGGTGGGGTGCGCTCGGCCCGTCGTCACGCCGACGGGCAATCCTTCGTGGTCTCGATCCGTAGTTCGCGGGGGTACGTCGGGGGACGGATGACGGCGAGCTTAACCGACGATGATGTCCGGCGTGTGAAGGGCCCGTGTCGGTCCCATGTTTCGCAGGCGAACTATCATAGCGATCCCCGGCCTTCGGTCAAGCCCCCGCGCCGGCGGGGCAAACTCTATACGATTGTACGAAAGATCCGGCCTGCGGGAATGGGATTTTTTTCGAGATTTGCTCCCGACGCGGAACCGCGCCGGGCCGAACCGCCCGCGCGGCCGCCGGCCGGACGAAGAAAGGCCGCCCCGGAGAGTGGGGCGGCCTTCAGGATTCCGGACGTGGGCGGCGCGTCGGGATCGTTGACGTCAGGCGATGGCCGGCCGACGCCGGCGGGCCTTGGCCCAGCCGATCGAGGCCAGGCCGATCGAGGCCAGGGCCAGCGTCCCCGGCTCCGGAGTCGCCGACGGCGGCTGCTTCGGCGGCACCACGGTCCCCCGGATGACGCCATCGCCGCTCGTCCCGAACAGGAAGTTGACGTTGCTGAAGGTCGCGCCGGCGAAGCTGAAGCCCGCACTCGTGTCCTTCAGGACGAACTCCAGCGTGTTCCCCGAGAACGGCTCCTGGGCGCTGAGGCCGCCGGTCAAGGAGGTGCCGGTGGCGACGATCCCGAAGTTGGCGTTATTCAACTTGTAGTGGGTGCTGCCGACCTTCAGGTCCGCCGTGAAGGCCCCGTTGAATCCGTTCGTGGCGATGCCGAAGTCGCCGGTGACCTTCGTGTTGCCGCCCTTGTTGTAGGCGTCGTTCCAGGTGTTGGCGAACGACGTAGTGCCGCCCAGCTCCGTGCTCCCACCCGGGAGCGTCGGGCTCAGGGGCATGGCCGATCCGAAGTTGACGCCGCCGACGCCGCCGACGCTGTACGTCAGGCCGATCAGGACGTCGGCGGGGGTGGGGGTCCCGCCCGGGGTCGTGTTCGACAGGTCGATGATCAGCTGGTTCGGGGAGGCGGTGTCATAGGCGAACGTCACGCTCGCCGAGACGGTGGTGTGCCCGGATGAACCGGGGTCGTTGTTGGTCCCCGACCCCGACGCCGTCGCCAGCGTAACGATCGTCCCCCGAGACTCCCCGGCCGTCCCGAGGACGAGGAACGCCACGAGGGACGGCGCTAACATGGTAAATCGACGCAGCCCGCTCAAGTTGCCTCCTTTGACTCTCACGAGTGTGTTTGCATGCGACATCCCATGAAAGAGTGGTCGCGGTAGGGATTCTAAGCCCACCGGGAACCCAGATCCAGGTCATGTTGAGTAAAAAAATGCGTTTGACGTCCTGCGTTGAGACGTGGCGACACTCGGTGATGAAAAAAGCCACCCCGGGGTGAGCGGGGTGGCTTTCGTGAACCATGCCGCACGGGGGCGCGGGCGGGGACATGACATCAGGCGGCGGCTGGCCGCCTCGAGGCGGGCACGATTGGCCCGCTCCTGACGCCGCGGAGGAGGCCCGAGCTGCCCCTCGGAGCCTTCTGGTGCGTCGCCGAGGACTTCAGACGAGGCGACGACGCCTCTGCCAGCGGGCGCCGAGGCCCATCACGCCGCCGATGGCGGCCAGGATCATCGTCGACGGTTCGGGCGTGGCATTCGTCGTCTGGATCGGATCGAGCTTCGTCACGGCGACGAAGCCGGTTTCGGTCGGTTGGTTGAGGTGGGCGGCGAAGTAGCCGGCCGGGTTGCCGCCCGTGGCCAGCAACGAGAAATTGGCGGCGGTCGCCAGCGCGAAGTCGCCCGAATTCTTCATCTGGACGACGATCGTCTCGTCGGCGCTGCGCAAGCTGTTCGAGGCCGACGACGGTTCCACCACGACCGTGTACTTCCCGAAGCCGTCCTGGGCGTTCTGATTGAGCGTCGTGCTCACCTTGCTCCAGACCTGGTCATTGGTGGCCGTGACGTCGAATTTGCTGGTGGCGACGCTGGTATTGAAGCCGAACGAGTCGAACTTCCCGGTCGTCGACTTGATCTCGAACGTCACCGTCCCGGTCGTGGTGTTGTCGGTGAGGGTCACCGTCCCGTACGGAGACGCGAGATGCGCCGTACCGTCCTCGACGTTGAACGCGTACGAGACCGTTCCCGCCGAGGCGTCGCGCCCCGCGGTCGCCGCCAGGGCGAGCGCGACGCCCGCGGCGAGGGTGATCCATCGAGGACTTGCTCTCATTTTCATTGCTGCACCCATCTTTCTCATCAGGTGTCGTCGTCGAACGCTGCGGGGGGGATCGTCCTCCCAACAACACACAGCGGCCTGCATTATCGAGGTCATGCAGACAATGTCAACGGTAAAGTTCGTGTCGGGGCAGTTATTTCCCGAAGAGTTGTGGAAAGCTGCGAGCAGATTTAAGCAAGAGGACCGATCGCATGCTCGCTTCTTTTGGCAGGACGTCGACCAACCCATTCTTTTGTCAATACCAGAGCGCCAGGAGGGCCAGCTTTACTCGGGCGCCGATCGGCGGCGGCGGCAACGGGGCGGTCAGGCGTTCGGAGGCGGCGGCGTCGGCGGCGAAGAGGACGCGGTCGAGCTCGGCGACGAGGGAGGGGGTCGTCGTGGTCAGCGAGACCTCGCGGTTGTTGCGGAGGCTCAATTCGTCGAAGTTGCCGGTGCCGAAGTAGGCCCAGGCGCCGTCGACGGACATCGCCTTGACGTGGGTCATCGCCGGGTACAAATACACCTCCGCCCCGGCGCGGAGCAGGCGGTTGGCCATCAGGGCCTCGAACTGGTTCTCCGCCCGGATGTTGCCCCGCAACGTCAGGATCGCCACCACCGCGACCCCCCGGCGGCGGGCATCGACGAGCTTCTCGGCGAGGATGCGGTCGCTGAAGTACGGGTTCTCCAGGACGATGCGCCGCTGCGCGTGGTCGACCGCGTTGTAGACCGCGTCCCGTAGCGAACGCTCGTTCACGTCCGTCCGGACCATCCGCACGACCGCATTCGGGGCCGGCGACGTTGCGGGAGGGCAAGGCCGAGGCGCCGGCGGGCCGCCGAGCTCGGCCCAGCGGTCGGCGAAGAGGCGGGCATACTGGGCGACGATCGGCCCCTCGGCCAGGAACGCGAAGTTGTGCCAGCGACGGCGGGCGACCTCGGTCAGGATCATGCTGCCGGACCAGGCGACGCGGTCATCCACGACGGCGACCTTGCGGTGATCGAACCGGCAGTCGGTGCCCGGCTCCTCGATGAGTCGGACGTTCGGCACGCACGCCAGGCGGTCGAGGAACGTCGGCTCGCCCCGCGCCGCGGCGGCGTTGTGGACGAGGAAGCCGGTCCGATCGACCAGCAGTCGGACCGCCACCCCCGCCCTCGCCCGCTCGGCCAGGGCGGCGGCGACCTCGCGGCCGGTCGGGTCGTCCTCCCAGCCCCAGAGGACCAGGTCGACCCGGCTCCGGGCCGTCGCGATGATCCCCAGGAGGGCCTGGACCGCCGCGTCGCTGTCGGGGATCAACGTCAAGGTCGCCGGCGTCGGCGGCCCTCCCGCGTCGCCGAGGTCCCGCCCCGGAAACCGCGGCGCGAGCGGGCAGTCCCCCGGCGGCAGCGGGCCATCGAAGGCGAATGCCCTCACGACTTCTTGCCCGCGTGTCCCGAGCCGTTCGGCCGTCCTCCCCAGCAACCGGCCCGTCCCCTGGACCGGATTCTGCGCGAGGCCCGCGACGGTCGCGCCGACCGCCTCGCGCGCGATCTCGACCTTCTGCGACCGGCCGACGGCCGGGTATCCCTCGAAGCTCGCCCCCGGCGGCTGCACCGCGTTCGGCGGCACCGGCCCGCGCCTGCCGTGCTCGCCCCCCTCTGCCCTGTATCCCCCCGGCGCGACCGCGACCGACACGGCCACGACGATCCCGGACCGGACGCGACTTCGGATCATGGCCAGGACCCCGCGAGACTTTCGCCAGCGTTCCTCTTCTCATCGTCCCGCGGCGTCCTTCAGTCGCACCGAATCCCCCGTTACAATGCGCTCGAAGGGTGCCGCGGCGCGGTCGGCCCGGAATCCGTCCTCCTGGGTGAGCGATGGCCGAACCCTCGATCGTCTCGAAGCTGATGGACGTAATCGCCGAGCGGAAGGCGCGGCCGCCGGCGGGGCGGTCGTACGTCGTGTCGCTGCTGCAAGGGGGCGTGCCGAAGATCGGCGCCAAGATCACCGAGGAGGCCGCCGAGGTCGTCGCCGCGGCCGTCGAGGTCGGCCCCGAGGGCCGCGCGCACCTCGTCCACGAGGTCGCCGACCTCCTCTTCCACACCCTCGTGCTCCTCGGCCACCGCGACATCCCCTGGGCCGACGTCGAGGCCGAGCTCGCCCGCCGCTTCGGCGTCTCGGGGATCGAGGAGAAGGAGTCGCGGTGAATCCCTCCCCTCAATCCTCCGACTCTCCCTGCCGATCTCGCACGAGCTCGCCCTCGGTGCGGGCGAGGACGCGGGCCTGGTCGTGCTGGTCGCGGAAGGCGCGGACCTTGACGAGCCTGGGGGCGGAGCGGGGCCAGTTCTCGAACTCCTCGGCGTGGAGCAGGACGAACTTGGGGCGGCCGTCCCCCTTCCCCTGGTGCTCGAGCACCAGCGGGTTGGCGAGGATGCGGAACGGGTGGCCGGTGGCGAAGGCGAGGTCGGCCGGCCAGTGGAGGACCGTGTAGATCGGCCACCGCGGCGGGACCCACTGGCCGATGGCGCGGCCCCAGGGCCCCTGGCCGATCCGGTAGTCCCACTCGGGGACATAGACGCCCCAGTGCCCCAGCTTCAGGCAGGCGGCCAGGGCCAGGGTCGCCAGCAGCGAGCGCCGCGACGAGCCCGACCACGCCGCGTCGAGCGCCGCGAACCCGATCAGCGGGGCGGTCAGCGCCACCGGGATCACCACCGTGCGATAGAACGGCACGGCGGCGGCGACGTTGATCGCCGTCGGCGTGACCACGACGGCCCAGATCAGCCCGAAGGCCGTCGCGATCGCCAGCACGGACCGCCGCGGTCCCTTCGCGAGCTCACCCTCCCAGGCCCGCGCGCACGCGGCACCCGCGGCCAATGCCAGGCCCGCCAGGGCCGCCGGCAAGGCCGCGACGGCCATGCCGGGGACGACCGTCCCGACCAGCAGCGCCGCCACGGTCAGCTTCAGCCAGGCGACGACCAGCTCGCGAGCCGGGCCCGTCCAGCCCTTCCGGACCATCGGCCAGGCCACCAGCGCCGCGAACGGCCCCCACGGCAGGCTCAGGGCCGCGACGTTCGCCGCGAGCAGCCACGACGAGCCTTGCGTCAGGGGCCAGGTCAGGCCCGCCGCCCAGACGTCGACCCGCGCCACGCTCAACGCCCACGCCGACCAACCCGCCAGCGCCACGAGCGGCGGCACGACCAGGCCCGCCGACAGCCAGCGCCCCTTGCGGCCGTCGACGATCACCGGCAGGGCGATGATCAAGAGAGCCGGCCAGCCGCCGGCCAGCACCGCCAGGGCCGCCCAGAGCCCGGCGCCCCAGTCGGACCCGCGCGCGAGGATGCGGTCGAGGGCCCCGACGATCGCCATCCCCGCGATCATGCCCGTCGCGAGCGGCCCCGAGCGGTCGATCATCGCCAGCGAGCCGAACCAGGCGACGGCCCCCCACGCCTCGGCGCCCTCGCCGAGCGCGCGCCCGAGCCGCCGGGCGAGGATCAGGCCGATGGCGACGGCGGCGATCGCCGTCGGCCAGCGCACCGAGGCGGGCGTCGGCGTGCCGCCGAGCCCTTTGGTCCAGAGCCAGCACGGCGCGACCGTCCCCGGCCAGAGCCCCGGCTCCCAGCCGCCGAAGGCGCGCCCCAAGGGCCCGAGCCGCTCGCCCGAGGCGATCCCCAGCCGCGCCTCGAGCGGGCCGAGGTCGAGGTTGCCCGCCCCCAGCAGCGTGAACCCGATCGCCGCCGCCGCGACCACCCCCCGCGCCAACACGCGCGGGCCGGCCGGCGCCGGCTCCTCCAGGTCGACCCGGAGCCTTCGCAAGCGTTTCGAGGTCGTCAGTTCTCCGGGCATCCTTGCCTCCTGGTCGTCCGTCGGGCCGGCCCTTGGCCTTGCTGGGTGCCACTGGCGGCTTGCCCGCCAGTGTTCCCGCCCCCTCCCGGACACTGGC
>DASZMJ010000539.1:0-10580 GCA_035551935.1 Isosphaeraceae bacterium
GGCCACGAGCAGCGCCAGGGGCAGGAAGTTCCACCAGCGGTGGCGGATCACGACGGCCGGCAGCATCTCGCGGCGCTGCCAGAGGATGAACAGGGCGATCGGGACGATGAGCCAGCCGTGCGAGTAGTTCGGGTCTTGCCAGTAGCGGGCGAGATAGGTGAGGTTCGGGAAATACGACCAGGCGATGGCCGCGGCCGTGACCGCCGCCGCCGCGGCGATGGCGACGACGCCGGTGTCCCGCCCCTTGCCCGTCGCGATGGCCTGCGGCTCGTCCACGATGCGAAGTCCTCCCGGGGGCCGGGCCCGCCCGCGCCCCCGGGGCGCCGGCGGCCGGCCCGCAACAGCTTACCGAATCCGGCGACGCGCCGGCAATCGATCATCCGTGCCGCGACCGGCGGCCCGACGCTCAGACGTCGAGCGGGGCCGAGCGGTCGTCCGTGTAGGCGTAGGACGGGTAGTACGACCCGTAGGTCGACTCGGCGACGCGGACCCCGTTGACCACGGCGCCGATGACCGCGACGCCGACGGTGGCCAGCCGGCGGTTCGCCTTCTCGACGAGCGTGAACCGGCTGGTGTCGCACCGGACGGCCAGGACGGCGCCGTCGGTCCAGCGGCCGATGGTCAAGGCGTCGGGCACCGGCAGGACCGGCGGGGCGTCGACGATCACGATGTCGAACCCCTCGCGGGCCTGCGCCAGGAACTTGCCCAGCCGGTCGCCGTGGAGCAGCCGCGACGGGTCGACCTTGGGCGTCCCCGACGGCATGAAGTGGAACCCGCCGGCGCCGCCGACGACCGAGATCGCCTCGTCGGGCAGGCACTCGCCGCGGAGCACGTTGATCAGGCCCCGGTTGTTGGGCACGTCGAGCATCCGGCTCAGGGTCGGGTTGCGCAGGTCGCCGTCGATCAGCAGGGTGTGCAGCCCGGCGTTGACGCACCGCTCGGCGAGCTGGGCGGCGAGCGTCGTCTTGCCCTCCGACCCGCAGGCGCTGGTGATGAGGATCACCCGGCGGTCGCGGCCCCAGGCGTCGCGGCCCGAGCAGAGCGCCACCCGGAGGTGGTCCAGGCTCTGGACGAACTGGTCGAGCTGCCGCTGCGCCTTGAACTCGTCGCGGCCCGAGAACAGGCTGCCCTGCGGCCGGACCTGCGGCAGCGGCGGCACCACGCCGACGACCGGCACCCGCGATCGCGCCGTCAGCTCCTCAGGGTCGACCACGCGGCCGGCGTGCAGCTCGAGGAAGACCATCAGGCAGAGCACCCCGAAGAGCATCCCCACCGGCGCGACCGCCATGACCTTGAGCCGGTTGTTCGTCCCGCGCGCCGGCTTGGCCTGGAACTCCTTCTTGACCCGGAGGATCGGGCTCCTCATCTGGAACTTCAGGTCGGCCAGGTTCCGGGTGATCGTGTCGAGGTACTGATCGGCGCGGTTCAGGTCCAGCCGGTCGAATTCGAGCGAGACGGCGGTGGCCCCCTCCGCCTTCTTGCGGATGTTGAGCGTGTTGAGCTTGTCGGTCAGGCTCATCTCCTGCGCCTTCAGGGCCGCGAGCGTCGCCTCGGCCCCCCTCATCGGGTTGTCGACCGCGCCGCCGCCCACCTCCTTGATCCCCTTCCGCGCCCACGACTCGAGCTGCGGCTTCATCTCCTTCCACAGGGCGTCGAGGTCGGCCTGGGCCTCCTTCATGTCCTTCAGCGGCCGCTGGACCGACGGGTCGGCCAGGTTGCGGACCTTCTCCCTCATGGCCTTGTATTTGTCCTCGGCGGCGTCCTTCTGCTCGCGGGCCGCGGCGACCCGCTTGTCGCTGTAGAAGAGCCGGACCAGGTCGGCCTCGGTGACCTCGCGCGACTCCGCCACGGCCGCCGGCTGCTCGGCCTGGAGCTGGGCGAGCTGCGCGTCGGCCTTGACGCTCTCGATCTGCACCCGCAGGAGCTCGTTGCTGAGCTGGCGATACTCCTCGACCGTGACGGAATTGCGCTCCCTCGCCCCCGCCACGTCGATCTCGCCGTGGGCCTCCTGCAGCTTCTTGATCGCGTTCCGCTTGTCCCCGACCTCCTTCTCCTTGTCGAGCCGGGCCTGGTCGAGCTGGCGGATCTTCTCCTCGATCTCGCTGCTGTTGGTGTCGCCGGCCTGCTTGACGTAGGCGTCGACCACGGCGTTGACGATCGCCGCCGACTCCATCGGCGACTCGGTCGACGTCGACACCTCGATGAGGTTGGTCCCCTTGACCACGCCCACGAGCAGGCTCGAGCGGATCTCGGCGACCGGGTCGTCGGTCTCGGCGAGCCGGCGGAAGGTGAGCAGCTCGGGGTGGGCCGTGAGGGCCGCCTCGAGCACCGTCGGCTGGCTGATGACGTTGACCTGGGTCTCGCGGAACTCGGGGAAGTTGCCGCCGTCGACCCCGCCGAAGAGGGCCCGGCTGGCCGGCTCGACGCGGACGCGGGTGAAGGCCTGGTAGGTCGGCTTGACCTTGAAGTAGACCAGGGCCATCAGGCCGACCGAGCCGACGAGCCAGATCAGGGCCGCCTGCCACCAGTGCCGCCGGAGGGCGCGGGCGACCAGGCCGAGGGTGATCTTCTTGCCGGCGGCCGGCAGGTCGGCCGAGGCCAGGTCGAGCTCGTAGGCCGCCGCGGCCGGGACGATCTCGGTGTGTGGCATCAGGCCGGGGGGGCGGTCCGGGTGGTTCATCGGTGGGTGCCTTCCGGGGGCGTCGGGTCGCGGGGGGCGGTCGGGGCCACGGCGGGGCCCGGGGCGGCCTGGGGCGGCGGGGACTGGCCCCGGATCCGCGCCTCCAGGACGGGGACCAGCAGCTCGAGGAACGCCTCGCACGGGTCGGCCACGGTCCGGGCCTCGGTCGCCTGGAACCGGCGCGCGACCTGGACCTTGTACATCCCCGCGACCCGCGCCATCTCCTTCGGGCGGTTCACCGCGGTCGTCCAGCGGCCGTTGTACCGCCAGGAGAAGACGACCTCCTGGGTGTCGGGCCGGGCCGGGTCGCCCTTGGTATAGGCGGCCGAGCGGAACGGCGCCCCGGCGTCGGCGAGGGGGATCATCCGATCCATGACCTCGCCCGCCGCGGAGTAGCCCGCCTTGGGGTAGCACAACTCGGGCGTGTGGACGAAGATGTCGCTGGCCGGGCCGTGGAGGACGATCACCTGGACCGCGACGCCGGTGACGCGGTTGACGTACTGCCGGGTGATCAGGTCATTGCTCCCGGTGCCCGCCACGATCTGGGGGTCGAGCTCGGTCTTCTCGCCGACCCAGTCGCCCAGGGTCATCGGCAGCGAATCGAGCGGGAACGGCGATTCCCGCTCCAGCTGGAGCATGGCCTCGACCCGGCGGGCCTGGTACCACCGGACGGCGCCCGAGCCGAGCAGCAGCGCGCAGGCGATCGCCGCGCAGGCCAGCAGGGCCCGCGACGGCCGGGCGCCCGTCGCGGGGGCGGGCGGCGCGGCGGCGATGGTCGGGGCGGTGAGGCTCATGGGTGTACCGGTGGCGTGATGTCGCGGCGGCCCGGCGATGGGCCGGCGGCGGTCGGGATGGCGGCCCGGTCGCCCCGGGGCGCGGGCGGGCCGGGGGCGGTTCCTATCCGATCATGGTTTGCGCCCGCCGTTATTGCAAGTCGGAATCCGGCCCGGCCGCCGCCGCCGTGGCGGGCCCGGCGCCGCCGCGTCGCTTTTCGGCAACGTGCTGTCCAGGGCCAGGGCCGATCGGTTCGTCAGGTCGGGGGATCGGCCCCGGGGTCGCCGGGGTCGGGTCGTCGCGCCGAACGAACCCGAGCGGCCAAGCTCGGTTCGGCTTCGTGCGGCTTCGTTCGGCCTCAAGGCGGGCGAGGCTCGGCCGGAGGGCCGGATGACCCGGCTCGACGGACCGATCGGCGTTGCGTCCGGGGCGGCTCGGGTTGCGGCCGGGTCCGGGCGTCGCCTAGAATTGATCGCCGCGGCCGGCGCGATCGGGGATGTCGCGCCGGAGTGCGGCCCGGCGAGGTGGCCGCGACGAGGCGGGCCGGCGCGGGCCCAGGCGGCCGCCGACCCCGGACTCCCCCCTCCCGGCCCGGTGCGGGCCCACCTACCTCCCTTGGAGTCGGCATCGTGAGCAAGGCGAACAAGGCGGGCCATGCCGCGCCGCCCCCGACGGCCCCGCGCCGGCTGAACCTCCGCGCCCTGATCGTCCTCGGGGTCGGGATCGCCGTCGTCGTCCCGGGCTTCGTCGTCCTGAGGAGCATCCAGGCCAAGCGGAGCACATCCTCGCACCTCGACGCGGCGCGGCAGGCCCTCGACAAGGGGCAGGTCGATGTCGCGCTGAGCTTCGTCAACGCCTACCTCCAGGGCAATCCCCAGAGCATCGAGGCGCTCGAGCTCAAGGGGCGGATCCTCTCCGACATCGCCCGCGACTTCCCGACCGTCCAGGAGGCCATCCACATCCAGACGCAGATCCTGGCGCTCGAGCCGGCGCGGATGGACGCGCGGAAGCGGCTGATCGAGCTCAACCTCAGGATCGGCCGGTTCCGCGCGGCGCAGGAGGCCGCCCAGACGTACCTCGAGCTCGGGGCCGACGACGCCGAGGCCCACCGGCTGATGGCCCGGGCCCTGGAGGGGGTCGGCTACCTCGGCGACGCCTCGGTGCTGGACGGCAGCCTCAACGTCGAGGGGAAGAAGCCCCCCTACAACGCCATCTCCGAGTTCGAGAAGGCCGAGAAGCTCAAGCCCGGCGACGTCGACGGCGGCTCCCGGCTGGCCGAGATCTACGTGACGCGGGGGAAGGAGCCGGCCCGGGCCGTCGAGGTGATGGACAAGATCCTCGATTCGAACCCGAAGTCGGTCGCGGCGCGGCTGGCCCGGTTCCACTTCTTCCTCCGCCACCCGGAGCTGGCCGCCAAGAGCACCGAGGCGGCCGAGGCGGAGGCGGCGAAGGCCTCCCTGGCCGAGCACGAGCTGGCCGGGGCGCTGAAGCTCGCCCCGGGCGACGCCGACGCGCGGATGCTCGCCGCCGAGGACGCCGTCGCGCGGGGCGACACGACCGCGGCCCGCGCCCACCTCGCCGCGATCGAGCCGCCGCCCAAGGACGAGCTGCGGATGAACCTGATCAAGGGGATGATCGAGTTCAAGGAGCAGCGGCCCGACGAGGCGATCCAGAGCTGGCGCGCCGGCCTGATCCAGGCCGGCGGGACGAACGCCGACCTGCACTGGCGGCTCGCCCGCATCCTGATCGGCCTGAATCGGCTCCCCGAGGCCCGGCAGCACATGGCGCAGTACCGGCGGCTCGTCGGGGGCAAGGAGCCGAACGCCGAATACCGCTACCTCGACGCCCTGATCGGCCTGCGGGCGGGCCGGGTCAAGGCGGCGCTGGCCGAGCTCGAGGCGACGCGCGACAAGCTGTCGGCGCGGGGCCCGCTGTCGGCGGCGCTGCAGCTCGTCACGCTGGGCGACGCCTACGCGGCGAACCGCGACGAGGCGCGGGCGATCGACACCTACGCCCAGGCCGCCGACACCCCCGGGTCCGGCGCGCAGCCGTGGCTGGCGATCGCCCGGCTCCACCAGATCCTCGGCCGGCCGGCCGACGCGATCGACGCGATGGAGAAGGGCCTGGCGCGCGTCCCCGACGACCCGGGCCTGCTGGTGGCGCTGGCCCAGGCCCTGCGGCGGCGCGAGCTGGACAAGCCGAAGGACCGCCGCGACTGGACCGCGTTCAACAGCCGGCTCGAGCAGGCCGAGCGGCTCGCGCGGGACGCGCCCGAGGTGGCGATGCTCCGGGCCGAGTCCCTGGCCGACGCCGGGCGGCTCGAGGACGCCCTGAAGCGGGTCGAGGCGGCCGTCGCGCGGGCGCCGACGGCGGTCGACCCCTGGCTGATGCGGATCGCCGCCCTGCACCGGCTGGGCCGCGTCGACGAGGCGCTGCGCGCGGCCGGCGAGGCCAGGAAGGCGGCCGGCGACAACGCCCGGTTCCGCGTGGTGGAGGCGCAGCTCCTGCTCCGCCGCGGCGAGCCGGGGCCGGCCTACGACGTCCTGGCCGGGGGGATGGACCGCGTCCCGCCCGACCAGAGGCCGGTCCTCTGGAGGGCCCTGGGCGAGCACCACCAGGGCCGCCGCGACTTCGACGCCGCCCGCAAGGCCTACGAGGAGTGGTCGCGGCTCCTGCCCGAGTCGGCCGAGCCCCGGCTGGCCCTGATGGCCCTGGCCGCCCTCAATAACGACGGCCCCGCGATGGAGGCCCAGGCCGAGGCGCTCCGCAAGGTCGTCGGCCCCGACAGCGTGCTGGGCAAGGTCGCGCGGTGCGAGGTGCTGCTCAACCTCAAGCCGACCAGCGGCGACGGCCGCTCGGGCGAGGACAAGGCCCGGCTCGACGAGGTCGCGCGGCTGGTCGCCGAGATCAAGGCCGCGGCCCCCCGCGCGCCCTCCGGCCCGCTGCTCGAGGCCCGGCTGATGAACCGGCTCGGCCGCACCGACGAGGAGGTCGCCGCCTACGAGGCGGCCCTGGAGCTCCGCGGCGGCCAGGCCGCCCTGAAGCCGCTGGTCATGCTCCTGGTCGATAAGGGCGACGACGCGAGGATCGAGGCGCTGCACCGCAAGCTGCCGAACTTCCCCGCCGACATCGATCAGATCGCCATCGCGAAGCTGATGCAGCGGGGCGAGGCCGACAAGGCCGAGCAGATGGTCGACCAGATGATGCAGGGCAACCCGCAGGCCCTCGACGCCGCCATCTGGAAGGTCAAGGTCCTCAACACCCTGGGCAAGCCGGAGGCGGCCGAGAAGTTCCTCACGAACATGGTCCGCGGGCAGCCCGAGAACGCCAGCATCTGGATGCAGCTGCTGATGTTCCAGGCCTCGCGGAACGAGGCCGACAAGGCCCGCGCGACGCTCGCGCAGATGAGGCAGAGGCTCAAGCCCGAGCAGCCCGAGCTGCTCTGGGCCGCCTGCTACCGGGCGCTCAACATGCGGTCCGAGGCCGACGACGAGTTCGCCGCCGCCGTGGCGAAGTGGAAGGACGACCCGGGGGTGCTCCAGGTCGCGGTCGACTACTACGAGACGACCGGGCGGCCCGAGCAGGCCGAGCCGCTCCTGCGGCACCTGCTGGAGGTCCGGCCCGGCTTCGACTGGGCGCGGCGGCGGCTGGCGCTGAACCTCTCGGCGCGGCCGAACAACCCGGCGGCGCTGGCCGAGGCGATGGGGCTGGTCGGCGCCCCCAGCCCGGGCGAGGCGCCCGACGACCGCAAGCTCCGCGCCGTCGTCTTCTCGCGGAGCGAGGACCCCGGGCGCCGCGAGGAGGCGATCGGGATCCTCGAGACGCTCGCCGCCGAGGTGCCCGAGCCGGAGCGGTCGAGGCTGCACGAGACGCTGGCGCGGAGCCTGGCGGCCTCGTCCGAGCAGGCCAAGGCCGCCGGCGACAAGGGGCGGGCCGACGCCGACCGGGCCAGGGCCCTCGACCACTCGGCCAAGGCCTCCGGCGCCGAGGGCGCCCCGGCCGATATGATCCTCTTCCACGCCGCGCTGCTGCTGCAGCGCGGGGACATCGCCGGGGCCGAGAAGGAGCTGGCCCGGCTCGAGAAGACCGACCCGAAGGCCCTGCCGACGATCGAGCTGAAGGCGCGGATCCTCCACGCCAAGGGGGACGACACCGCGGTCGACGACCTGATCCTCGGCACGTTCCGGGCCCGCAAGGCGGCGCCCGACGCGTTGACGACCGGGATCAACCTGCTCAAGCTCCTCATGGCCCTCAAGCGGCCCGAGGCCGCCGAGCGGCTCGGCGGCGACGTGGCGGCGCTCAGCCCGCGGGGCAAGATCGCCTTCGCCGAGTTCCTCGCCGGCCGCGGCAAGGCCAAGGAGGCCGCCGCCCAGCTCGATGCCGCCGCCAAGTCGGGCGGCGGCGCCGAGGCCGCGCGGGCCTCGACGGCCCTGGCCAACGAGCTGGGCGGCGAGTGGGTCGGCCAGGCCGACGGCCTGCTCAGCCTCGCCATCAAGTCCCAGCCCGACTCGCTCGACCTGCTCCTGGCCCAGGCCTTCCTCCGCCACCTCAAGGGCGACTACAAGGGCGAGATCGCCGTCTACGACGGCATCCTCTCCAAGAACCCCACCACCTACCTGTTCCTCAACAACATGGCCTGGACCCTCTCCGAGGAGATGGGCCGGCCCCAGGAGGGGCTCCAGAGGGTCGACGAGGGGATCAAGCGGGTCGGCCGGCTGTCGCACATGGTCGACACGCGGGGCGTGATCCTCCTGCGGCTCGGCCGGGACGCGGAGGCGATCAAGGACCTCGAGGACGCCGCCGCCATGCTGCCGAGCGCGGCGATCTGCTACCACCTGGCGCGGGCCTACAAGAAGGCCGGCCGCGAGGCCGACTTCGAGAAGTACCGCGACCGGGCGCGGAAGGCCGGCCTGAAGCCGGCGCAGCTCCAGCCGTCGGAGCGCGACGAGGCGGCGAAGCTGATCGGGTTCCCCGACGCCGCCGAGCCGGCCGCGGAAGAGAAGAAGAAGCCCTGACCGGCCGGGCGCGGAGGCGGTGAGTCGATGCCCAAGCGGTTCGGGCCCTACTGGACGGACGCGCGGTTCGCGCTCGAGGTGCATGAGCCCGGGGCGGCCGTCCCCCGGCTCGTGCCGCTGGGGCGGCCCTTCGCCCTGATCGGCCGGATCGCGCACGCCGACCTGCACATCGACGACCGCGACATCAGCGCCCGGCATGTCTATATCCACGCCGACATGCGCGGGCTCTTCGCCGTCGACCTGGCGACGCGGACCGGCACCCGGTTCGGCGAGTCGGAGGCCCCCTGCGGCTGGCTCCGCCCCGGCGAGTCGTTCGAGGTCGCCGGGTGGATGATCCGCGTCGCCTCGTTCGAGCTCGACGGCCGCCCCGCCTCGCCGCCGCCCTGCGCCGTCAACCTGCTCACCGACGCGGGCGACACCCCGCTGGCCGGCCTGACGCTCGAGCCGGTCGCCGGCCGCGGGCCGTCGTGGGCGCTCGGCTCGGAGCTGGCCTTCGTCGGCCGGGGCGACGGCTGCGCCATCCGCCTGAACCAGGCCAACGTCTCGCGGACGCACTGCGCCCTGCTGCGGACGGCGCACGCCGCCTACGTGATCGACCTGCCGGGCCAGCCGACCCTGGTCAACGGCCAGCCGCCCCGCGGCGCCGCGGCCCTGCGCGACGGCGACGTCCTGTCGATCGGCCAGGTCCGCTTCGTCGCGCGGGTCGCCGCGCCGCCCGGCTCCTTCGACGAGGGCCCCGCGGCGTCGCGCGAGCTGGGCCTGATCCAGTCGGGCCGCGACCTGGCCCGCGTCGTCGAGCCGGCCGCCGCGGGCTTCGCCGACCTGCCCGCCCTCGACGGCCGCCCGTTCCCCATCGACCTGATCCCGCCCGAGTCGCGGGGCGCCGTCCTCGGCTGGATGCTCGGGACGCTGCACGCCGGCCAGTCCGAGCTGCTCCGCCGCCAGGACGAGCTCCAGGAGTCGGTCGTGGCGATCCTCCGCCACCTCCAGACCGACTCGGCGGCGCGGATCGCCTCGCAGGAGGAGCGGATCGACCGGCTCGCCGAGGAGCTCCGCCGCCTCGCCGCCGGCGCCCACGCCGCGCCCCGGCCGCTCGCGGGGCCGCCGGCCGCCCCGCCGCACCCGTATCCCGCGGCCCCGGCCCACGCCCCGCCGCCCCCGCCCCGCCCCGCCCGCGACGTCCCGCCCGCCCCCGCGCTCGACCCGACGCGGTCGCTCGAGACCGCCGCGTGGCTCCTCGAACGAATCGACAAGCTTGGAACTGAAAATAAATCCAACATCAAATCATTCTTCTCCCGCATCGGCTCGTCGATCCGCAAGGCCGAGGAGGCGGCCTCCGCATCCACGCAATCGCCCGCGGGCCGGCCGCGGGCCGATGAGCCGCCGAGGGGCCAGGGCGGCCGCTGAGGGGCCCGGCCGACGAGGACGAGGAAATGTCCGCCCGAGGCGCCGCGATCGCGCCAGGGACACGCCAGGGCCGTTCCCGGGCATTCCCGTCGCCGGTTCGACCTCGACTTGAGCCAATCGGCAGTCGTCCCAGCCCGGATGGGCGGGTTGATCGGATCGTGACGGCGACGGCACGACCCGGGGTGCCCCCGTCCACGATGCACGGGACATACTTCGCCGCCGGGTCGGTGTGCCCGCCGCCGCGGGCCCGCCCCGCCCCGCGCCGGCCGGGCCACTACCGATAAACCGGACATAGTTTCGCCCGGCTCGCGGCCGGCGCCGCGGCCCGCGCACCCCGGGGTCGGACCGCCCGGCGCCCCGCCGAGTCGCGCCGATCGGGGACATTCGCCCACCACGATAAACCGGACATACCCCGGCCCCGCACCGCCTCTGAACGCCCTTGCACGACGATAAACCGGGCATACTTGGCCCGCGCCCGCCCCGCCCCTCGCCCCTGTGAACGGGCATCCATCACGATAAACCGGGCATGGTTGCCGGTCGAAGCGATTGTCCACCACGATAAACCGAGCATAGTGCACACAACGATGCAATCGGTGGTCCGAAGTCCACTAACGATAAACCGACCGTAGGATACATGCGTCCATAACGATATTCCGGACATAGTTAGCGTGCATTTTCACGATAAACCGGACATACTTTCCACG
>DASZMJ010000540.1:0-19990 GCA_035551935.1 Isosphaeraceae bacterium
TCCATGAATGCGGTGACGCATGGGCTGTGCACCACCGTGGCCGTCCTGCCCGGCGAGAGCGTCGAGGAGTTCCAGGCCACGCTGGAGGGCTGGGTCCACGAGCTCAAGCCCGCCGATTCGTACGAGCGCGAACTCGTGTACAACATGGTCTGCGCCTCGATCGCCATCGCGCGGGTCCGCAAGGCCGACAACGCCGCCGTCGGCGCCCGCGTCCGGGCCGCCGGCGACCTCTGGGATGCGACGCGTGCCGACGGCCTGCGGGGCCTGACCGAGGCGCTCCAGGCCAACACGATGGCCGCCCACGACGCGCTGTTGCGCCGCGGCGACGGCTGCCGCTGGCTGATCGCGCGGTGGCGCCAGTTCGACGCGACGCTGGCCGGCGGCGGCGCCTGGGGCTCCGCGCGGTGCGACGAGGCCCTCCGCCTGCTCGGCGTCCACCCCGCGGCCCGCGACGCGGCGGTGGCGCGGGTCCACGGCCTGGGCCTGGGATTGGAGGCGCGGCTGGGGGTCAACGTCCTGGGCGACGAGGCCCTCGCCTCGATGTACGGCGTCGCCGTGATCCACGACCCCGACCCGGCCGCGGCGCTGCGCGCCATCGTCGCCGACGAGCTGGAGGCGCTGGAGGCGCTGGCGCCGGCGCTGGAGGCGGCCGAGGCGGCCGAGCGCGAGGCGGCGATCGCGGTTTCGTATGTGGATACCACGGATGATGGCATGCGGCGGCATCGCTACTTGCAGGACCACCTCCGCAGCCTGCGGCAGCTCTCGGCGTCGCTGATCGCCAGCAAGAAGGCCCGCCATACGCCGCGGCCGGTCGCCGCCGCCGTGCCTGCGCGCGTGGGGCGGCCGGTCCCGACGCCGGCTGAGGCGCCGGCGCGGAACGAACCGAAGAATGACGCAACCCTTTACTCCGAGACGATTTCTGATGCGCATCCGGTCCCCGGTCCGTCGCGGCTGGTCTCGAAGCTGTTCGCCGCCTGGGCGCCGCGGCCGTCGGCGGCGATCCCCGGGGTCGTCTGAGGCCCGAAATTGGGCCTCGGACGACCGCTTCCCATCAGCGAAGGCCGATCCGAAGGGGTCGGTGGCGATCGGGGTGCGCGACGTGGCGATCCCCGCGAGGCGGCGGGCGGGCGACTTGGACGCGGCGCGGATCGTGCGGTATCTTAGAGGGATCGGCCGCGACGACCGGGCCGGGGCGCGTGCGTCTCGGGCCCGCGGTGCCGCGGCATCCCGTCGCTCGAAGGTCCTCCGCTCGCGACCCGCACTCGACGGCGATCGCGAGGGTTCCCGAAAGGATCGGCCGATGTCTCGCCGACTCGGATTGGCCCCGGCCCTGTCGCTCCTGCTGCTGGCGGCCGTCGGGCCCGAGGCCCGCGCCCAGCGCCCGCTCCCCAACCAGATCGTCCCGCCCCGCGCGGCCCTGAACCGCGTGGGCCTGGAATTGTCGTGGTATCAGGTCGTCCCGCAGGCCCAGACCGAGCGGCTGATGGTCGTCGGCGTGGCCGGCAGCGGGCTCTGGGGCGGCAGCGGCGTCGTGCTCGATGCACCCGCGACGCCGTCGAGCTTCGCGGGCGACGCCGGCCTGCACACCATCGACGACTTCTACAAGAACGTCAACCTCGTCATCACCGACGGCCCGCTGAAGGGGCAGTCGCGGCAGGTCAACGCCTACGACGGCCGGAGCCGCACCTTCCGCTTCGCCGACCCGTTCCCGCAGGCCCCCGAGGACGGCGCCCCGTTCGAGCTGCGCGAGGGGAACCTCGTGGTCGCCAAGGGGAAGGTCCACGCCGCCCCCGCGACGGTCGACACCTTCCTCTCGGGCACCGCCTTCAGCCCGATCGACGACCTCTACGCCGGCGCCGACCTGCTGTTCACCAGCGGCGACCTGAAGGGCCAGGCGTCGCCGATCGCCTCGTACCAGGGGGCGAGCCGCCGATTCAAGCTCTACCTGCCGCTGAGCAAGGCCCCGGCCAGCGGCGACCGGTTCTCGATCCGCGGCGCGATGATCTTCGCGCAGACCGACCACGCCGGCTTCTACGCGTATGACGCCGAGAGCGGCCGCTACTTCTGGCGGACCGACCTGGGCCGCATCACGGGCCAGGCGCAGGCCGCGGCGTTGAACTCGTCGGAGGTCTATGCCACCAACGGCCTGACGATCCACGCCGTCGATCGCGTCACCGGCCGGCTCCGTTGGGAGCAGAACGTCGAGCCGTCCAACACCGGCCAGACCAGCTTCCGACCCGGCTCCTTCGCCAGCAGCCCGGCGGCGGCCAGCGAGGAGCGGGTCATCGTCGGCCTGTCGACCGGCCGGCTCATCGCCTTCAACCTCAAGGACCTGCGGACCAAGGAGAACCCCTACGGGCAGAAGCCCGGCACGCTGGCCTGGACCTGGCAGACCGACGGGCCGGTCAGCGCCCGGCCGATCGTCGGCGGCAACATCGTCGTCTTCGCCAGCCAGGACAAGAAGCTGTACGTCGCCCGCGACCACCCCAAGTCGCTGTTCCTCCGCTTCCCGACCGACGGGCCGATCTCCGCCTCGATGGGGACCCACGGCAACCGCACCGTCCTCGTCCCCTCCGAGGACGGCAACCTCTACGCCGTCGACATCTTCAACGGCCACCAGTTCTGGGTCCACTCCACCGGCGCCCCGATCGACCAGGAGCCCCTCGTCGGCGACGACGACGTCTACGTCGTCAACAACCGGGGCGCGCTGTCGGCCATCGACATCAACACGGGCGAGAACCGCTGGACCTTCCCCTCGGGCGCCGAGCACCTGCTGGCCGTCTCCGGCAGCCGCGTCTACCTCCGCTCCGAGTACGGCGACCTGATCGTCGTCGACCGCAAGACCGGCGCCATCCTCTTCGACGCCAACACCACCCGCGACCGCGCCGGCCTGAACCTCCGCGACTACACCGTCGTCCAGACCAACCGCCTCAACGACCGCATCTACCTCGCCACGCCCACCGGCGTCCTGATCTGCCTCCGCGAGATCGGCCACAACCGCCCGCTCCTGGTCCGGCACCCCAGCGCCATCCCCTTCGGCTGGCCCAAGGCCCCCACCGCCAAGCCCGACGACTCCCAGGCCCAGCCCAAGCCCGAGGCCGCGGAATCCGCCAAGCCCGACGCCGACACCGAGAAGCCCGACGCCGCCAAGGACGAGGACAAGAAGGACGAGGACAAGAAGGACGAGGACAAGTCGGAGTGAGGCGATCGAGCCACCAGCATGCCCCGCGGGCCCGTCCGAGAGCGGACGGGCCCGCGGGGCGTGCCTCCCGAAGCCCGAGAGGTCCCCGCAGCCATGCCCGACGTCGTACCCATCCGACGGGCCCTCCTCAGCGTCTCCGACAAGCACGGCCTGATCGACCTGGCGAAGGCCCTCGCCGCCCGCGGCGTGACCCTCCTGGCCAGCGGCGGGACGAGGACCGCCCTGGCCGGCGCGGGCCTGGAGGTCGTCGAGGTCGCCGAGTACACCGGCCAGCCCGAGATCCTCGGCGGCCGGGTCAAGACGCTCCACCCCAAGCTCCACGGCGGCATCCTCGCCCGCCGCGACGTCCCCGGGGACCTCGACGCCCTGGCGGCGCAGGGGATCGAGCCGATCGACCTGGTCGTCGTCAACCTCTATCCGTTCGAGATGACGGTGATTCGCCCCGACGTCACCGACGAGGAGGCGATCGAGAACATCGACATCGGCGGCCCGTCGTTGATCCGAGGCGCGGCCAAGAACCACGCCCACGTCGCCGTGCTCGTCAAGCCGGACCAGTATCCCCGGCTCGTCGAACAGCTCGATCAGCACGGCGGCACGACCGCCGCGTTCCGCCGCGAGCTTTGCCGGGAGGCCTTCAACCTCACCGCTCTCTATGATATGGGCATCTCCTACTATCTCCGGCGGCGTGACCGAATCGATGAAGGCGACGCGAACGAGCCGTTCCGGAAGTACCTGCCCGTGGGGTTCGAGCGCCGTTCCGTGCTCCGCTACGGAGAGAACCCCCATCAGCGGGCCGCCTCCTACGGGGCCATACCCGCGGAGCCCGGGCCCAACCTCGTAAACGCCCGGGTGCTCCACGGCAAGGAGCTCTCGTACAACAACCTCCTCGACCTCGACAGCGCCCTGCGGCTCGTCGCCACGTTCGCCGAGCCGGCGGCGGTGGTCCTCAAGCACAACAACCCGTGCGGCGCGGCGCTGGGCGAGGCGATGGCCGAGGCGTTCGAGCGGGCGTACGAGGGGGACCCGCTCAGCGCCTTCGGGGGCATCGTCGGCCTGAATCGCCCGGTCGACCGCGCGGCGGCCCTCCGGATGACCGAGCCGGGCCGTTTCCTCGAGGCGATCCTCGCCCCCGGTTTCGAGCCCGAGGCGCTCGAGGTCCTGACGACCCGACCGACCTGGAAGAACAGCGTCCGGCTCCTGGCGCTCGACGCCCCGATCGGGCCCGACGCGTTCCGCCCCGGCGGCTTCGACCTCCGCCGGGTCGTCGGCGGCCTGCTGGTGCAGGACTGGGACGCCATCGGCGAGGACCCTCTGACCGAGGGCCAGGTCCCCACCCGACGCGCGCCGACGGCCGAGGAGCGGCGGGACCTGGCGTTCGCCTGGCGGGTCTGCGCGGCGGTCAAATCCAACGCGATCGTGCTGGCCAAGGGTCGCCAGCTCGTCGGCGTCGGCGCCGGGCAGATGAGCCGGCTCGACTCGGTCCGGATCGCCGTCGAGAAGGCCGGCGACCGCGCCCGCGGCGCCGTGCTGGCCTCCGACGCCTTCTTCCCGTTCCGCGACGGCCCCGACCTCGCCGCCGCCGCCGGCGTCACCGCGATCGTCCAGCCCGGCGGCTCGCGTCGCGACGACGAGACCCTCGCCGCCTGCGACGAGCACGGCCTGGCCATGCTCCTGACCGGCCGCCGCCACTTCCGGCACTGAGCCACGGCCCCGAACATCAAGGATGAGAACACCACTGCACTTCGACGGCGAGAGGACGTGAAAAAAATCCGAGGACGTGGACTCTTGCGTGCATCGCGGCGGACTGATAATCTAGCTGGACGTCATGTCGGGTCAACGGGATGACCGTATGCGAAGGTGCACCGGCCTGGACCGTCGATCGTTCCAACTTCCCGGAGAAGGTCCATGCGTCATCAGCGGCTGTCAATGACTCGTACGGCCGTCCTGGGCCTCATCCTGATCGGACTGGCCGGCGGCGCGGCCCGAGCCGGCGGGATCGTCATCAAGCAATCGACCGTCACTCCGGTCGGAGACCCCCAGTATTTCTACCAGTTCGACTTCAAACTCCTGGCCAATACGGCCATCGTCACCGGCGACTCGCTCACCATCGGCAGTACGAATCCGGCGAATGGGGCGGCCGGCGTCGACTCGAACTCGACGTTCACCCTACCCACCTCGCAGACCCCCGCGTTTCACTCCTACAACTTCTCGAACGCGTGGGACGTCGTCGTCGGTAACAACATGAATGGCGTCCCGCTCGGTGAGTTGACGTGGTACTACTTCGGCCCGACGGTCAGCACCACGGTCGACGAAGACCTGGCGACGTTCGGCGTCTACACCGACCCGCTCTACAGCAACGTCTTGACCGATGCGCAAGTCACACAACCGTTGAATTATAGCACGAGTGCCCACGCCTACGTGAACGGCACCGTCGGGTCCGTCCCCCTGACGATCACCGGCCAGACAACGCCGCAGCTTCCGCCAATGATCCAAGGCGCCGTCCCCGAACCCGCGACGATGACCCTGGGGGCCATCGGCCTGGGCCTGGCGGGGCTCTATCGCGCGTCCCGGCGACGGAGCCCGGCGTCCTGAATCGCCGTGGTTCGTCGTAAGTCCCGTTCCCCTCGATGGTTGAGGTGGAATCGGGCCGACTCATCTGGCTCCCGTGTCGGATCGGCGCGACCCGCCGATCCGGCAAAATCCCCCGATTCGCTCAAGTCGGCACCTTCCTTGGCCGATGGTCGAGGAAGGCAGGAAGGCAATCATCCGCCGACGCCTTCGGGCCGGGCCGACGGGGGAATGCTGGATGAGGATCGACGCAGGGGGGATGTCGGGCCGGGATCGACGCCGGTCGCGGACGTTGCGGCCGGGCTTCGAGGGGCTCGAAGGTCGCCGGCTCCCCGGCACGCTGGCGGCGACCGGCGACGCCCTCTCGGCGGACGGCACGGCGACGAGCACCCAGAGCCTCTCCAACGACACGACCGCCGCGGTGTCCTCGCCCCCTCCCGCCCCCACGACGCCCCCGGCCACGACCCCGACGCCAACCCCGGCCTCGCCGCCCTCCCAGGCCACGCCGACGCCCACCTCCACGACCGTCCCGGCGTCGTCGAGCCTGGCGAGCCAGGGGTGGTCGGTCGCGACCTCCGACGCGGCGAAGGGTATCTCGTCACGATACCTCAATCTGACGTTCTCGCGGCAGGCACGCAACGTCGCCTGGGCATACTTCGACGCCCTCTCGCGCTTCAACGCCAAGCAGGTCGGCAAACTCGCCAACACGCCCTACGTCAAGAACCTGGCGGGCAAATTCGGCCAGGTGGGGCATTCGGCGGCGATGTCGAACCTGGGCCACCAGTTCAACCACCTGGGCAACTCGATCGCCAAGGAGTTCCACCGCATCTTCGGCTGAGGAATTCGGCGGCGACCGACCCTCGGGTGGTGTCCTATCTCAGTGCCATTCAGGACTGGGGCCTTGACTCCTTGGCGATGGGATGTAAGTTTGCATTCATCACAGTCCCGAGTTCCGTACATCGCCGAGCCCATGGGTCTCCGATGAGCGACGCAATCATCTCTTACGTGAAGCGGGTGAAGGATCTCGCCGAGCACGTCCGGGGCAATGAGCAAGCGACGAAGCAGAGCCTCATCGGCCCCCTCTTCACGATCCTCGGCTACGACCTGACGGACCCTCGGGAGTGCGTCCCGGAGTTCCGGGCCGACTTCGGCCCGGGACGATCGGCGAAGCCCATCGACTGGGCCTTCTTCGAGGGAGGGCGGCCGATCTTCTTCGTCGAGGCCAAGGAGGTCGGCAAGAAGCTCGCCGGCTACGATGAACAACTCGCCGACTATTATGCGAAGGAACCCGAGGCCAAGCTCGGCGTCCTGACGAATGGGGTCCAATGGCGGTTCTTCACGGACCTCGTCCATCCCAACGTGATGGACAAGGAACCCTTCGTGAAGTGGGACGTCCTCGGCGATGAGGAGCCACCGTTCGACTTCCTGACCTTGCTCCAGAAAACCCAGTACAATCCGCAGCTCATCCGGACGTTCGCCGAGCGGAAGCGGGCACAGAACCTGCTCGTGGCCGAACTCAATCGACTCCTCGAGCCCTCCAGCGAGTTCGTCCGCCTCGCCATCGCGAACATCGAGACCCGCACACTTCGCGACTCCGTCGTGGAGAGCTGGAAACCCGTCCTCGCCAACGCGATCGAGGAATGGGCCAAACAACGCATGCTGTCGATGGTCTTGAATCCCCCTTCAGCCGACGCCAGCAATCAAGCCGCATCCTCCCAACCGAAGATCGTTACGACGAAGGAGGAGTTGGAAGGGTTCGCAACCATCCAGCGTCTCCTCGGGCCGGAGCGGCCTGTCGCCTTCGAGGATACGACTTCCTACTTCAAAGTGCACCTTCCAGAGCGGCACACATGGGTCATCTGCCGGCTCTATTTCGACCGGCGGAAACCCTGCGTCTGGGTTCCACTCCCTTCCGATCAGGTCCAGCAGATGGTGTCGTCGCTCCCGGTGACGATTCCTCAACTCGGATGGTCATGCGTGAACCTCGAACAATCCACCGACATCGAACAACTCGATGTTCTCCTGCGTGCTTCCTGGGATCAGCAACGCTCGCTCCATCCGCTTCAAGGGGATTCGAACGATCCGCCCACGCTCCCCATGCGAGATCCAGCGGCCGAGGACGAAAGCCTCCGCGAATCCATATAAGAATTGACGCATCATCGAGAGAATCGAAGCCATCCGTTCGAAGACCGATCTGGCAGCATTCGTCCGCGACCTGCTCGCCGACCTCCGATCGAGGCCGGAAGCATGGGCGAACATATCACTCGATACCTACCTCGAAGCCCTTGCTGCCTGGGTCGAAGACATGGAGGGTGACTACCATAATCGCGGCGAGGCGGTCCCCGAACAGCCGAGCTGGAAGACGCTGGGAGAGATCTTGGTGGCCGCGACGATCTACGAGTGAACGGTCGCGGAGGTTGAACGATGGACCTCGAATCGAGCATCGGCGTCGTCCCCTACGAGGTCCGACTCCGGCAGGATCGGGAGTGGGCGATGGACGAGGGGGACCGTTTCTTCCGTGGGGATGACGCGGTCTTCAAGACGCTCCGGGCGATCGGTCGGCGGCTCGACGAGCTGGGCGTGGCGTATGCCGTCGCGGGGGGCATGGCGCTCAACGCGCACGGGTTCCGGCGGCTGACCGTGGACGTGGATATCCTCGTCACCCGCGAGGGGCTCCGGGTCATCCACGAGAAGCTCGAAGGGCTCGGCTACGTGCCGCCGTTCGCCGGCTCGAAGAACCTGCGCGATACCGAGCACGGCGTCCGGATCGAGTTCCTCGTCGCCGGCGACTTCCCCGGCGACGGCAAGCCCAAGCCGGTCGCCTTCCCCGACCCGGCCACGATCGCCGTCGACATCGACGGCGTGAAGTACCTCGGCCTGCCGACCCTGATCCAGCTCAAGCTGGCCTCGGGGATGACCAATCCCGGACGCATGAAGGATCTCGGCGACGTCCAGGAACTGATCCGGGCCGTCAGTCTTCCGAAGGAGTTCGGCGAACTCCTCGACCCGTTCGTCCGCGGGAAGTTCGAGGAGCTCTGGGAGGGGGTCCGGCAGGGCGCACGAGAGCCGTGAAGGGCGCGGCCGGGGTCAGGTGGAACGGCGATCGCCGGTCGGCGGGGGCGGCCGGTTGTAGTCGGGGGTGTGGTCGCCGTCGAGCAGCCACTGGCCCTGGTCGTCCTGGGTCCAGAACAGGCGGATGCTGAGGGAACGGTCGGTGGCCGAGGGGGCCTTGCGGTCGGAGAGGCTGGCGCGCTGGGCCCGCGAGCCGGAGCCCGGGGAGGGTGCCCCGGCGGCGGTGGCCGCCAGCGGCGGGATGATCATGACGGTCACGACCGCGGTGTGCGACTTCGAGTCGGGCCGGCCGGACTCGACCCAGAGGGTCGCGTCGGCGCCGATGCCCTTCTGGACGCAGAGGCCGCGGACGCTGTCGGCCCAGGCCTCGAGCTTCGGGGCCGTGCCGGGGGCCGCGACGGCGTCGAGGTGCTGATTGTCGCCGTGGAGGATCGCCTCGGTCGCGTACTTGCCCCGGCCGATGAGGTCGTCGGGGACGTTCAGCCGCGCCCGGTTGGCCCACTTGACCGCCAGGGCCCCCACGCCGACGACCACGACCACGATCGCCACCGCTCGGACCGCCACCGGGAGGCGTCGCCAGTGGACCATCGGGTCCAACTCGGGCTCCTTCGCGCCGACCTTCGCGTAGGAGGTCTTCTCCTCCTCCGGCTTCGGCCGCTTGCCGCTCCGGAAGTTCCCCGTGCTATCCAGATAAAAATAGACATCACATTTTGGACAATGCAATTGCGAACCCAACCGATTGGGCGGGATCCGATAGTTGACCCCGCAGCCGGGGCACTGGACTGGAAGCATGGCCGTCTCCCCTTCACCCCGTGCCGGCGCGGGCATGGCCCCGCGAGCACGCGAAGGATTGCACCCGACGTTCGCGCCGCCTCGCACGGCGCCAGACCCAGACCGATGACCCCGCGCGCCGGGGTGCGACCCGCACCGCGACGCAGCTCGCGACCCGAATGCCGGGCGATCCGGCATCAGGGGGTGGAACCTTCAGGCATTCCAATCATTGCCGAGACGCCCACGCCGGGCAAGAGCCCTGGCTCGGCCGGCGCCGGCTCGAGTTGCTACCGGAACTGTAGCTTACGGCCGGCCCGGTCGAGGTTCGACTTGCCCGATCGGTCCGGGGTGGATAGCCTGCTGGGGCCGAACCTCCCCGAAGACGAGCGGACCCTCGCACCACCCTCTACGCGAGGACGGGCCGCTTTGGGACAGGGAAAGGAACGGCGGCCTCCAGACTCGGCGGTCGCGGCCTCTCGGCGAGGGCCTCGTCCATGCGTGCACTGGTCACCGGGGTCTCGGGATTCGTCGGCGGCCACCTCGCCGAGCACCTGCTCCGGGCCGACGATCAGGTCGTCGGCCTGTCTTCCTCGGGGCGTTGGCCCGACTCGCTGGCGCAACTGGCCGCCCGGGTCCGCCTCGAGCGCTGCGACCTGGCCGACGCGACCGACGACCGGCTTGCCGACCTCGTCGCGCGGAAGCAACCCGAGGTCGTCTACCACCTCGCCGCCCAGGCCAACCCGCAGGCCAGCGTCGCCGACCCGCGCGGGACCTGGGCGCTGAACCTGGGCGGGACCCTGAACCTGCTCGAGGCCGTCCGCGCCTCGGGCCAGCGGCCGAGGGTCGTGCTGGTCGGCTCGGGGGTCTGCTACGGCAACCCCGCGCCCGAGCACCTGCCCGTGACCGAGGACTGCCCGTTGCGGCCCAACAACCCGTATTCCGCCAGCAAGGGGGCGGCGGACCTGGTGGGCATCCAGTACGTGCTGGCGCATGGGCTTGATGTCGTGATGGTCCGACCGTTCAACCACTCGGGCCCGCGGCAGGCGCCCAACTACGTGCTCGGCGGCCTGGCGCGCCAGGTCGCCGAGGTCGAGGCCGGCCGCAAGGGACGCGTCGAGGTCGGCAACCTCGAGGTCGTCCGCGACTTCACCGACGTCCGCGACGTCGTCCGCGCCTATCGACTCCTCGCCACCCGCGGCACCGCCGGCGAGGTCTACAACCTCGGCACCGGCGCCGGCACCCGCCTGGCCGACGCCCTGGAGACGCTCAAAGGACTGGCCAAGGCCCCGATCGAGGTCTTCGTCGACCCGGGGCGCGTCCGCCCCGTCGACCAGCCCCTGCTCGTCGCCGACCCCTCCAAGCTCCGCGCCGCCACCGGCTGGACCCCGCTCATCCCCATCGAGCAGACCCTCCGCGACATGCTCGACTCCTGGCGCGAGCATTTCCGAGGCGGCGTGGATCGCTGAACCCACCGTCCGAGACGGGATAGGCAGCAGATCCTTGACCCCTGCGGGCGATTCCTGTATCATCCCTACCGGAATTGCAGGAATTACCCCCGGGACACGATGCAACTCTCCTTGCAGACGGACTACGCCCTGCGGACCTTGCTGTACCTGGCGTCGAAGCCGGGGCGGTCGACGGTGGCGGACGTGGCGGGATTCTACGGGATCTCGGCGCACCACGTCGGCAAGGTGGTGCATCAGCTCGGGAGGTTGGGGTACGTCCGGAACCATCGCGGGCCGGGCGGCGGCATCGAGCTGGCCCGGCGGCCGGGCGAGATCACCGTCGGCCGGGTCGTCCTCGACTTCGAGGGGAATATGCACCTCCTCGATTGCGTCGAGACGCCGGGCCTCTGCGTGATCCAGCCGGGCTGCACCCTGCGCCTGGTCTTCGCCGAGGCGGAGCGCCGGCAGATGGACTACCTCGACGGCGTCACCCTCGAATCCCTGCTGCCAGCCCCCCTCGACCTCGATGTCTTCAAGGCGTGACGGGCGCGTCGCCCATCGCGTCGGGGCCGTGGTGCGGACCTCGCCTACATGGCGGATTGGATTCGTGTCGATGAGCATGCAATACTCGCGGTGGGCCGTTCCGACCTGCTCGATCACCCTGGCGGCGGTGCTGGCCGCCGTCGCCTCGGGCCCCTTCTTCGGGCATGTCGCCCGCGCCGGGGGCGCGGCCGAGGCCGATCCGGCGGTCGAGCGGACGCGCGAGCAGGTCCAGATGCTCGACGACCTGTATAAGAATGCCGTCGTCTCGATCACCCGGCGCTACGTGGGCAACAAGGACGCCGACCCGGCCATCAAGGTCGCCAAGGATGTCTTCGGCGCGATGAAGAAGAAGGGCTGGCACTCGGCCCGGCTCGTCGACGCCACGGGCGAGCCGATGGACGAGGCCAACGCGCCGAAGACCGACTTCGAGAAGGAGGCCGCGCGCGATCAACTCGGGCAAGCCCTACTTCGACCGCGTCGTCGGCGAGGGGAAGGACCGCCGCCTCCTGGCCGCGACCGTCGTGCCCGTCGTCATGGCGAAGTGCGCCGAGTGCCACACGCACAAGAAGGTGGGCGAGGTGCTGGGCTTCATCCGGTACGACGTCCCGATCAAGTAATCGATCTCGCTCGGTCCGTCGTGCGAACCGAATCCTTCGTCCAAGATAGGAAGGTCGATCCGCACGGCGGACCCCGCGAGCGACCGCCGATCAGACGCCCGCCCGCAGGCCCGGCGGGGCGACGGCGGGCGACGGGGAGCGGATGGGGTCGGCGGCGGAGAGCTCGCGGGCCATGTTCTGGAACTCGACCTGCGAGCGGACGGCCGGCTCGCCGTCGCGGGGCGGGGGGACGCGGACGTAGGTGCCGTCGGGCTGGAGGACGCGGGCCTTGACGTTGTCGGAGAGGACGACGCCGAGGATGCCGTCGACGATCCGGTTCTTGAGCCGGGGGTCCTCGATCGAGAACATCAGCTCGACCCGGCGGCGGAAGTTCCGCGGCATCCAGTCGGCCGAGGCGAGGAAGACCTCGGGGCGGTCGTTGTTCTGGAAGTAGCTGATCCGCGAGTGCTCCAGGAACTTGTCGACGATGCTGACGACCCGGATGTTCTCCGAGACGCCGGGCAGGCCGGGCCGCAGGCAGCAGATCCCGCGGATGATCAGGTCGATGCGGACGCCGGCGCGGCTGGCGGCGTAGAGCGCCTCGATGGCGCCGGGGTCGACCAGGGCGTTCATCTTGGCGATGATCCGCGCCGGCAGGCCGGCCTCGGCGTGCCGGCGCTCGCGGTCGATCAGGTCGATGATCCGGTCGGCCAGGAACTTGGGCGCGATGATCAGCTTCTTCCAGTCGTGCCCCTGCGAGTAGCCCGTCAGCAGGTTGAACAGGGCGCTGGCGTCCTCGCCGAACTCGGGGCGGCAGGTGAACAGGCCGAGGTCGGTGTAGATCCGCGAGGTGATCGGGTTGTAGTTGCCGGTGCCGAGGTGGACGTACCGCCGCAGGCCGTCGTGCTCGCGGCGGACGACCAGCGCCGCCTTGCAGTGGGTCTTCAGGCCGACCATGCCGTAGACGACGTGGACGCCGGCCTTCTGCAACGCGCGGGCCTTGACGATGTTGTTCTCCTCGTCGAGCCGCGCCTGGAGCTCGACCAGCGCCGTCACCTGCTTGCCGTTCTCGGCGGCGCGGGCCAGGGCGTTGAGGATCGGGTTGTCGTCGGCGGTCCGGTAGAGCGTCTGCTTGATCGCCAGGACCTGCGGGTCGTCGGCGGCCTGCTCGATGAACTGGACGACCGAGCCGAAGGATTCATAGGGATGATGGACGAGAATATCCTGTTCTCGGATCGCGGCGAACACGTTGGCGCGGGCGGCCAGGGGGGCGGGCATCTGGGGCTCGAAGGAGGGCTCCTTGAGGTCGCGGAAGCCGTCGAGGCGGCAGAGGGCCACCAGGGCGGTCAGGTCGACGGGGCCGGGGACCTTGTAGACGTCGCGGTCGTCGAGGTCGAGCGCCGGGGCGGTCTGGAGCTGGGCGAGGAACCCCTCGTCGGCCGTCTCGGCGATCTCGAGCCGCACCGCCGCGCCCCACTTGCGCTGGCGGAGCGTCTCCTGGATCGTGGTCATGAGGCTGCTCTTGACCTCGTTCTCCTGGATGCTGAGGTCGCTGTTGCGGGTGACGCGGAAGGCGACGCGGGCGGCGACGCGGAAGCCGCCGAAGAGCGAGTCGAGCCGCGGGCCGATGACGTCCTCCAGGAGCACGAACCTGCGCCGGCCGTCCCCCTCGTCGGGCAGGGGGACGAGCCGGCTGAGCACCGCGGGCACCTGCAAGACGGCGTAGAGCTGCCGCTGCGAATCCTGGCCCGTCGCCTCGATGCGGAGGATCAGGTTGAGGCTCTTGTTGTGCAGGTGCGGGAACGGGTGCGCCGGGTCGATGGCCAACGGGGTGAGGACCGGGTAGACCTGGCTGTCGAAGTAGCCGTCGAGGAAGGCGACCTGGCCGGGGGTCAGGTCCTCGGGCTTGCAGATGAGGATGCCATTCTCGGCGAGCGCGGGCCGGAGCTCGTCGCGCCAGGTCTCGTATTGGCGGGCGACGAAGTCCCTGGTGCGGCGGGCGATCTCGACGAGCTGGGCCAGGGGGCCCATGCCGTCGGGGGGGGTGTCCTGGGGCTCGAGGTCGTCGTAGAGCTGGGCCTGGAGGCCGGCGACGCGGACCTCGAAGAACTCGTCGAGGTTCGACGCCGCGATGGCGAGGAAGCGGAGCCGGTCGAGCAGCGGCACGCTCGGCTCGCGCGCCTCCTCCAGCACGCGCTCGTCGAACCCGAGCCAGCTCAGCTCGCGGTTGATGAAGAGGCTCGGGTCGTGGCCGTCGGCCTCGGCGGCCTTGGTGGCGGTCGGGAGGATCGTGGCGGCGACGGCGCCGTTCTGGGACGGGATGGACATGGGCGGGCGCCTCACTCTGCCGGGACCGTCCGGGTTCGGGGCGATGGGCGGTCGGGTCGAAGGGGCTCCGCAGCGTCGTCGGCGGCGAGCAGCCGCCGGAGGGTGCGGAGGTGGATCGCGTCGAGGTCCTCGCCGGCCTCGGTCCCCTTCGGGGTCTCGAGGACCATCGGGGTCGCGGCGAAGCGGGGGTCGTTGACGAGCAGTCGGAACGGCTCCAGGCCCATCCGCCCGCGGCCGATCCCGGCGTGGCGGTCGACCCGGCTGCCGCGCTCGCGGAGGCTGTCGTTGAGGTGCCAGACGCGTACCCGACCTGGGCCGACGGCCCGCTCGATCGCCGCGATCGTCTCATTGTACTGTTCGGCCGGCTCCAGCGGATACCCCGCCGCGAACAGGTGGCAGGTGTCGGCACAGATACCCAGGCGCTCGGGCGCGGCCACTTTTTCGAGGATCGCCCCCAGGTGCTCGACTCGGTGCCCCAGGCAGGTCCCCTGCCCTGCCGTCGTCTCGAGCCAGATCTGAGCCTCCAGGCCCCGGGCCCTCCGGTGGACCTCGTCGATGCCGGCGGCGATCCGTCGCAGGCCCTCCTCCTCGCCCGAGCCGACGTGCGCGCCGGGATGGGCCACCACCCCGACGATCCCCAACGCCTCGGCCCGCTCCAGCTCGTCGACCATCGCCGCGATCGATTTCTCCCAAAGCTCGGCGGCCGGGCTGCCGAGGTTGATGAGGTACGAGTTGTGCGCGACCGGCCGCTCGACCCCCGTCGCGGCCAGGGCCGACCGGAAGGCCGCGACCCGCGCGTCGTCGATCGGCCGCGCACGCCATTGATTGTTGTTCTTGGTGAACAGTTGGACGGTCGTACCGCCGACCTTCGATGCCGCGAACACGGCGCGGTCGTGGCCGCCGGCGATCGACATGTGGGCCCCGAACAGCCGTCGCATCAAGGCCGCCTCCCCGCGCCGACGGCCCGCCCGGCACCTTGCCGACGGGCTCCCGACCGGATTAGAATCGAACCAGGAATGCCGGTGCCGCCGGGCGGTCGAGGAGACGACCATGGGATGGGTCATCTGGGCGGGGTTGCTCCCGGTGTGCTTGGTCGCCGGGGCGTTGATCGTCTGGCGCCCCGCGCGGCAGGTCGTCGACGACCTCCGCTTCGACCGCGCCCGCGACCAGTTCCGCCTCCGCCGCGAGTGGCTCGAGGCCCGCTTCCTCGGCGCCCTCGCCCTGGCCGACCCCGAGGAAGGCGCCCGCTGGGAGGACGCCCGCTGGCACGACGAGATCGTCTGGGCCCGCGACCGCCAGACCCGTCGCCTGCTCGCGCTGATCGGCGTCCACTTCGACCCCCTTCCCTTCGACGACGACGCCCGCCACGCCACCGCCCTCTTCGAGTACCGCAAAGGGCGCTGGCACGCCGACGGCCGCCGCCTCGACCGCGTCCAGCCCGACGAGGCCCTCCTCCGCAGCCCCCGCATCGAGCCCATCGTCCTGCCGCAACGGCGGGCCTGAAGGCAGAGGGCCCCTCATTCGCGGATCTTCGCCTTCGCCTGCGAGCGGAGGCGGATGTATTCCTCGAGGTCGAAGTCGGGGCGCTTGCAGTAGTCGAGCAGGGGACGCTCCATGCGCTCGACCTCGGCGCAGGCGTCGATGAGGCGGTCGGCGACCTCGATGGGGATGATGCAGACGCCGTGTTTGTCGGCGTGGATCAGGTCGCCTGGGCGGACCTCGACGCCGGCGAGGTGGACGGGCTTGCCGAAGTCGACCAGGCGGACATAGGCGTGGCTGACGCAGGGGTTCAGGCCGAAGAGCGGGAAGCCGAGCCCCTGGACCTCGTCCAGGTCGCGCGGGCAGCCGTCGGTGATGTGGCCGACGCAGCCGAGCTTCCGGTGGATCGTCGCGTTGACCTCGCCGAACTGCGCCCCCAGGCCCGGCGGGTCGTCGAGGTCCTGCCCCACCGCCACCTTCGGCCCCGGCTGCGCGGCGACGTATCGCAGATAATCCGGCGTGATATCCTCATACTTCTCGGGCGAGTACGTCGCCCTCGTCTGCGACGTCACCGCATACCCCACCATCGGCCCGAGGTCCGGGAACATGCTCCGGATGCGGTGCGGCAGGAAGCCCAGGTGCCGCTGGCGGACGTTGAAGATCTCGATCGCGTTGGAGATCGTCGGCGTGTTGAACCGCTTCAGGGCGTCGAGCTGTTCGTCGGAGAGCGTCGCCATGGGGGATGACTCCGGGGAGAGTTTGCCGCGGAGGACACAGAGAGCACAGAGAGGAGAAAACAAAATATCTTTCTATTTCCTCGTTTCTGTGCCCTCTGTGCCCTCCGTGGCAAGGATCATCGGATATCGATTTCGCATGGGCCGATCAGCGCCGCCGGCTCGGATTCGAGCAGGCGGGCGACGCCGGCGAGGCGGCCGAGGGCGCGGCGGGCGGAGTCGGGGAGGAGGGGGGCGAGGGCGCGGGCCTCGACGTCGCGGTCCTCGAGCGGGTCGAGCAGCGATTCGAGCAGCGACCTGGGCCTGGGCAGGATGAGCAGCTCGGAGTCCTCGCCGAGGTCGCCCAGCGTCTTCGCGGCGGCGAGGGCGTCGTCGAGGGTGCCGACCTCGTCGACGAGCCCCAGCTCCTTCGCGCGACGGCCGGTGTAGACGCGGCCGCGGGCGAGCTTCTCGAGGTCGTCGTACTTCATCTTGCGGCCCTCGGCGGCCTTGGAGACGAACTGCTTGTACGTCTCTTCCATCAGGCGCCGCATGGCGGCCTTCTCGTCGTCGGTGAAGGGCTTGGTCATCGACAGGAACGTGCCGTTCTTGCCGACGGTGATCGTGTCGGTGGTCACGCCGAGCTTCTCCAGCAGGCCGCCGACGGCGATCTTGCCGCCGATGACGCCGATCGAGCCGGTGATCGTCCCCGGCTCGGCGAAGACCTTGTCGGCGCCCATGGAGAGATAATAGCCGCCGGAGGCGGCGTAGTCGGACATGCTGGCGACGATCGGCTTCTCGATCCGGACGACCTCGCGCCACATCAGGTCGCTGGCCAGGGCGCTGCCGCCGCGGGAGTCGACGCGGAGGACGATCGCCTTGACCGTCGGGTCCTTCTCGGCCTCGCGGAGGTGCTGGATCACGGTATCCGAGCCCATCACCGCGTCGCCCAGCAGCGAGCCCGACGACGACTTGCCGGTGCGGATCAGGCCCGCGGCGTAGATCAGCGCGACCTTCGGCTTCTTCGACGCCGGCTTGCGCAGCCCCTCGCCCGAGAGCATCTGCATCATCTTCATGAAGCCGGCGAAGCCGCTCAGGTCGGCCATGTCGGACTTCGGCTTGCCGTACTTCGGGTCGAGGCGGACCGCCTTCAGGCCCAGGCCCCTGGCGATCTCGGTCTCGAGCTGGTCGGGGTATGCGACCCGGTTGACCAGGCCCGCGGCCTTGGCCCCATGGGGCGTGTAGGGGCCGCCGTCGATCAGCTTCTTCGCCTCGTCGCGCGCGATCCCCTGGCGCCTCGAGATCGCGTCGACCATCTGGTCGTAGTCGTCGGCGAGGATGGCGGTCAGTTCCTCGCGGAAGGCGGGGCTCATCTCGGTCCGGGTGTAGGGCTCGCCGGCCCCCTTGTACTCGCCCATCTGGAGCATGTCGGCCTTGAGGCCGAGCTTGTCGAACGCCTTCTTGTAGAACGTGACCTCGGCCGCCAGGCCCTTCAGGAGCAGCCAGCCCCCCTCGGGCATGACGATCTCGTCGGCCGCGGTGGCGACGAGGTAGTCGGCGTTCTCGGCCATCTCGAGCACGGCGAACGTCTTCTTGCCCGAGCGGCGGAAGTCCTCGATCGCCCTGCGCAGCTCGTAGCCCTTGGCCCAGCCGACCTTCAGGTCGCGGAGCCGGACGACCAGGCCCTTGACCTCCTTGTCCGCCTTCGCCTTCGCGATCCGGTCGATGATCCCCTTGAGGTTGTCCTTGATCGGCGCCCCGTCGAGGCCCGTCGGCGCGGGGTCCTCGCCGATCGTCCCCTTGAGGGTCACGTCCATCAGGACCGCCGACGGCTCCGGCTTCGACGGGGCCTTGTCCTTCGACGCGGGCTCATCCGCCCGCGCGGCGAGGCCGAGCGCGAGCGTCAGAGTGATGGTGGCGAACGGGCGATTCATCGGAAAGGCAACTCCGTTGCGATGGGTCGGTCGGGGCCGGACGGGTGGCCCCGGCAAGTCTAGGCGTCGGCCGCGACGGCTGTCAATCGCGGCAGGAGCATCGACGACCCCGCCCCGACGCCCGGCGCGGCCGACGCCGTCCGCTCGCGCGACGTGAACCAAAGTGGCCGGTGGGTTCGTTCGGTGGGCGTGGGGCTGGGGCCGAGGCGATCGTTCGGTTCGTTCCGCGCCGAGGGCGTCCCACCTCCAACATCCATGATCCAGTCCCGATCGATCCTTGCATCTTCTCCATTCCTCCCAATGTTGGGTTCGTTCGGCGCCGACGGGCCGGAATTGGGTTCGTTTTTTCCGGCGCGGCCCGCGAAGTGGCTTCGTTTCGCGCCGGCGCGGCCATCCCCTCGTCACCCCGGCACTTCCACGGGACGTGAACGAAAGTGGTCGGTCGGTTCGTTCCGTGAGGGCATCGCTCGGGGCCCGCGACGGCTCCGTCTCGTGCCGACGACCCCCAACCTCCAACCCCAGTAACCCATCCCCCATTTCCGATAAAGCCATCCCACGCCCCCCATGTTCGGTTCGTTCGCGCGATCCCGGGCCGAGCTTGGGTTCGTTCCGCGCCGAGGGTCGCCGGAGGATTGCGATCGACTTCGGGTGCCCCATCATTCGCCCCCGGTCCGCGCACGGTCCCCCTCCCGCGGGCGGGCCGCTTACCTATACCAGTTGGAATCCCGGCCAGGAACCGGCGGGAATTCTCCGCGATGGGCGAACTTTTCCGGAATCGGTCCGACCCGGCGTCCGAACGGGTCAGGACAGGTTGACGGCGGCCCTACACTTCCCGTGGGATTCCACCGACCGCCTGGGGGCCCGTCGCGCCATGTATCGGGTGACGCGCGAGATCGAGTTCTGCTACGGCCACCGGCTCCTGAACTACGACGGCAAGTGCCGCCACCTGCACGGCCACAACGGCCGCGCCGTCATCACGCTGGCGGCGCCGGGCCTCGATGCGCGGGGCATGCTCGTGGACTTCGGCGAGATCAAGCGCCACGTCCAGCGCTGGATCGACGAGAACCTCGACCACAACATGCTCCTGCACCGCGACGACCCGATCCTCCCCCTGCTCCGCGACCGCGGCGAGCGCGTCTTCGTCATGGACGTCAACCCCACCGCCGAGAACATCGCCCGCCTCATCTTCGACCACGCCGCCGCCGCCGGCCTGCCCATCGTCGAGGTGCTCCTCTGGGAGACGCCGAACTGCCACGCGGCGTATCGGGGAGGAAGAAGGGGGTTATCCGCAGATGACGCAGATGAAGAAAGATGAAAAATTTTAAATTAATTTCATCTT
>DASZMJ010000541.1:0-1541 GCA_035551935.1 Isosphaeraceae bacterium
GGGGTCAGCGGCTTGGAGAGGAAGTCGATCGCCCCGAGCTTGATCGCGGCGACGGCGTCGGGGATGCTCCCGTGCGCGGTGATGATCACGACGGGGACGTCGTTGCCCGCGTCACGGAGCCCACGGAGCACGTCCATGCCCCCCATCAGGGGCATCTGGATGTCGAGGAGCACGACGTCGGCGCGGGCCTTCGCCAGCCAGGCCAGCGCCTCGGGCCCGTCGTCGACCTCGGCCACCGCGTACCCGGCGGATTCCAGCGCCGTCCGGAAGACCAGGCGGACGTTGGGCTCGTCGTCGACGATCAAGACGCGGCCGGCCTTTCTTGCCGTCTGGTCCTCGGTTTCGCGACCCGAAGTCGGGGTCGAAGTCCGTTGCAGCAGATTCATGATCCACCTGTCCGGGGCGACGCGGTCGCCCGACCGAGGTCGTTCCATCGGCGTCGCCTGACGGGCGGACCGACCTCCACGGCCGGTGTCTCTATTGCAGGGGCCGTGCCGGTCCCGCGGGTTGGATCGCAACGTGTTTTTCTGTGAGGTGTTATCGAAATCCCGGGCGCGCGCTCACGGGCCGCCGTGAGGCGTCCGGTCTTGCAACCTGCATGGTCTTTCCGGGGGATTGCACGAACGGGGTGGGATCAGCCGATGCCCGCACGCCGCCGCGCGTCGCGGCAGTCGTCGCCGCCGACGGCGAACTGCCGGCAGGCGCGCGGGCGGTCGTCGTAGTGGAGGCAGCGGTCGGACCCGGCGTCGAACCAGAGGCAGGGGGTGCCGAACGTCGGGCCGCCGGCCGCGCGGCGGTCTCGCTCGTCGGCGAGGACCTCGGCGACGAGGTCCGGGCGCTCCCAGCGGAGCCGCTCCCAGGTGTCTTCCCCGGCCGCGCCGAAGACGCGGACGAAGGGCGGGCTCGTGACGACCCGGCAGCAGGCGCCGCAACCCTCGCACGACTCGATCATGGGGAGATGGATGGGCGCCATGACATTGACCGGCCGATCTCGGCGGGGGCCGCCGCCGCGGGACTCCGACCCACGGCGGCGGCGGACGGGCGTTCAACCCTTCTTCGGCTTCTTCTTCGGGCCGCCCCCGGCCGCCCGGGGCATGACCGCCTTCGCGGCCCCGGTCACGGCCCCGAGCGCCGCGCCGGAGGCCATCTCGCCGAGGACTTCGCCGGTCGTCGGTTTCTTGCCCTTCGGCGCCTTCGAAGCGGAGGAGGGGGTGGCGGCGGCCGGCGGGACGGCCGACGGCTCGTCGGCGAGGCTCCGGGCGGCGCCGGTCACGGCGCCGACGACCGCGCCGGCGAGGACCGTGTCGAGAATCTCCTCGGTCTTCTCGACGAGCCCTTCGCCCTGCTTCTTGCGGGCCGTTGACTTCTTCGGCGCCGCCGCCTTCCTGGCCGCCGCGGGGCTCGTCTTCCGGGCCGCGCCCTCGCTCTTCTGGCTCTTTGCCTTGGCGGTGGCGGCCTTCTTCGGGGCCTTCGCGCTCTTCCGGGACGGGCTCGTCTCGCCGGGCGACGTGCGTCGGCTCGGCTTTGCCTTCTTGGTGGGC
>DASZMJ010000542.1:0-3777 GCA_035551935.1 Isosphaeraceae bacterium
GCGGCGTGAGGCGGCGGTCCATTGACGCGACGGGAGCCGTTCAACCGGTGGCAAGGACGATGAACGACCGCTTGACGCCGTGGGACGAGCTGCGCCGCAAGGCCGCGCTGCGGCTGCTCGGGATGCATTACGAGGCGGGCGTCGGGCACATCGGCGGCAACCTCTCGTGCCTCGACCTGTTGCTCGTGCTGTACCACGAGGTCCTCGGGCCGGGCGACCGGTTCGTGCTCTCGAAGGGGCACGCCGCCGGCGCGTATTACGTCACCCTCTGGTCGATCGGCCGGCTCGGCGACGACGACCTGGCGACGTTCCACCGGGACGACACCCGGCTGAGCGGGCACCCGCCGGCCTCGGGGATCGACGACATCCTGTTCGCCACCGGCAGCCTCGGGCACGGGCTCTCGCTGGCGGCCGGGCTCGCCCTGGCGAAGCGGTTGACAGGGGAGCCGGGCCGGGTCTACTGCCTCACGTCCGACGGCGAGTGGAACGAGGGTTCGAGCTGGGAGGCCCTGATCTTCGCGCGACACCATCGGCTCGATAACCTCACGGTCCTGGTCGACCTGAACGGGCTCCAGGGGTTCGGCACGACCCGGGAGGTCGCCGACCTGGAACCGCTCGGGGAGCGGTTCGCGGCGTTCGGCGTGCCGGTCCGGGAGGTCGACGGCCACTGCCGGGGCTCGATCCTCGACGCCCTGCGGCCCGGCCGCGCGGGGCCCGACGTGGTCGTCGCGCGGACGCGGAAGGGGGCCGGCGTCGCGATCATGGAAGGTCGGATGGAATGGCACTACCTGCCGATGACGGAATCGCAGTACCACCAAGCCGTCCTGGACATCGAGCGCGCATGCGAAACGCCTTCTGCCGATCCCTCGTAGACGCCGCCGGCCGCCCGGAACTGGTCTTCCTCACCGGCGACCTCGGGTACAGGGCGCTGGAGCCGCTGCGCGACGCGCTCGGGCCGCGGTTCGTCAACGCCGGGGTGGCCGAGCAGAACATGGTCGGCGTCGCCGCCGGGCTGGCGCGGGCGGGCCTGCGGCCCTGGGTCTACAGCATCGCCCCGTTCGCCTACGCCCGGCCGTTCGAGCAAATCCGCAACGACGTCTGCCAGCACCGCCTGCCGGTCGTCGTGGTCGGCAACGGCGGCGGCTATGCCTACGGGGTGATGGGGGCGACCCACCACGCCCTGGAAGACTACGGCGCCTTGCTCTGCCTGCCCCACCTCCGCGCCTACCTGCCGGCCTTCGACGAGGACCTATCGCCGCTTACGGAGGCCCTCCTGGCGGCCGACCACCCGGCTTACCTCCGGCTCGGCCTTTCCGAGCTTCCGGCCGGAATCAGCGCCCCGACGTACGCGCCCTGGCGCCGCCTGCTCGACGGCCGGGGCTGGGTCGTCCTCGTCGCCGGCCCGCTCGTCGGCGGGATCTGGGACGCCCTCCGCCGGCTCGACGCCGCGCGTCGGCCCGCCCTCTGGCTCGTGAGCGAACTCCCGTTCGACGACTTCCCCGAGGCGTTCCTCGCCGACCTCGCGCGGTCGGGAAAGCTGCTCGTCGTGGAAGAGCACGTCGCCCAGGGGGGTGTCGGGCAGAGGGTCGCCGCCGCCTTGCTGACGCGCGGCCTGGCGCCGGGGCGGTTCGTGGCGCGGGGGGCGAAGGGCTACGTCTCGGGCCGGTACGGGTCGCAGACGTTCCACCGCCGCGAGTCCGGGCTCGACCCCGCCGCGGTCGTCGAGTTCCTCAACGCCGAGGCCGCCGCCGATGCCTGAGCCCGAGCCGACGCCGACGCCGGCCCCGATCTCGCCCCGCACACCCCTCGCCGAGAAGGTCGCACGGCTCCAGGGGCCGATCCTCCTGCTCGGCGCCAGCGGGTTCGTCGGGGCGAACGCGATGCGGGCGATTTTCGCCGTCCGCAGGGACGTCTACGGGACGACCACCCGGACCCCCGCCTGGCGGCTCGAAGACCTCCCCGAGGAGAACGTCCGGGTCGTCGACCTCTTGATCGACTCCGACCTCGACGCCCTGCTCGACCGCGTCAGGCCGCGGACCGTCTTCAACTTCGTCGCCTACGGCGCCTACTCGTTCGAGACCGACAGCCAGCTCATCTACCGGACCAACTTCGCCTTCCTCACCCGGCTCTTGCCCCGGCTGGAGGCCCGGTCGGTCGCCTTCTTCGCGCAGGCTGGCAGCTCGTCGGAGTACGGCGACAACGCCGCCGGCCCGTCGGAAGACGCCCCGCTCGCGCCGAACAGCGATTACGCCGTGTCGAAGGTCGCCGCCGCCAACCTGATCCACTACCACGGCAAGCGGAAGCGGTTCCCCTGCGCGAACCTCCGGCTCTACTCCGTGTACGGCCCGCTCGAAGACGCCTCGCGGCTGATCCCGAACCTGATCCGCCACGGCCTCGACGCGGCGTACCCGCCGTTCGTCCACCCGGCCGTCTCGCGCGACTTCGTCTTCACCGACGACGTCACCGAGGCGTTCGTCGACGCCGCGCTGAACCTCAAGCCGGCCGATTACGGCGATTCGTTCAACATCGGCACCGGCCGCAAGACGACGATCGGCGATGTCGCCTCGGCCGCCCGCGACCTCTTCGCGATCGAGGCCGAGCCGGCCTTCACCATGCCCGATCGGGCCTGGGACGTCGAGGACTGGTACGCCAACACCGAGAAGGCCCGCGCCCGGATCGGCTGGGAGCCGCGGACCGACTTCCGCGACGGCCTCGGCGCCACGGCCGACTGGTACCGCGCCCTCCCCGACAAGCCGCGATACCTCCAGTCGTCGAAGAAGTTCGGGATCGACACCACGTACAGCGTCAGCGCGGTCATCGCCTGTTACAAGGATGACCTCGCAATCCCGATCATGTACGAACGGCTCAAGGCCGTGTTCACGAAGATGAATAAAGACTTCGAGATCATCTTCGTCAACGACTGTAGCCCCGACGACACCGAGGAGGTGATCCGTTCGATCTCGCGGAACGACCGCCGCGTGGTCGGGGTCACGCACTCGCGGAACTTCGGCTCGCAGTCGGCCTTCCGGAGCGGCATGGAGATCGCCTCGAAGAACGCCTGCGTGCTCCTCGACGGCGACCTGCAAGACCCGCCCGAGCTGATCGAGCAGTTCGTCGCCCGCTGGCAGGAGGGGTACGACATCGTCTACGGCCGCCGGGTGAAGCGCGAGGCGACGCTGTTCATGCAGTTCGCCTACAAGGCGTTTTATCGCGTCTTCGACTACTTCTCGTACATCAAGATTCCCCACGACGCGGGTGATTATGCGTTGATGGACAAGCGGGTCGTCCGCGCCCTGCTCCAGTTCCCCGAGCGCGACCTTTTCCTCCGCGGCGTCCGCGCGTTCGCCGGGTTCAGGCAGACGGGGGTCGACTACGTCCGCCCCGAGCGGATGTTCGGCCGGTCGACGAACAACCTCTGGAAGAACATCGGCTGGGCGAAGAAAGGGATCTTGAGCTTCAGCAACACGCCCCTGAACATCCTCACGGCGGTCGGCAGCGCCCTCTTCGCAGTGGCCTGCCTGCTGGCGGCCCTCCAGGTGATCGGGGTGATTTTTTACCCGTCGGCGGCGCCGCGGGGGTTCACGACACTCGTGGTGGTGGTCCTCTTCTTCGGCGCTGGCAATTTGTTCGCGGTGGCCTTGATCGGCGAATACATCTCCAAGATTTTCGAGGAGGTGAAGCGCCGGCCCTGGTTCATCCGCCGGAGCGTGATCCGCGACGGCGAGGTCCGCCCGGCGGCGACCGACTTGCCGCAAGGCGGTTCGCCCTGACCGCGTC
>DASZMJ010000543.1:0-3094 GCA_035551935.1 Isosphaeraceae bacterium
GGCGGGCCTGGACATGAGCTACGAGCAGCTCGTGCGCGACTTCTCGCGCGGCACCTACAGCTCGCAGCGGCAGGGCATGCTCGAGGACCGGCGCGGCTGGAAGGCCGAGCAGGACCTGCTGATCGACACCGTCGTCGGCCCGGTCTACCGGCTCTTCATCGCCTGCGCGTTCGCCGAGGGCAAGTTCGCCGACCTGGTCGACATCCGCGAGTTCTTCGCCAACCCGTCCCGCTTCACCGAGGCGGAGTACATCCCCGACGGCCACGAGTGGATCGACCCGCTGAAGGAGGCGACCGGGTTCGAGAAGCTGATCGCCCTGCGCCTGGTCACGCGCAAGGAGCTGATCGCCGGCCGCGGCGGCCGGATGCGCAACACGTTCCAGCAGATCCACGACGAAAAGCGGCTCAGCAAGGAGCTGGACATCGCGTTCCCCGAGGACGTGGCGGCGCAGGCCTCCATGCTCAAGGGTGCGGTGATTCCTCCGGGCAGCAGCGGCGGAGGCCCGGCTCCCGGGGCGCCATTAATCCCGCCGGCGCCGGGGGGGGCGCCGGCGGCGATGCGCGACGACGACGAGATCGACTGGGACGGCGACTCGGATTTCGAGCCCGACTTCGACAATGAGACGGTCGGCGAGCCGACGCAGGCCCTCCTGCCGCAGTTCGCCGCGCCGATCACGATAGCCGGCAAGGGCTTCGGCTCCCCGTCCGACGCGTTCGGCCCCCACGACGTCTTCGACAACCCGCAGCACGCCGCCCCCGGCGACGCGCTCCGCGCCCTTCCGGATCCGGACGGGGCCGTGGCGGTCATGCTCTCGGGCGACGACGAGCCGGTCGACCACTGGGTGACGATCGACGGCCAGCCGGTCCCGATCACGTCGGGCGGTGGGGGCGGGAGCGGCGGCGGGAAAGGATCGGCCGGCTTGAGCGAGAAGACGCGCGCCGCAATCGAGCAGCACACGGAGGCCCACGCGGCCAAGTTCGGCGCGGCCCACACGCGGGCGGTGCTCAAGAACGAGCAGAAGTTCACCCAGCACGAAGTGCGCAAGGCCGAGAAGCTCCTCAAGGGCGACCCGAACCACAAGCCGTATCAGCAAATGGTCAAGTCGGCGCACGCCCGGGCCGCGGCGATCTCACATGCGCTGGGCCACGCGTTCACCCTCGGCAAATAGGAGGCTCCCCATGCTCAGCAAACTGATCGCGCTGGCCAAGAAGTGCGCGCAGCTCGACGTCTCCGACGACGGCGACGCCACGCCGGGCCCGGACGCCATGATGGAGGCCGGCGACGACGTCGAGGTCGACGAGGCGCTCGACGCCGGCGACGCGATCGAAGCCGACCCCGACATGCTTGCGGCCGTGGATGACGACGACGCCGGCGAGTTCGACGCCGACGACCAGGAGGCCGACGAAGAAGACGACCTGATCGATGTCGAGGACGAGGACGGCGACCCGCTGCACCCGCGCAAGGGCGACGGCACGCTCCCCCCGATCAGCGACCGGGACGGCCTGCTTTCCGCCGGCCACAAGCTCCCGCCCACGATCACGCTTCGGACGGCGATCGCCGGCAAGGGCGTCAAGCCCCAGGTCGACCGCGCCGGCAACGGCGCGATCCGCAACGTCGCCGTCATGCAGGCGGGCAGCGCCAAGGGCCACGGCTTCGACATCGACCGCAAGATGCTTGGCCAGGCGGAGGCCAGCATGCAGGGCGGCGTGGCGATGCGGTTCAAGCACCCGCAGCGGCTCAACGCCGACGGCTCCAGCGAGATCGTCGACCCGCTCGGCACCCACGTGGGCAAGGTCACCAACGTGCGGATGAGCCCCGCCGGCGACGAGATCCGCGGCGACATCGAGTTCGGCAAGCACGCGAAGAACGTGCCCGGCCACGGCGACGTCGCCACGTACCTGATGGACCTCGCCGAGGAGGACCCAACCGCCTTTGGGCTGTCCACCGTCTACCGGCCCGCCGCCTACGAGCGCGGCCCCGACGGGCGGCCGCTCGGCCGCGTCGACCAGGTGCAGGCCTGCGACCTGACCGGCGACCCCGCCAGCACGCGTCAGGGTTTGCTCTGATCCTTCGCCCCCTCTCCCTCCGGGAGAGGGTTGGGGTGAGGGGGTTTCCCCACAAACGAACTTTCCACGCCGCCGGCACGGTGCCGTCGCGGCCGGTCCTACACCCTTTGAGGAGTTCACCGATGAACGTCCTTTCCCGCTTCCGTCGCGCCGGCCGACCCGCGCATAGCCGCCTCGCCGACGCCGTGCTCCCCGCCATCGTCGCGCTCACCGCCGGCGCGGGCGCCGCCTCTCCGCCCCCGGCCCCCGCGCCAGTGACCACGGGCGAGCCTCCCAAGAAGAAGATCACCCGCGCCGAGGCGTTCGAGGCCGCCGTGCAGCTCATGGCCAAGTCGACCGGCCGCAACGTCGACGAGGTCCGCCAGCACCTGCAGGCGCTTCGCGCCAGCCCCACGCCGCCGCCCCCGCCGGCGCCCGTGCAGCAGAACGACACGCCTGCCGACGTGATCGCGCTGGCCAAGCGGCGCAAGGAGGACCTCGTGAGCCTCCAGGGGATCTACAGCCTGGGCGAGGACTTCGTCATGCTCGGCCTGAAGGAGAACTGGGACACCGAAACGGCGCAGCAGAAGGCGACCGAGTTCCTCACGAACAAGGCCCGGCCGCTGAACGTCCACGTGAGCCCCGACAACAACCTGGTCAGTCTGCGGTCGTCGATCGGCGACGCGATCCGGCTCCGGGCCGGCGCGAAGATCGAGAAGCCCCACGAGCGGGCAGACAAGCTCCGCGCCCTGTCCCTGCTGGACATGGGCCGGCACTACCTCAGCGCGATCGGCCACCCCGACGCCTGGACGCTGGGGCGCTCGACGCTGGTCGGCCTGCTGGTCAACCCCCGCGAGCTGCGCGCGCAACCGGGCGGCGGCCAGATGGTGATGTTGGCCGAGTCCGTCGGCGACTTCCCGGGGATCCTCAAGGACGCGATCAACAAGACGCTAATCCAGGCGTACCGCGACGCGAGCCCGACCTGGAAGCAGTGGGCGCGGCGGGCGACGGCCCCGGACTTCAAGACCATCAACCGGGTGAACCTCTCG
>DASZMJ010000544.1:0-21376 GCA_035551935.1 Isosphaeraceae bacterium
GACGGACCGGGGACCGGCTGCGCATCGAAACTCGATTCCGGTAAACGGGTTGCGTCATTCTTCGGTTCGTTCCGTACCGGCGCCTCCGCCGGCATCGGGGTCGGCCGCGCCACGGGGGCGGGCACGGCGACGGCGACCGGCTGCGGCGTGTGCCGGGCCTTCTTGCTGGCGATCAACGACGCCGAGAGCTGCCGCAGGCTGCGGAGGTGGTCCTGCAAGTAGCGATGCCGCCGCATCCCATCATCAGTCGAATCGGTATACGAGGCCGCGATCGCCGCCTCGCGGTCGGCCGCGTCGGCCGCCTCCAACGCCGGCCGCAGCGACTCCAACGCCTCCAGCTCGTCGGCGACGATCGCGCGCAACTCCTCGCGAGGATTGGAGTTCTGGATCGGATCGTGCTCCGCCTCGTTGAGGCCCCGCTCGGCCTCCAGCGCCCGGCCCAGGCCGTGGACGAGCTGGACCGTCGGGTCGGCCGTGGCGCCGGGATGCAGGCCGAGCAGCCGGATGGCGTGGTTGCGCTGCGGGAACGTCCAGTGGCCGCCGTCGTCCAGCGCCGCATCGAGCTCACGCCAGCGCGCGATCAGCCAGCGGCAGCCGTCGCCGCGGCGCAAGAGGGCCTCGTGCGCCTCGATCCTGTCGGCGTGGATCGATTCGATCAGCGCCTCGAGGCTCTGCGCACGCTGGTCGTCCCACCTGGCGCCGGCGTCGCGGACGCGGGCCGAGACGGCGGCGTTGTCGGCCTTGCGGACCCGCGTCAGGGCGATCGAGGCGCAGACCATGTTGTAGACCAGCTCGCGCTCGTACGAATCGGCCGGCTTCAGCTCGTGAATCGGGTGGCCTGGAACTCCTCGACGCTCTCGCCCGGCAGGACCGCCACGGTGGTGCACAGACCATGCGTAACCGCATTCATGGAGGCAACGGCCTTGCCCTCGGGGGTGCGCGGGCCGGTGGAGAGCAGCGCGTTGGCGCGGCGGGCGGCGAGCTGGGCGGCGGAGAGCTGGGTCTTGGTCGTCGTGGTCGTGGCCATGATCGTTGAACCTCAAGAATTGATGCCATGCACTCGATTGGAAACGGGCGGTCGTCGCTCCGGTCGCGATCCTGCTTCCTATAATCTCGTTTCCGGCGCCGAAACTTATTCCCGAATTCCGGCTTTTTTTCGCGGAATCCTCGTCACCCCCGAGCGTGCCGGGGCGCCTTCCCTCTTCGGAACCCGAAGCACGAGCGAGAGCCATTCACATCGCGGCCAAAGCCCCGCCGGTCGGGAGGATGGGGCGCCCTCGCGGGCGCGTCGGGTGAGTGAAGAGGGGCCACGGCCGGTCACCAAGGGCTCGACCGCAAACCCGTCGCATCCGAGCGGGTCAAAGCGGCAAGCTGGGGCCCCGCAGGCTGCGCTCGATCGGCCCAGGCCACCCACCGTGGCGCTTCGGACACATGGGTTCGAGGCGGAATGTGCGCAGCCAGCGAACGAACACAAGCACTTGTGACAGAGGAAATTAAGACCGACGTCGGGGGGCGATCGCGACGCCCCCGGTTTTCCGCAAGAAAAATTGCGAAAAAGGCCGGCCGGGGCGTAGACGAAAGGAAACCACGCTCTTACAATGCGACCGAGGTCGAAGGAGGAACGGGTCGTGCGGCCAATGCCTGAACCATCGGAGTCGAGGGAGCGGTCGGACAAGCCGCTGTTGGACCTGATCCGACGGCGGGGGCCGTTGACGGTCGCCGAGATGGCCGGGGCCCTAGGCGTCACGGCGACGGCGATCCGGAATCGGCTCCGGAGGCTCGTCGACTCGGGGATGATCGAGCGGTCGGCCGAGAAGGGCGGTCGCGGGCGGCCACGGCACGCGTATCGCGCGAGCGTCGAGGCCCACCGCAAGCTCGGCCAGAACTACGCCGACCTGGCCGTCGTGCTCTGGGACGAGATGATGCGGACGGTCGACGACGCGAAGCTCCGCCGCCTCCTCTTCGGCCGGATCACCGCCCGGCTGGCCGCGATGTACGGGGCGCAGGTCCAGGCCGACGGCTGGGAGAACCGGCTCGTGCAGCTCGGCGCCGTCCTGCACGACCGCGGCATCGAGGCCGAGGTCGTCCGCGAGGCCGCCGGCGCGTTGCCGATCCTCAAGCAACACTCCTGCCCCTACTTCGAGCTGGCCGAGGCCGACCACACGATCTGCGCCATGGAACGGAAGATGTTCGAGAAGGTCCTCGGCCGCGGCCTCCGCCTGAGCCATTGCCGGCTCGACGGCGACCGGTCGTGCGACTTCGAGGCGAAACAGGACGTGCCGGTCGCGAAGCCCTGAACGCCGGCCCGGGATTCCCGCACCATTCGAGAGACGCGATGAGCAGCAAGGTATTGGCCATCCAGGGCCTTCGGGCCGCCATCGACGGCAAGGAGATCCTCAAGGGGGTGGACCTGACGATCCGCCAGGGAGAGGTCCACGCCTTGATGGGCCCCAACGGCTCGGGCAAGAGCACGCTGAGCTACGCCCTGATGGGCCACCCGAGTTACGAGGTCACGGGCGGGTCGGCCACGATCGACGGCGCCGACCTCCTCGAGATGGAGGCCGACGAGCGCGCCAAGGCCGGCCTCTTCCTCGCCTTCCAGTACCCGACGTCGATCCCCGGCGTGACGCTGGCGAATTTCCTGCGACACGCCGTCACCAACGTCCGCAACCCCGATCGCAAGGAGGGCGAGGACCTGATCCCCATGCGCGACTTCCGCAAGGAGTTGCGCGGGGCGATGGACGAGCTGGGGATGGACGCCGAGTTCGCCCGCCGCTACCTCAACGAGGGCTTCTCCGGCGGCGAGAAGAAGCGCGCCGAGGTGCTCCAGCTCTCCCTCTTGCGGCCCGCCTTCGCCATCCTCGACGAGACCGACAGCGGCCTCGACATCGACGCCGTGCGCGTCGTCTCCGAGGGGGTCAACCGCGTCGCCGCGCGGGAGCAGACCGGCGTGCTGGTCATCACCCACTACCAGCGCATCCTCAACTACATCGAGCCCCGGTTCGTCCACCTCCTGCTCGGCGGCCGGATCGTCGAGGACGGCGGGCCCGAGCTGGTCGAGAAGCTCGAGCGCGAGGGCTACGACTGGCTCCGCGAGAAGTACCCCGACGCCGCCCGCGACGAGGACGAGATCGAGGGCAAGGACGCCGACGGCAAGGCGTTCTGAGGGAGGATGCGATGGGCACGTTCCGGACCTCCTGCACGATCACGAACGTCGTCCACCGCGATCGCTCGTCGGCCTTGCCCGAGTTGCTCGTCGACACCGTTCGCATCGACCCGCGGTTCACCGTCGACGAGGTCGTCTTCGCCGAGCCGGGAGACCTGCTCCTGCTCGGGGCGAGGACCCTCGATGGATTGAACCTGACCGTGGACGCCCGACAGAAGACGCTCGTCGCCGCCGGCCCGTTACCTGCCGCGACCGCCCGCGACGCCGGCAGGGGATGGGCGGATTCCTGAGCCGAGACGGGAGATCGGGATGCCGGCCAAGGACTTCTATCACGACACATTCAAGAACGCCCTCGTCAAGGACGGCTGGACGATCACGCACGACCCGTACTCAATCGCCGTCGGCCGGAGGACTGTCTTCGTCGACATCGGTGCCGAGAGACGACTCGCCGCGGAGAAGCAGGGCGTGAAGATCGCCGTGGAAATCAAGGGCTTCGGCGGGCCCTCCGACATTCGCGAATTGGAACTCGCGCTCGGGCAATACGCCCTCTATCGCTCGCTGATGACACGCTACGATCCCGATCGCAAACTCTACCTCGCGGCGCCAGAGGAATCCTACGACGAAACGCTCCGCGACCCGATCGCACGCCCCGTGATCGCGGATCTGGCCGTCCCCCTGATCGTCTTCCGACCGGAAGAGGAACGGATCATCCAATGGGACACATAAACGACTATCGCCGGATCGTTCGCGACCTGATCCACAAGTACGCCAGGTTCAGGCCCTCCGTGGGGGAGGTTCGAGTCGAGGCGATCCTCGACGAAACAAATGATCATTATGAATTAATGTATTCGGGTTGGACCGGAAACCAGCGAGTCCACGGCAGCGTCCTCCACATCGACATCCACGACGGCAAAGTCTGGATCGAGCACGACGGGACCGAAGTGGGCGTCGCCGAGGAGCTGGTCGAGGCCGGCATCCCGCGCGACAGGATCGTATTGGCGTTCAAGCACCCCGACGTCCGCCCGCTCACCGACTACGCGACGGCCTGAACCGGGCCGAGGGCCCGAGACGATACACCCTCAACGAAGGAACCTTTCCATGTCGACTGACCTCGGCGCCCAGGTCCAGGGCATCAAAGAGGACGACAAGTACGGCTTCCGCGACTCGGAGACGAACTACTCGTTCAAGAGCCGCAAGGGGCTCGACCGCGAGATCGTCGAGCAGATCTCGGAGATGAAGTCCGAGCCGCCCTGGATGCGCGACCTGCGCCTCAAGGCGCTCGAGATCTTCCGCGCCAAGCCGACGCCGACCTGGGGCGGCGAGCTCCGCGACCTGAACTTCGACGACATCTACTACTACGTCAAGGCCGCCGACCGCCAGGGGCGGACCTGGGACGACGTGCCGACCGAGATCAAGAACACGTTCGAGAAGCTCGGCATCCCCGAGGCCGAGCGCAAGTTCCTCGCCGGCGTCGGCGCCCAGTACGAGAGCGAGGTCGTCTACCACAGCCTCCGCGACGACCTCCAGCAGAAGGGCGTCATCTTCGTCGACACCGACACCGCCATCCGCGAGTACCCCGACCTCGTCCGCGAGTACTACGGCACCGTCATCCCGATCGCCGACAACAAGTTCGCGGCGCTGAACTCGGCGGTCTGGTCGGGCGGGTCGTTCGTCTACATCCCCGCCGGCGTGAAGGTCGACATCCCGCTCCAGGCCTACTTCCGGATCAACGCCGAGAACATGGGCCAGTTCGAGCGGACGTTGATCGTCGTCGAGGAGGGGGCGCAGGTCCACTACGTCGAGGGCTGCACGGCGCCGATGTACACGACCGAGAGCCTGCACTCGGCGGTCGTCGAGATCGTCGTGAAGAAGGGGGGCCGCTGCCGGTACACGACGATCCAGAACTGGGCGAACAACATCTACAACCTCGTCACCAAGCGCGCCTTCGCCTACGAGGACGCGGTGATGGAGTGGGTCGACGGCAACCTCGGCAGCCGCCTGACGATGAAGTACCCGGCGGTGCACATGCTCGGCAAGGGGGCGCGCGGCGAGATCCTGTCGATCGCCTTCGCCGGCAAGGGCCAGCACCAGGACGCCGGCGGCAAGGTCGTCCACGAGGCCCCGTACACGAGCTCGCGGATCATCTCCAAGAGCATCAGCAAGAACGGCGGCCGCGCCAGCTACCGCGGCCTCTTGAAGGTCGCCGACGGCGCCAAGGGGTCGAAGTCCAACGTCGTCTGCGACGCCCTGATCCTCGACGACAAGAGCCGGTCGGACACGTACCCGTACATCGAGATCGACGAGGACGACGTCAAGATCGGCCACGAGGCGAGCGTCTCGAAGATCGGCGAGGAGCAGCTCTTCTACCTGATGAGCCGCGGCCTCTCCGAGGCCGAGGCCTCGACCCTGATCGTCAGCGGATTCATCGAGCCGCTCGTCAAGGAGCTGCCGATGGAGTACGCCGTCGAGATGAACAAGCTGATCCAGCTCCAGATGGAGGGGTCGGTCGGCTGATCGGCGATCGGAGGACCGTCACGGGAAGGAGGGGGTTGGGGCGATGAAGCGACTGGTGACCGTCGGGCTGATCGTGGCCTTCGGGCTCGTCGCGCGGGGCGACGAGAAGGACAAGATCGCCAAGAACTGCGAGGAGCAGGCCAAGGAGACCGGCAAGGCGCTCCTGAAGGGCGACTACGAGAAGCTGCTCGACCGGACGTACCCGAAGCTCATCGAACTGGCCGGCGGCCGCGAGGCGATGCTCAAGGCGCTCCGCGAGTCGTTGAAGAAGATCGAGGACGAGGGCTTCGCCTTCAAGTCGGTCGACGTCGACGAGCCGAGCCGCTTCGGCAAGGCCGGCGACGACCGGATCGCCGTCGTGCCGATGACCGTCGTGATGACCCAGACCAAGCCCGAGAAGGGGACGATCACCACCAAGGGCTACCTGCTCGGCATCTCGGGCGACGACGGCAAGACCTGGACGTTCATCGACGGCGCCAAGCTCGACTCCAAGAGCGTCAAGCTCTTCCTGCCGAAGTTCCCCGACGACTTCAAGCTCCCCGAGAAGCCGCGGCCGAAGTTCGAGAAGGCCAAGTGAGGGGGCTGGCCCGTCGGCGAGCGTACGCGATCCTGGGATGCCCAACTTCGATGGAGCCTCAATCCATGGAAAACACGGTACAGCACGTCCTCGACTCGTTCGACCGCCTTACCGAAACCGACCGGCGGCGGGCCGCGTCCGAGATCCTGCGCCGCACGCTCGACTTCGAGACTCCCCCCCGGCTGACGAGACACTGATCGAGGTCGCCGAGGAATTGTTCCTCCAGCTCGATGCCAGCGAGGCGGCAAGGGGGTCTTGAGATGCAATTCCAGGTCGAAATCGAGCGCGAGGCGGATGGGCGTTGGATCGCCGAGGTCCCCGAACTGCCCGGCGTTCTCGCATACGGTCAAACGCGTCAGGAGGCGATCGAGCGGGCCCAATCGTTGTCCCTGCGCGTCCTCGCTGATCGCATCGAGCACGGGGAGCAGGTTCCCGAGTTGGACAACCTTTTCTCCGTCGTCGCATGAGCCAGTGGCCATCGACGAGAGCCCGGAGAGTCCTGGCGGCCCTTCTCCGAGTCGGCTGGCGTATCAAACGGCAATCCGGCAGCTCGCATCGGGTTCTGGAGCGGGATGGTTGGCCTGATTATGTCTTCATTCCACGACGACACAGAGATTGGCCCTCGGATGCTCGCTCGGATTGCCAAACGGACCGGCCTGAGTCCGAGCGACCTTTGACGATTCGGACCTTCCTCGTCCCGGGGGCCCGCCGGTCGACCCGACTCTCTCGCGTATCGCAGCAATTGATGCCGACCTTGATGATGGACACCCGATGAGCAGCGCACCCACGACTCCCACCGGCGGCTTCCACGAGGCGAACTTCGAGGCGTTCCTGAAGGGCAGGGACGAGCCGAGCTGGCTCGTCGACCGGCGCAAGCAGGCGTTCGAGGTCTTTCGGGCGACGCCGATGCCCTCGATGCGCGACGAGGAATGGCGGCGGACCGACATCCGGCCGCTCCGGCTCGACGCCTTCGCACCCCCGGCCCCGCACGAGCCCTCGGCCGGTGCGAAGGACTCCCTGAGCGCGGCCCGCGAGGCGCTCGCGACGACCTACGGCACGGGCCTCACCCACGTCGACGCCAGGCCCGTCGCGGCGGCCGACCCGGCCGGCCTCGGCGGCGCGGTGCTCGTCGACCTGGCGACGGCGGTCAAGGACCATCCGGACCTGCTGAAGCGGTCCCTGCTCACCGACGCCTATCCGACGACCGCCGACGCCTTCGCGGCCCTGCATGCCGCCTTCTGGACGGGGGGGACGCTCCTCTACGTGCCGAAGGGGGTGAAGGTCGAGGCGCCGTTGTACAGCCTGGTCGGGCTCTCGGCCGAGGGGAGGGCGGACCTGGACCATACGCTCGTCGTCCTCGAGGAGGGGGCGGAGGCGACCCTCGTCCGCGAGACCGCCGCCACCGGCCGGGTCGACGCGCCGGCGTTGCACGTCGGGGCGGTCGAGCTGTTCGTCGGCCGAGGTGCGAAGCTCCGGTTCGTCAACCTCCAGAACTGGGACGGCGGCACCTGGCACTTCAGCCGCGAGCGCGCCTTGGTCGGCCCCGACGCGAGCCTCCAGTGGACCGTCGGCGGCCTCGGCTCGCGCCTGGCGAAGGTGAATCAGGAGGTCGCGCTGACCGGCCCCGGCGCCCGCGCGCAGGTCAACGGCGTGCTATTCACGACCGGCCGGCAGCACCTGGCGTACTTCACCCGCCAGGACCACCAGGCGCACCACACGACCAGCGACCTCTTGTACAAAGGCGGCCTCAAGGACCGCTCGCGGATCGTCTGGCGCGGGATGATCCGCGTCGAGCCGGATGCCCAGCGCACCGACGCCTACCAGAAGAATGACAACCTCGTCCTCTCCGACGCCGCCCGCGCCGACTCGATCCCCGGCCTGGAGATCGAGGCCAACGACGTCCGCTGCACCCACGGCGCCACCGCCGGCCGCGTCGACGAGGACATGATCTTCTACCTCCGCTCCCGCGGCATCGACCGCGCCACCGCCATCCGCCTGATCGTCGAGGGCTTCTTCGCCAACGTCTACGACCGCATCACCGTCGAGCCCGTCCGCGAGACGTTGCGCCGGGCGGTCGCCGAGAAGCTCGGCGACGGATTGCGGAATGCGGATTACGGATTGCGGAATCCGGAAGGAGAGAATCCAGGGAAGAGGTCATGAGTCCGGTCGATCTCAAGGCCCGGACGAAGGCGTTCGGGCTGAGGATCATCCGGGTCGTCGACAGCATCCCGAGATCGCGATCGGCGGACGTGATCGGCCGGCAATTGCTGCGGTGCGGTACCTCGGTGGGGGCGAATTACCGGGCGGCGTGTCGGGCCAGGAGCCCCGCGGAATTCTGTGCGAAGCTGGGCATCGTGGAGGAGGAGGCTGATGAGTCGATTTACTGGATGGAGTTGCTGGTCGACGCGAACCTCGTCCGTCCCGAACGGCTCCGCGACCTGATGGCCGAGGCCGATGAGCTTCTCGCCATCGTGATCGCCTCCATCAAGACCGCACGACTCAACAACCCGACCGGTCGCGGCTCTACATCCTGACTCTTTCCGGGAATCCGCATTCCGCATTCCGAATTCCGCAATCCCAGGAGCGAAGCGATGGCTGACACGTATGCCCACCCCGAGGTCCTCGTCTCGGCCGACTGGGTGCAGGAGCACCTGAAGGACCCGAAGGTCCGGGTCGTCGAGAGCGACGAGGACATCCTGCTCTACGACATGGGGCACATCCCCGGCGCCGTCAAGATCGACTGGCAGGGGGACCTCCAGGACCAGCTCGTCCGCGACTACATCGATGCCGAGAAGTTCGCGGCGATCTGCGCGCGATCCGGGATCGCCAACGACACGACGGTGGTCTTCTACGGCGACAAGTCGAACTGGTGGGCCTGCTACGCCTTCTGGGCGTTCAAGCTCTTCGGCCACGCCGACTGCCGCGTCCTCAACGGCGGCCGCAAGCTCTGGATCGACCAGGGCCGGCCGACGACGCGGGAGGTCCCGTCGTACCCGCCGACCGACTACAAGGTGAAGGGGGGCGACGAGGCCGCCATCCGCGCCTTCCGCGACGACGTGCTGGCGCACATGAAGGCCGGCAAGCCGATGCTCGACGTCCGGAGCCCCGCCGAGTTCACCGGCGAGAAGCTCCACATGGAAGACTACCCGCAGGAGGGCGCCCTCCGCGGCGGCCACATCCCCGGCGCCAAGAACGTCCCCTGGGCCCGCGCCGTCAACGACGACGGCACCTTCAAGTCCGCCGCCGAGCTCCGCGACCTCTACGAGCGCGAGTGCGGCCTGAAGTCGGCCGACGACGTCGTCGCCTACTGCCGGATCGGCGAGCGGTCGAGCCTGACCTGGTTCGTCCTGACGTACCTGCTCGGCTACCCCAGGGTCCGCAACTACGACGGCTCGTGGACCGAGTGGGGCAACCTCGTCCGCGCCCCGATCGCCAAGGGGGCTTGAATCGCCGGCCATCGGCCGTTCCAATGGTTTGAATACGATCAAACGACCGCCGACCGCCCGCGCCGCGACGTCCCGGAGGGCCGCCCGTTGCCGACCGCGCTGGATGACATCGTCGAGGAGCTCAGCGACGCCGACCGGCAGGACCGGATCGAGCTCCTGATCGACCTGGCCAAGGGCCTGCCCCCGCTGCCCGAGCGGCTCGAGCGGCTCAAGGACGCCGAGCACCGGGTCGCGGAGTGCCAGTCGCCGGTCTTCCTCTTCGTCGAGATCGACGGCGACCGGGTGGGCCTCTTCGCCGACGCGCCGATCGAGGCACCGACGGTCCGCGGGTTCGTGGCCCTCCTGGTCGAGGGCCTCGACGGCGCCACGGTCGCGGAGGTCCTCGGCGTGCCGAATGACCTGATCGAGCGGGCCGGGATGCCGGAGATCCTCGGCATGCTCCGGGTCCGCGGCCTGCACGGCGTGCTCCGCCGCCTGAAGGCCGAAGTCGCCCGCGCCGCGGCGCGCGCCGCGGGCTGAGCCGAGGTTGGACCCGGAACGACCCGAACAGACCACCCGAGGAGCCTGCGGCATGGCCGATCAAGAGGCGATCATGGAGGCACTTCGGACCGTCAAGGACCCGGAGCTGAACGTCAACGTCGTCGACCTGGGCCTCGTCTACACGATCCAGTCGCGCGACGACGAGATCGACGTCGAGATGACCCTGACCACCCCGGCCTGCCCGGCGGGGCCGGAGATCCTCCGCAACGCGGTCGCGGCGCTCGAGCGGCTCGATGGCGTCTCGAAGGCGAACGTCAAGCTCGTGATGAACCCGCCCTGGTCCCCCGACCGGATGACCGACGCGGCCCGCGACGAGCTGGGCATCTTCTGATCGGCGCGGCTCCGGGCGGCGCCGCGCCGAATCCTCGTCGCGACCGCGTTGACGGGAGGGAACATCCGCCCCCGTCCGATGGTTTCCGGCATCCAGCCGTGGACAATGGCGTCCATACCCGGATGATGGTATTATTGGTCAGACGGGACACCACTTTCCTTAGTAAGGCCCGCGATTGGTGCTTGGGTCTTGACAAGCGAGTGTGTCCTATCTATATAAGCCTATTCCGTTCCCTCCGGCATCCTTGAGTGGCCAATTCGGCCACCCTCGTGGGGGGTCCCCGTCCATCGGGAACGCGCGCCGTGGCCCGCAAGAAGACACCGAAAGTCCGCGTCAATGCCAAGGCATTGATCTCCAGCCGGCTCCGCGAGGTCCGCCAGGACCTCTTCGGCGAGCACGGCGGCCCGGAGTTGGCCCGGCGACTGAACCTGCCGGCCCGGACCTGGTACAACTACGAGACCGGCGTCACGGTGCCGGCGGAAGTGATCCTGTCGTTCATCGACCAGACGGGGACCAACCCGGTCTGGCTGCTCAACGGCGACGGGCCGAAGTATCGCCGCGGCCTGGAGGAGTACGTCCTGGCGGACCTCAGCCCCGAGGAATTGATCCGCCGCGGCCTGGAGAAGCTCGAGCAGGAGCCCAACGACGTCGTCGTCGTCGCGCCGGAGAACCTGCCGGCCGAGAGCGCGTCGGATTACGTCGCGGTCCCCCTGGTGTCGCTGCCCGACCTGCTGGGCCGGATCCCGGCGACGGCGATCGCCGAGGGCTACATCATGGCCTATCGCCAGTGGCTGCCCCACCCGCGCGAGACGGTCGGTGTCCGGCTCGAGGACGACGCGATGCACCCGATCCTGCCCGTCGGCTCGCTCGCGGCCGTGGACCGCACGGTCCACGACCCCAAGCTGCTCCAGGGCCGGATCGTCGCCGCGGCGCCCGACGGGGTGCCGATGATCCGCTGGCTCGAGGTCAGCGGCCGGCACCTGATCCTCCGCCCCAGCCAGCCCAGCCGCGAGCACCCGATGATCCCCATCGAGCTCGACGACGACGCCCCCGCGCCGATCCTCGGCCAGGTCGTCTGGTCGTGGAGCCGCTTCGGCGGCTGACCCTTCGTAGGCCGGGCATCGCCCACCTTCTTATATGTATATAAAAAGGTGGGCGATGCCCGGCCTACCATGGGCTGGATGCCACGCGACGGTCAGGCCAGCAGCTCCCGGATCGGCCGGCCGGCGCTGAACTTGATCGGCCGGCCGGTGGCGGGGGCGACGTTCTCCTTGACCGGGTCGAGGCCAAGCGTCGCGAGGATCGTCGCGTGGACGTCCTCGATGCCGATCGGCCGCGCGGGCGCCTTCGAACCCTCCGGGTCGGTGGCGCCGACGGCAAGGCCGCCGCGGAGGCCGCCGCCGGCCAGGGCGAGGCTGTAGCCGTCGGTCCAGTGGTCGCGCCCCCCGGCGACGTTGACCTTGGGCGTGCGGCCGAACTCGCCGCCGCAGAGCACGACCGTCCGGCCGAGCAGGTCGCGCCGCTTCAGGTCGCGGAGCAAGGCGGCGAAGGCCGGGTCGAGCACGCCGACGAGCCGGCGATGGACCTCGTGGTTGTTGACGTGCGAATCCCAGCCGTCGAGCGTCACCTCGACGCAGCGCACGCCGACCTCGATGAGCCGACGAGCCGCCAGGCACGCGCGGCCGAACGGGGTCTCGCCGTACTCGGCGCGGACGCTCGCCGGCTCGCGATTCAGCTCGAAGGCGCGCAGTTGCTCGGAGGACATCATCACGCGGGCCCGGTCGATCGACTCGCGGTGCAAGGTCGCGGCCACGCGCGCCCGGCGGCCGCGGGCGAAGGCACGCTCGACGATCTCGAGGTCGCCGACGCGGCCCGCGTCGCGCGGGGCGGGGACCGGCGCGGCCACGTCGGGCAGCTTGCCGCCGGGGTCGCCGACCTGGAAGGCGTCGTACTCCGCGCCCAGGAACCCGCCCCGGCCCGGCCAGCGGCCGGCGAGGATCGAGATGTGCCGCGGGATCTCGGTCCGGCCCGTCGGCAGCTCGTGGCAGCAGATGGCGCCGATCGAGGGGTGCTCGACCGTCGGGTCGGGCCGGTAGCCCGTCTTCATCAGGTACGTGCCCCGCTCGTGGTCCCCCTCCTTGCTGACGAGCGACCGCAACAGCGCCACCGATCCCAACTGGTCGGCCAATTGCTCGAACCCTTTGGCCAGCTCGACCCCCTTGACCGCCGTCGCGATCGCCTTCGTGCCGGCGGCGGCCGTCGTGTTCGGGTGCGGTTCGAACGTCTCGAGCTGGCTCGGCCCGCCGTTGAGCCAGAGCAGGATGACCGACCGCGCCGGCTCGCGCGACCGCTCGGCCTGCGCGGCCAGCAGGTGCCCGACGGGCGTCAGCCAGCCCAGGCCCGTCAGGGCGAGGAAGCCGCGGCGGTCGATCGTCGGCGGGGTTGGCAGGAACATGGGGGTGACTCGCGATCGCCTTTCGTAGGGTCCGCTCCTGCGGACCTCTTCGAGATCGTGACGGAAGAGGTCCGCAGGAGCGGACCCTACGAGGAGCGGTCCGTGGGATTCGGTATCAGTGGTTCCAGGAGGCTTCGGTCGCGTTCAGGAGGGTCCAGAAGAGGTCCGTGAGCCGCTCCTTCCGCGTGTTGCCGCGGGTGCCGTCGAGCTTGGAGACGAAGTGGGCCGACTCGGCGGGGGTCGGGCGGCGGGTCAGGACGGTCAGGTAGGCGACCTCGACCGCCTTGGCGTCGTCGGGGGCGAGGATGGCGATCCGGGTCGTGGCGTTGGCCAGGTCGTCCTTGGTCTTCTCCCGGACGAGGGTGCCGTTCATCAGGAGGAGGCGCTGGGGGATCGTGCCGGCGCGGGCGTCGAACTCGTCCTCGCCGGTGTCGCCGTAGCGGCCGACGAACTCGTTGCGGCCGTTGTAGGCGGCGAGGCGGAAGAACCAGAACGATCGGCCGTCGAGGGTCGTCAAGGACGCCGCCTGGAGGACGGCGCCGGCGACCTGCTCGGGCCGGAGCCGGGTCAACGGGAACGAGGCCCAGGCCTCCTCCTGCTCGGCGGTCGGGCCGTCGCCGTCGGATTCGGTGGCACTGTCGATCCGGAACGGGGTCGTGGCGGCGATCACGCGGATGAGGCGACGGAGGTCGTGGCCGTGGCTCGCGAAGTCGTCGGCCAGGACCTGGAGCGCCGGGTGGACCTCACCTGCGGCGGGCAGGTCGTCGATCGGCTCGACCAATGGCCGGCCGAGCAAGAGGGCCCAGACTCGGTTGACGGTCGCCCGCGCGAGGGTCGGATTCCTCGGGTCGACGACCCAGGCCGCGAGCCGTTCGCGGGGCTTGCCCGAGGCCGGCAAGAGCTCGGGACGGAACGGCACGCGGGGCTCGACGGTCGTCGGCTGCTTCGACTTGCGGTCGGGGGGGTGATAGTCCGGCTGGGTGTCTCGGACGCCGCGGAGATCGGAGTGCAGGGCGCCGAAGAAGGCGGCGAGGCCACGGAAGTCGGCCTGCTTCCAGGGCTGGAACGGGTGGTTGTGGCATTGCGCGCAGTCGAGCCGGACGCCGAGGAACGCCCGCGCCACCCGCGCCGCGAGCCGCTCCGGGTCGGGGCGGCCGGTCTCGGGGTTGAACGTCACGGTCTCGAAGTTCGTCTCGGGGTGGTCGGTCCAGACCCCGTTGCCGGCGATCAGGTCGCGGACGATCGCGTCATACGGCCGGTTCGCGGCCAGGGCGTCGCCGAGCCAGGTCACGAATCGCCGGCGACGGAAGACGATGAACGGCCCGTCCTCGGTGCCGACGAAGGCCCGGGCCAGCCGATCGGCCAGGTAATCGGCGGAGCGGCGGTCGCGGAGCACGTCGTCGAGCCACGTCTCGACCCGCCCCTCGGCCGGCAGGGCCTCGAAGCGCCGGGTTTCTTCGAGCGAGGGGATCGTCCCCGTCAGGGCCAGCGAGAGCCGTCGAAGGACGGCCAGGTCGGCCGTCCGGGGCGTCGGCTTCAGCCCCTTCTCGTCCCAGCGTCGCCGGAAGACGGCGTCGACCTCGGCGACGACCGGCCCGAGGTCGTCGCGCGGGCCGTCGGCGGCGTCGGCCCGCACCGGGCGGGCCCGGTCGGGCGCGCGGCCGATGCCCGCGCCCAGGGCCGCGGCGCCGCCGAGGACGACGGCGATGAACAGCAGGTCGCGCCTCCCCATGCCGAGCCTCCTCGACGATCCCCGGGCGGTCCGATGTCCGCCGACGTCTGGGATACGCGCCGGGACGGCCCCGGGTTTCAAGGAGGCGTGGCGCCGTTAGCGGGGCGGGGTCGCCGACTTGGGGACGTCGACCGAGGGCAATTCGCCGCCGGGTCCGGGCTCCGCCCCTTTGCCCTGGGCGGCCTCGGCCTTCTTGCGGTCGTCGAGGGCGCGGAGGATGCCCTCGATCCGGGCGACGTCCTGGGCCGTGCGGTCGAAGATCTGGACCCCTTGCGGGGGCTGGAATTTGAACTCGTCGCGGCCGATGTCCTTGTCCGTGAGGCCGAACTCGACGCCCGTATAGGACAGGACGATCCGGGTCGGCCGGTCGCTCGCCGCGACCGGGGGGAGCGCGGGGGTGCCGGCGGCTTTCTTCTCGGGGGGGGCGGTCTCGAGGATCGACCGGGTCATGCCCTTGAACTCGACCTGATAGGGCCAGCCGTCGCCCTTGCCGAGCCAGAGCGTGACCCGGCTCGGCACGAACGGCGGCAGCGGCCCCTTCGCGGGCAGGGCGCCGACGCCGGGGAGGTTCAGGGTCGAGGGGTCGGACCACTCGCCGCGGAGGACCCAGACGTCGTGGTTGTCGAGCACGTCGGACTTCTTCTGGTCGAAGCGGATCAGCTTGCGGAGGCCCCGGAGCAGCGCATCGGGCCCGGCCAGGCCGAGTTGCGCCTGGAGCTGCTCGCGGATCTCGGGGTCGAAATGGGAGTCGTTGAGCTTGCCGAGGACCTGCGAGATGTCGGTCCGCTCGCAGGCCTGGACCTCGAGCACCTGCTGGAATTCGATGAGATACTTGCCGTCGCAGACCTGGATCATCGTCCCCTTGGCGTCGCCGAGCCTCACGACCGACAGATTCATGCGGAAGCGGTTCGACGGGGCGCGGAGGTACGTGCCCTGGATGGCGAAGCTCTGGCCGAGCATCTCGACCGTCTCGAGGAGCTGGGCGCGGACGGAGGTGACGGCCTTGAGCTTGTCGATGGCCTCGTCGATGACCGCCTCGGCGGCCTTCTCGGCCTCGGTCCGGGGGACCTTGGCGGCGGCCTTGGCCTGGCCGGCGGCGCTCGGGTTGCGTGCCGCGTCGGGGGCCTGGGCGCCGGCCCAGGCCGTCAGGGCCAGGGCGATGGCCAGGGTCGGGAGGAGCCGATCGTATGGCATGGCGGGATGACGCCGCATTTCCTTAAGGGTCGGGAAAGGGAAACCCGATCATAACCCCAGGCGTCCCGGCGGACAAGCCCGGCCGCGACGAGCCCAAATCCGAGGCCCGAACCGAATCCAGGATGGAAGGTCCTCCCCGATCCGTCGGGGTGACGGGAAGGAGTCTGTCGGCGATGGCGAACACGATCGGAGTGCTGCTCCTGGCGGCGGCGACCGCCTCGGGCGGGATCTTTGGCAAGGCGCACGTCGGCGGCAAGAAGTTCTTGCGCGCCCACGCCGTGCAGGACGGCCCGCCGCCCCCGGGCGGCCCGCTCTCCCCGATGGGCAACGGCATGGGCATGAACCCCGCCGATTGCCCCCCGGGCATGGGGATGATGGGCGGCGCCGGCATGATGGGCGGCATGGGCCAGCCCGGCCGCCGCTTCCCCAACACGAGGAGCCAGATCTTCTTCGTCGACCCACCGGGCATGAAGATCGGCTGGCAGACCTCGTCGCCGACGGGCGAGAAGATGTACCTGCCGGCCCAACTGACCGTCCCGGCGCGGTACAACTTCAACCAGGGGTTCATCTACCGGCTCAAGCTCACCGACATCCCCGGCCACCCGGGGCTGGTCCTCTATCCGACGATCGAGGTCGCCCCCTCGACGCCGGTCACCGACGCCTACGTGACGCACAACGCGATCCCGGCGATCTTCGAGGAGGCCGACTTCGACCAGATCAAGGCCGGCAACTTCGTGACCAAGGTCATCTACCTGCCCGACCCGAAGTACCAGGAGCTGGCGATCCAGGGGGTCGAGACGCTCGTCTCGACGCGGCTGGAGCCGGGCGTCGACCCGATCCTCGAGGCCGACCGCCGGGGCACGATCCTGATGATCCTCCGCGTCGGTGCCATCGACCTGGAGATGCCGGGCGCCGGCGCCATGGCGCCGAACATGAACGTGGCCATGCCCGGCGCCGCCGGCACGGCGACCGTCCTGCCGCCGGGCTCGCTGCCGCCGGGGGTCAACCCGTTCGTCCCCCGCGTCGTGCCGACCCCCGCGCCGACGTTGCCCGAGAGCGTGCCGGTCGACACCGCCCCGGTCTCCCCCGCGCCGGCCAACGTCCCGCCGCCGCCCGAGGCCGAGACGCCGCCGGCCCAGCCCGCCCCCGGCGAGGCCATGCCCGCCGAGGAGCCCAAGCCCGCCCCCGGCGACGCCCAGCCCGCCGCGCCGCCGCCCGCCGAGCCCCCCGCCGAGGCCCCCAAGCCCGAAGGCTGAGGCCGGCATGCGGACTGGGTAAACCCTCACCCCGGCCCTCCCCCGCCGGAGAGGACTTCCGCCCTCTCCCCCCGGGAGAGGGCCGGGGTGAGGGCCTTCTTATTCACGATGGTCCCGAGTCCGCCCCGCGCGGGTTCCCCTGGCCCCTTCCGAGGATCGTGCCGATGGTCATGACCCCGACGAACCGGCGCGGGGCCGCCGCTCGGCTGGCCCTGGCCCTCGTGCTGACGACGCCGATCGTCGCCCGCGCCCAGGCGACGAACCCGCCCGGGATCGCCAGCACGGCCCCGGCCGAGGCCCCGGCCGCGTCCTCGGCCCCGACGCTCCCGCCCGACGTGCAGCTCGTGAAGTTCCGGGTGCCGGAGGGGGTCGCGCTCGAACTGCTCGGGCCGGCGACGGAGCCGTTGCCGACGGGCGTGGCGCCGGACCTGATCGCGATGAAGGTCGGGGTGGCCTATCACCTCAAGCTCAGCAAGTTCGCCGAGCGGCCCGACGCGGTCCTGTACCCCGTGGTCGAGGTCGTCGGCCATCTGCACCGGCCGTCGGGGATCGACCCCTCGAAGTTCCCGATCCGGGTCCCCTTCCGCGACTCCGACATCCTCGACGCGATCGACCGCAACCGGATGGTCAGCGAGGTCATCTACCTCGAAGACCCCGAGCAGGCGTTGCCGATGGCACTGCCGAAGGGCGAGATCCCGGTCGCGACCCTGACGGCGGGCGAGAATCCCTTGAAGGTCGCGGCGAAACTCGGGAGGGTCATGGCCATGGTCACGCTCGGCGGCCGGGCACCGACGGCCGACGAGATCGCGACGGTTTCCGGCTCGGGCCTGACCTCGGGCCCATGCCCGTTCGTCGGGCCGTCGGGCCCGTGCGGGTTGCCGTGCGGGCCGGTGACGGGCACGCCGCCGCCGCCGGGCCGGCCGTGGCTGCCGAAGGACGAGTTCATCTGCGACGGCGGCGACCGCGACACGCCGCTCCAGTTCATCGGCGACGGCGGCCTCCGCGGGATCGACCCGCGCGACGCCCTGATCGTCTTCAACGACGGCCGTCGTCCGCGCGTCTTGCCGACGAACATGGTCTGCATCTACGCCCCGAGGTTCGCCGCGGTGCTCGTCAGCCTCGCCGCCGTCGGCAACGTCACCGTCCAGGGCCCGCGCGGGGCCGAGATCCTCGAACGCCAGCAGACGACCGCCCTGCGGCAGCCGACCTTGAAGTTCGTGCGGAACGAGACCCTCGTACTGGCCCGGCACCGGATGCGGCCGTCGAACCTCCAGAACCGCGCCATCGCCGGCGGCGTGGCCGAGCTCCGGGTACTCGACGGCCTCGTCGGCGGCGTCCGCGCCACCGCGATCAAGACGCCCGTCGGCGCCGAGACCCTCAAGAACCGGCGCAAGGCCATGGGGATCAAGACGCTGGCCAAGCCCGTCGGCATCAAGACCGCCGAGAGCGCCGTCGTCACCGGGCTGGTCCAGGGGCCGATGCAGACCGTGATGACCTGGCCCGCCCGCGAGGTCGCCGGCTCCGAGACCCCGCCGAACCTGCCCGGCCTGGCCGTCATCAAGCGCGTCAGCACCGGCGTCGCCGAGCCCGGCGACGTGATCACCTACTCGATCCAGTACCGCAACATGGGCAACACGCCGATCTCCTCCGTCTCGATCATCGACAGCCTGACCGCCCGCCTCGAATACGTCCCCCGCAGCGCCAAGGGGCCCGCCGGCACCGTCTTCACCGCCGGCGAGAACAAGTCCGGCGGCACCGAGCTCCGCTGGGACCTCCCCGGCGCCCTCGCCCCCGGCGCCGAGGGGTACGTCACCTTCGAGGCCCTCGTCCGTTGATTCCTCGAAGGGCAGGGTTCGCCCTGCGGGCCGAAGAGGCAGGGCAAGCCCTGCCCTACAAGGATCGAGTGAACGCGAATACGTTCCCGGGTCCCCGTGGCGTGGCTTGCACCGCGCCACGGGGACTTTCGGCTTGAAACGTGCGGGCGTTCCCTGAGACGATCGGCGACCATCGACGCCCAGGACGTGACACCGAGACGAGGCCACTTCCGATGACCGCAGCGCACAGCGACCGGCCGGCCAACCGCCTGGCGGGGGAGACGAGCCCGTACCTGCTCCAGCACCGGCACAACCCGGTCGACTGGTACCCCTGGGGCGACGAGGCGTTCGCCCGGGCGAAGGCCGAGGACAGGCCGGTCTTCCTCTCGGTCGGCTACTCGGCGTGCCACTGGTGCCACGTCATGGAGCGCGAGAGCTTCGAGAGCCCCGAGGTCGCGGCCTTGATGAATGAGCATTTCATCAACATCAAGGTCGACCGCGAGGAGCGGCCCGACGTCGACCAGATCTACATGAACGCCGTGCAGGCCCTCAGCGGCCACGGCGGCTGGCCGATGTCGGTCTTCCTCACGCCCGACGCCCGTCCGTTCTTCGGCGGCACGTACTATCCGCCCGCCGATCGCCACGGCATGCCCGGCTTCCCGCGGGTGCTCGTGAGCGTCGCCAAGGCCTGGCGCGAGCGCCGCGACGAGATCGCCGAGTCGGCGGCTCAGTTGACCGAGGGGCTCCGCCAGCTCGGCGAGGTCCCGCGCGCCGAGGGGGACCTCGACGTCAAGGTCCTCGACCGCGCCGCGCATAAGCTGATCTCCTCCCTCGATCCCGTCCACGGCGGCTTCGGCCGGGCGCCGAAGTTCCCGCACGCGATGGATTTGAGGGTGCTGCTCCGTCACCACGCCCGGACCGGCGACACCCAGTCCCTCCACGCCGTCCGCCACACCCTCGACATGATGGCCCGCGGCGGCATCTACGACCACCTCGGCGGCGGCTTCGCCCGCTACTCGACCGACGACCGCTGGCTCGTCCCCCACTTCGAGAAGATGCTCTACGACAATGCCTTGCTCACCTCCGTCTACCTGGAAACCTATCAGGCGACCGGCGACCGTTCCTATGCCGACGTCGCCCGCGCGACGCTCGACTACGTCCTCGACCGCATGACCGGCCCCGAGGGGGGCTTCGACTCGACCGAGGACGCCGACAGCGAGGGGGTCGAGGGGAAATACTACGTCTGGTCGCTCGCCGAGGTCCGCGACGTCCTCGGCCGCGAGCGGTCCGAGGCATTCGCTTATGTCTACGACGTGACCGAACCCGGCAACTGGGAGCACCAGAACATCCTGCACCTGCCCAAGCCGATCGCCCAGGCCGCGAAGCTCCTGAACCGCGACGAGGCCGGCCTCCGCGCCGACCTGGCCGAGGACCGCGCGAAACTCCTCGCCGCGCGCGACCGCCGCGTGCCGCCGGGCAAGGACACGAAGATGCTCACGTCCTGGAACGGCCTCATGATCGCGGCGATGGCCGAGGCTTCGCGCGTCCTCGACGACCCCCGCTACCTCGACGCCGCCCGCCGCGCCGCCGGCTTCCTGCTCGACACCCTCCGCACCCCCGACGGTCGCCTCTTGCACACGTATAAAGATGGGCAAGCGAAGATCAACGGCTTCCTCGACGACTACGCGAACCTGGTCGACGCGCTCACGCGCCTCTTCGAGGCCGGCGGCGAGCCGCGCTGGATCGAAACGGCCCTCGGCCTGGCGGAGGTCCTGCTCTCCGACTTCCGCGACGAGGACTCCGGCGGCTTCTTCTACACCGGCGCGGGCCACGAATCCCTCATCGCCCGCCCGGCCGACCTCTACGACAACGCCACCCCCTCCGGCGCCGCGATGGCCGCGACCGCCTTGCTCCGCCTCGCCGCCCTGACCGGCCGCGAGGCCCTCGCCGACGCCGGCCGCGCCACGCTCTCCGCCCTCGGCGCCATCCTCTCCCAGGCCCCGATGGCCGCCGGCCAGGCGTTGATCGCGCTCGACTTCTCCCTCGCCACCCCCCGCGAGTTCGCCGTCGTCGCCGGCTCGGACCCCGCCGAGTTCGCCGCCGTCCTCGCCACGATCTCCTCCCGCTTCCTCCCCCACAAGGTCGTCGCCCCCTCGCTCCCCGAGCACGTCGCGACGCTCTCGCCCCTCGTCCCCCTCGTCGCCAACCGCCCCGCCCTCGACTCTCTTGTCACCACCTACATCTGCGAGCACTTCGCCTGCTCCGCCCCCGTCGTCGGCGTCGAAGGGGTCGAGTCGGCCCTCGGGCCGCGCCCCGCCGTGTAGGGTGCGTCGAGTCCGCGACGACGCACC
>DASZMJ010000545.1:0-9238 GCA_035551935.1 Isosphaeraceae bacterium
CGGCGCGATTTTCCACACGATTTCTCTTATGCAGCAGGGACTTACGTCATATATTTTGTGCTGCATACGAACTCTTTGGACAAGGGTTCACAATGTACTGGTCGCCCCAAGTTGCTACTGCACAAGGGGTTAGAAATTCGAAAATAATTAGCCCGAGATGTGCGGAAAGAGGGATATTCGGCCTCGATACCTGATTATTCGCGGCGCAAAAAGAAACCCCGCCACGGGGGCGGGGTGTGAGGGGCGGCACGACGCTTACAGCTTATGGACGCCGACCCGCTGGGCCTGGGCCTTGAGGTTCAGCGCCATCCACGTCACCGCCGCACGCGGCAGGTTCTCCGAAGCATAAACGGAGCCGACGTTGAGGACGTTGACCGATAGGTTGTTGCCGACAACGAACGGATTCCCGCTGTTTTCGAGGTGCCCGACCAAGACACCTTCTCTCGCTCCAGGAAGTGCATAACCTCCAGGACAGGCAACTCGGCCATTGGGGTCTCCATTCGCATCATAATGACCTTGTGCTGGATTTGCTGTCCATTGACCACCAACCCGACGTTCGCCCTACAAGCATCAAGGTACCGAGATCCTCGCCCTCGCGTGCCTCGGCCAAGGCCGTAAAGGAAGACGACCCGGGATCGGAAAGGACCAAACTTCCTCATGGAACGCCAGGAGGCGTACTCAGTTGGCCCGCTTGAGCCTGGCTTCGAGGTCGCCCACCGGGGTGAAGACCCAGGCTTTTCCGACCTTCCGGCTGTCCATGAGGCCGCGATTGACGAGATCCAGCAGGTCGGTCCGGGCGGTCTCGTAAACGACGCCGTTGCTCCGACGGTAGGCCTCCACGGTGTATCGAGTGCCGGGGTGCCGCACGGCATGGCCGATCAGGTCACGCTGCCTGTGGTTGAGCATCACCATGCCGCGCAGCTCGGCCTCCAGGTCCTCGAGCTGCCGCGTCCGTCGCCCGAGATACTCATGGAGCTCCGCGATCGCTCGGCCGAGCACCTGGGCGTGGTAGATCAGGAAATACGTGAGATCATTCTCGTCGGTCTCCGCGTGGAGGAACGCGCGGCCGTACTGGGCAGGAGCCTTCAAGATGATCCTGGAGATCGAGATATACTCGAAAAGCCAGTATTGATGGCGAAGCATCGACCAGTAGAACAAGGCGCGGGCCGTCCGGCCGTTCCCATCGACGAACGGGTGATCGTAAGCGAGCCAGAAGTGGAGGATCATGGATCGGATCGCGGGATGGATGAACGACCCGGGAGTCTCCCCATTGGCGAATGCGATCATCGAATCCAGGCGCCCTTCCAACAGCCCGGCCGGGGGGGGAACGTGGAAGACCTCGCCGAGATCGTCCCCGACGACACATTCCTCATCACCGCGGCGAAATCGACCCGCCGCCGAGGGATCGTCGAAGGTCCCTTCCGTGACGATGCGATGGAGTTCGAAGATCAGGTCTCGGGTCAACGGCTGCCCCTTGACCTCGATGATCCGCCGCATGGTCTGAAAGTTGTTCAGGATCATCCGCTCGCTACGATCTCGGGGGGGTCGCCCTTGCTTGAGCATCTCCTTGGCCACTTCGCGCGTGGTCGCAGCCCCTTCGAGCTGGCTGGACGTGATCGCCTCCTCGATCAAGGATCGGATGAGATAACCGCTTCGCGTCTCCGGGTTCGTGACCGGCTCTGGCATCTGGACGGTTCCGCCGGCCGACAAATCGAACTGATGCAACTTCTCGGGGAGCGGATCGGCCAGATTGAACGCGAAGCTTTTCCCGTGCGTGTCCTGAAGGGGGACCGACCGTGCTTGCCCGTCGCGACGCAACTTCAGGCCCAACCACCACTCCTGGAGCGTGAGCCCGGCAGGCGGCGTTCGGTGCCGCAAGTCGTCCCAGTGGAGATAATTGCCGGAGATCGTCGGCTCAACGACCGTCCTGCGAATCAACGCGAACCGATCCGGAGCAAAATTCATCCATACATCTTGATTTAATGGGGGACGGGCGGGGATTTTCATTCACCAGACTCACGAATCGGGCGATCGGCCTGATTGTCCTACCAACGCTCACCAAATTAGTATAAGCAGAAATTTTTCAATTTCTACCAATAATCTGAAAATCTGGGAAAAGGCCGATCTTCCAGATCGACCGTACAGGACGGATTTTGAACGAAAATCTTTTTGATAATTGCTTTTAGGAAAACCCCATGTCAGGGAAAACCCAAGTGTTCTCGAGCATAACGCGGATGTTATCTCCCAAATTGGACCGTATTAGTAGAAAATTGGGACATCGACCGAGGAAGACTGCAATGCCGGACGGACTCCCCGATCAACGAACCGTATCGGGCCAGGGAGGCGTCCCGGCAATTCGACCCCTGGCAACGCAATCCTCCTTCCGATCCACCTTTGCGTGCTCGCGTGATGGGATTCGCCTTGCTCTTGTCCAGGGGGCGAGCGTAGGCTGTCATGGTTGAACATTTTGTGGATTCCACAAGACGATCCCCGGCGCGGGGAGAGGAGTCGGCGATGACCCAGGCCACGCTCGACGCTCGGGCCCAGACCCCTCCCGCTCGGTTGCCGAGGCCGATCCGCCGCGTGCTGGGGCGGGTGGGCCGCAGGCTCCGGGCGGCGGCGTTGCTGCGGGGGCTGGGCCGGGTCGCCCTGGTGCTGGCGGTCGGCGCGGCGCTGGGCATGGCGGCCGATTTCGCCGGGGTGCTGCCCGAGGCGGCGCGTTGGGCGATCTGGGGGGGCTGGCTGGCCGCGACCGGCGCGACGATGGTCATCGGGGTGTTGTACCCCATGGTCCGAGGCGCGGGGGTGTTCGAACTGGCGGCGTTGGCCGAGCGGGCCCACCCCGGGCTCGGCGAGCGGCTGACCGGGGCCGTGGCGCTGCTCGGGCCGCACCGGGCGAGGCATGGCTCGCCGGCCCTGATCGCCGCGCTGGCCGTTGAGGCCGCCACGCTCGTCGCCGAGGTCGATCCGGCCCGCGCCGTCCCGTTGCGGCGACCGGCGCGGGCGCTGGCGCTGGGGCTGGTCGCGCTGGGGCTGGTCGCCGCCCCGGCGGCCTTCGGGCCGGCGGCCTATCGCACCCTCGCCCGACGGTTCCTGGCCCCCTGGGCCGACCTCGACCGGATCGGCCGGTTCATCTTGACCGTCGCGCCGGGCGACCACGTGGCGGCGATCGGGGACGATATGACCATCCGTGCCGGCATCCGGCCCCGGTTCGGGAACCAAGGGCCCCCCGAGTCGGCCTGGCTCGAATGGGCCGAGGCCGGCCATGAGGGCCAGGCCTGGCACCGGGTCGCGATGCCCGCCGGATCGGACTCCGACCCGGCCTCGCCGCTCACGCGGGCGTTCGCGGTGACGCTGCCCCGGCTGACGGGCTCGATGGCGTACCGGGTGGTGAGCGGGTCGGCCGCGAGCCGGAGCTCCCGGGTCACCGCGCTCGAGCCGCCGGCCGTCGCGGCGGTCGCGGTCAAGGTCGAGCCGCCGGCCTATACGAGGCTCCCGGTCGCGACGGCCCCCGACCCGGGCCGGATCGAGGCGTGGGAGGGGAGCCGGGTGTCGCTGGTCGTCACGGCCAGCAGGCCGGTCCGCGAGATCGCCGTCGATTGGCCTTCGGCAACGGCCTCGGGGGGGGAACCGGCGGGCGCCCGCCGCGTCGTGGCCGCCCTGTCGGCCGAGGGGACCGGCGGGACCGCGACGGTCGCGGCCGAGGCGTCGGGCACGTACGCCGTGACGCTCCGCGACGCGCACGGCCTGGTCAGTCGGCCCGAGACCCCGCGCCGCCTGATCGTGCGGTTCGATGCGGCCCCGGTCGTGGCGGTGGCGGCCGGGTCGACGGCCGCGCAGGAGTCGAGCCCGGAGGACGTGCTGGCGGCGGGCGTCGCGGCCCGCGACGACGTCGCGGTCGCCGGCGTCGAGCTGCACTATGCGATCGAGCGCCAGGGGCCCTCGGGCGCGGACGGTCCCGAGTCGGGCCATGTCGCGGTCCCCCTGCCCGGCCTGGGCACACGCGCCGCGCGGGGCGAGGCGCGGCTCGAATTGAGGCCGTTGAATCTCAGGCCGGGCGACACGCTCGGCTACCGCGTGCGGGTGGCCGACAACCGCCCCGCGCCGCGTGGGCCGAACGTCACCTGGTCGCCGGCCCGTTCGCTGACGATCGTGGCGAAGGCCGCGCCGCTCGAGGCGCGTCGGAGCGAGGCCGAACGGGCACGGCTGCAGGAGAAGCTCGACGAATTGAAGAAGGCGGCGGCCGACAACCGCCGGGAGGCCGAGCAGCTCCGCTACGCCGCCGACGCCGTGCAGCGGGGCAACGGCCGCTGGGAGCCGGCCCAGCAGCAGGCGCTCGATCGCCGCGAGGCCGAGGCCCGCGCCGTGGCCGACCGGCTCCAGCTCCTGGCCCGCGAGCTGGCCGACGAGCCCGACGCCCGGTTCCGCCCGCTCGCCCGCCCGGCGCGGCAGATCGCCGAGGTCGAGGCCGAGTCGAGCCGCGCCATGCTCGACCGGGCCCGCCGCGACTCCGAGGACGCCCGGCGCCTCGACGACCTGCGCCAGGCCGACCACCGGCTCGCCGCCGTGGTCCAGCGCCTCGACGACCTGCAGCGCCAGTTCGACGCCCTGGCCCGGCGCGACGCCGACCTCCAGCGGCTCCGCGACCTCGCCGGCCGCGAGGAGGCGATCGCCGACCGCGCCGGAGGGCCGATCGCCGACCTCGACCGGCTCCGTGCCGATCAGGACGCCGTCCAGAAGGACCTCGACGCCCTGCTCAAGAAGGCGCCCGAGCTGCGCGGCGACGTCCTGGACGCGCAGGCCGTCGAGGCCGACGCGCTCGCCCGCAAGGCCCACGCGCTGGCCGAGGCCCAGCGCGAACAGGCCCGCCAGGCCGGCGAGGTCGCGCCGCAGGCCGGCAAGCTGAAGGAGCTGGCCGAGGCCCAGCGCGCCCTCGAGGAGGACGCCCGACGACTGGCGCTCGAGGTCGACATGCCGCTGGCCGAGAACGGCCGGGGCCGGCTCAACACCGGCGTCCTCCGCGACGCCGTCGAGCCGATCGAGCGCGGCGACCTCGACCAGGCCCGCCAGCGGCTCGAAGGGGCCGAGGCCGAGCTCCGCCGGCTCGCCCGCGACCTCGACGACGTCCCCGCCGACCCCAAGGCCATCGCCCGGCGACTGTCGCGGCGGCAGGAGGCGCTCAACGCCCAGGTGAACGAGGCCCTCCGCCCGTTCCAGGGCAAGGCCGAGGCGCCGGCGACCGTTGAGGAGAAGGCCGCGCGGGCCGCGCAGCTCAAGCCCCTGGCCGACCGCCAGGAGGCGATCGCACGGCTCGCGGCCGCCATCGAGCCCCCCGAGAAACCGGGCTCGAAGAAGCCGGTCGCCGAGGACGCCGTCCGCGACGCGCGGAAAGGGACGGCGCAGGCCGTCGAGACGATGCGCAACGACGCGGCCCCGGCCCGCGAGATCGCGGCCCAACAGAACAAGGCGTCGGCCGCCCTGAACCGCCTGGCCGGTGCCCTGCCCGATCTCTCGGCCCGCCGGGCCGCGGCGAGGAGGCAGCTCGACGAGGCGCGTCGACAGTCGAACGAGGCCGCGCGCGACCTCGAGCGTCTCCTCCGCGAGACCGGCCCCCGCCCCAACCGCCCGGCCGACCCCGCACGCGACGCCGAGGAGCTGGCCCGCCGGCTGGAGCCGGTCATCAAGAAGCAGGACAAGGCGGCCGAGGTCCTGGGCGCGATGGAGGTCGAGCCCCGCGACGCACCCCAGCGAGACCGCGCCGCCCGCCGGGCGGAAGCCCTGGCCGAGGCGCTCAAGGCGGCCCGCGCGGGCGACGTCCCCTCGGGGAAGAAACCCGACCTCCGCGACGCCCTGCCCGGCCTCCAGGCCGAGGCCCACGCCGCGCTCGATCGCCTCGAGCAGAAGCTCGGCGGCCGCGTCCCCGCCGACGACCTCGCCGACGAGCTCGCCGCAGATCAGCACGCCCTCCAGGCGCGGCTCGCCCATCCCGACGCAGGCGCGCACTCCCCGCCCGCGGCCGTTGATCAGCACCGGATCGCGACGGCGCTGCGGAACCTCGATGTCCCCGACGCCCCGCTGGCCAGGGCCGAGGCCGTCCGCCTGGCCGAGGACGCCGCCCGGGCGCTGGCCGACCCACGATCGCAGCCCATCCCCGGCCGCGACCCGAGGGAGGCCGTCCGCGCCGCCGCCGAGGCGGCCGACGCCCTGTCCGCCCGGCTGGCCCGGCCAGGGCCGGCCATCCCCTCGAAGCCCGAACAGGCCCAGGCCCCGGACGACCCCGAGCTGGGATTGTCGCCCCGGCAGGCGGCCGAGGCCGAGCAACTGGCCCGGCGCGAGCGGCAGCTGCGCGAGCGGTTGCAGGCGGTCCTGGCCGAGCGGGTCGCGCCCCAGCAGGACCTCCGGCGCGATGCGGTCGCGCTCGGCCGCGAGATGGCCGACCTGCGCGACCGGACGAGACCGCTCAGCGACCGGGCGCGTGGGCCCGCGCAGGAAGCCGCCCAGGCGCTCGGCGAGCAGGCCCCCCGCGCCATGGACCAGGGCGTCGACCGGCTCGCTCAAGGCCAGGCCGCCGCCGCCCGCGACGCGCAACGCCAGGCCGCCGCGGTCGTCGAACGGGGCGCGCAGCAGGCCGAGGACCTCGCCGACGCGCTCCGTGCCGAGCGCGGCCCGGCCGAGGCAACGCCCCAGGGCCAGGCCGCGGCCGCACCCGTTGACAATCCCCACCCGCTCGCCGAGGCCCGCGCGGCGATGCGCCAGGCGGCGCAACAGCTCGACCCGGCCCAGGCACAGGCCCAGCGGGGCAACGCCGCACAGGCCGCGCGGCAGGCGATGCAGCAGGCGGCACGCGACCTCCGCGCCGCCGCGCAGCGCGGCACGCCCGCGCCCGGCCAGGGCGCCGCGGCTTCGGCCATTGCCCAGGGCCAGGCGGCACCCGGCCCGGGGACCCCCCAGGAATCCGACGGCGGCGACCCACAAGGGACCCTCGCCGGCGCAGGAGCCCCAGATCTGACCGAGCTCAAGGCCACGATCGCACGCAAGACCGGCCGCGCCTGGGGCGAGCTTCCCGGCCACCTCCGCACCGAGATCCTCCAGATGTCGCAGGGCCGCTACCGCGACGATTACGCCCGTCTCATCCAGCTCTACTTCCGCGAGATCGCCGCCGGGGCCGAGAAACCCGAATGAGGTTGACATGAGTATCCACCGCCGTAAGCTTGGCCTCGCGCGGGCGACGGCCCTGGCGCTCTCGCTGACGGCCGCCCTGCTCCGGCCTTCCGCGGCCGGGGCGCAGGAGGTCCCCCCCGACGACGCGGCGCGGCCGTCGATCGCGTCGCCCGCGTCCGACGCGGCGGTCGCGCGGGCGCTGGGGTTCCTGAAGGCGTCGCAGAAGCCCGACGGATCGTGGGAAGCCGGCGGGTTCGGCCGGGCGACCTCGATCACGTCGCTGGCGGTGATGGCCTACCTGGCCACCGGGCACGTCCCCGGCGAGCCCGGCCCGTATCGCGAGACGGTCGAGAAAGGGATCAAATACGTCCTCGACCACCAGCGGCCCAACGGCCTGATCGTCTCGAACGCGAGCCACGGCCCGATGTACTGCCACGGCATCAGCACCCTGATGCTCGCCGAGGTCGTGGGCATGGCCGCCGACGCCGAGGTCGCCGAGCGTTGCCGCACGGCCCTGGCCCGCGCCGTGAAGCTGATCGTGCTGGCGCAGAACATGGCCAAGAACGCCAACCACGCCGGCGGCTGGCGCTACCAGCCGACCAGCCGCGACAGCGACATCAGCGTCAGCGGCTGGCAGGTCATGGCGCTTCGGGCCGCGAAGTCGGCGGGGTGCTCGGTCCCGTCCGAGAACATCGACCGCGCGCTCGACTACATCAGGCGCTGCGCCCACCGCGACGAGGGGGGGTTCGGCTATCAGCCCGGCGGCGGCCCGAACAACCCCCGGACCGGCACCGGCGTCCTGGCGCTGGAGATCTGCGGCGAGCACCAGGGGCCCGAGGCCGTCGCCGGCGCCGAGTACCTGCTCAAGCACCCCCCACGCTGGGGCAGCTCCTACTTCTTCTACGAGGTCTATTACTGCCCCCAGGCCCTGTTCCAGGTGGGCGACAGGTACTTCCTCGCCTATTACCCCAAGCTCGTCGCCATCCTCCTCGACCACCAGGACAGGGACGGGAGCTGGCTCTCGGGCGACGGCAACGATCGCTCGGGCGGCCGCGTCTACTGCACGGCGATGGCCGTCCTGGCCCTGGCGGTCGAATATCGTTACTTACCGATCTATCAGAGATGAATATTTCACGAAATTAGCTTACGATCACTTCTTCTCCTCCCAGACCGCCCGCATGTCGTCGGACGCCTGCTGCCGGACGCCGTTGTCGGTGAGGATCTCGTCGGTGGCGGCGAGGATCTCCCGGCGGTCGAAGACGATCGTCTCGGAGGCGTGGTCGTCGAAACTGATCGTGACATACTTCTCCTTCGCGTCGCGGAGCGTCTCGACGAGGTGGCGGAGGTTGCGGATCCGGACGCCGTTGACCTCCTTGACGACCTTGGTGATCGGGCTCGAGTAGCCCACGGCGAGGCGGTGCGGGAACATCGGCGCGGGGATGACGACCAGCTCCTCCCCCTCGAAGCGGGGCTTGTCGTCGCGCCGGGTCACCAGCGGGCTGGCGATCCGGCTCAAGGCCGGGGCGAGGCGGTCGAAGCCGGAGAGCAGGTCCGCGGTCGCGGGCGTGAAGACCAGCGGGCCGAAGACGAAATACGACGGGTATCGGCCCCGGAGCGACTCGGCCAGCGTCGGGCGCCTGTTGCTCACCGGCAGCTCGATCGCGATCGGCTCCCCCTTGCGGACGACCTCGAGCGGGACCTTGCCGTCCCTGGCCAGCTTCTGGACCAGGTACTGGAACCGCAGCCGCAGGCCGTCCTTGAGCCGCACCATGCCGACGTTGTCCACCTCGTGGTCGCCGATCTTGGTGATCAGGTCCCACTCCTTGAGCGGGTAGTCGGAGTCGTCGCGGTCGGGGACGTGGACGACCATGCCCGTCGCCTTGCGGTCCAGGCCGAGCATGCCCCGCAGCGCGTCGTTCTCCAGCGTCTGGAGTTGGTCGTGCAGCGCGGGCTTGCCGTCGTAATGGCCGTCGGTGACGTCCTTGAGGAACAGGTCGATCTCCTCGCTGGGGATGATGTAGCCGATGTTGTGCGACTGGCGGAGCTTGCTGAAGATCAGGCCCACCATCGCGTCGTT
>DASZMJ010000546.1:0-21393 GCA_035551935.1 Isosphaeraceae bacterium
CCCCAGGGCAAACGCATCTAATTCACAAATCCTTGTCTGCAAAGAACTTGCGACTAGGTGAATTCCGTGCACTAGATTGCAAATCCTTGCAGGACAAGGATTTGCGAAACACGTGCGTTCGCCCTGCGTGCCACCCCGACCGCGGACCATCTTGGCGTGGACGGTCCACGGCGAACGACGAGCCTTCCGGGCGATCCCGTATCAGTCGCCGCGGCCGGGCGCGGCGGGCGGCTGGCCTGCCCGGCCCGCGCCCCCGCGACCCTGCCCGAAGGGCCGGGGCGGGTTGGCGACGAAACCGGCGACGTCCTTCGCGGCCTTGGTCTCGAGGCCGGGCTTCTGGAGGAAGCCAAGGTCCCGGGCCCAGTCGATGAAGCGAAGCTGCCAGGTCCCGAAGGGGATGCCGTCGCGGTCGGTCAGGCCGCCCGACATGCGGCCCCCGTCCGGCAAGGGGTCGCCGGGGTGGCGGCCGTTGCCGTAGAGGTGCAGCTCCACGTTGGGGACGCCGGCCATCAGCATCGCCTGATAGTAATCGAGGGCCCAGATGGCGTGGACCCGGTCGCCGGCGCCGGCACAGACGAGGAACGCGGGCGGGACGTCCTTGGGGATGGGCGGCGCCGTGCGGTTGCGGGCGAAGGGCGTCGGACCGGGGTAGATCAGGCCGACGAAGTCCGGGCGCGAGGAGATGCCGGCGAACGGGTCGGCGGGGTCGCTGTTCTTCCTGTCCCAGTCCTCGTAGAGCAGGGCGGCCGGGGCGGCGAGCTCGGCGCCGGCGGAGAAGCCCATGACGCCGATCCGCTTGGGGTCGATGCCCCATTCCTTGGCGTAGGCGCGGACGACGCGGACGGCCTGCTGGGCGTCGCGGACGGCGTCGACCTCGGCGACGTAGCCGTCGGCACGCAGCCGGTTCCGGAGGATGATCGTGTTGATGCCGTAGTTGGAGAAGAAGGGGACGAAGTCGGCGGCCTCGCCGCCCACGTTCAGGGTCCGGTGGCCGCCCCCGGCGATGACGATGATCGCGGTACCGGTGTTGATGCCCTTCTCGACCGGGTGGACCTCGATGGAGGGGTTGTGGATCGAGACGATGCTGCTGATGCGGCCGGGGACGGCCCGGCTCATGTTGTAGAACTCGGGCACGTGGAGCTTGTCGGCCTTGAGGTAGGGCGAGCCCGGCGGGAAGAGCGGCACGACGACGCCGCCGGGCAGGATCGCCTGGGGGGCATAGGGCTGGCCGGTGTCGGCCGCCGGCCTGGGCACGGATTGGGGCGGCGGCAGGGGAGGCAGCGGGGCCTTCGTCTGGGCGACCGCAGGGGAGCCGATCAAGGCGAAGGCGGAGAGGATGGCGGCCCGTTTCATCGGTCCTGGAGCCCTCGTGTTGGTCGCTGCACGATGTCTTCCGAACTCGCCCGGCACGGCGTCCGCCGTGGAAAATGCCGAGGGCGTCGGTGCCCCTAGAGGAGCAGCACCCGCAGCGGCTCGGTGCTGTCGCCGAAGCGCGGGACGTCGATTCCCAGGCACTTCAGCATCGAGACATAGAGGTTGCACAGCGGCGTGTTCTTGGGCGAGGCGATATGCCGGCCGGCGTCGATGCGGCCGCCCCCCCGGCCGCCGAGCAGGATCGGCAGGTTATCGGGGTCGTGGCGGTTGCCGTCGGAGAGGCTCGAGCCGCACATGATCATCGCGTTGTCCAGGAGCGTGCGCTCGCCTTCCTGGATCGAGCCGAGGCGGCCGACGAGGTGGGCGAACTGCTCGACGTGCCAGCGCGTGATGATCCTGTACGACTCGATCTTCGCCGGCTGGTTGGCGTGGTGCGACGACCCGTGGTGGTTCTCGGACACGCCCTCCAGGAAGCGGAAGTTGCGCGGCGAGACGTCGTTGGCGAACATGAAGGTCACGTTGCGCGTCGTGTCGGTCCAGAAGGCCAGGACGATCATGTCGAGCATCAGGCGGACCAGCTCGGGCGGGTCGATGGGCGCGGCCCCGGGCGCGGCGGCGTTGTCGCCGCCGTTGTCCTTGCTGGTGAAGAGCATGGCGGGCCGCGGCATGCTGGGCGGGGGGACGAGCGGGTCGGGCCGGGTCGGCGGCCGCCAGCCGGGCGTCGGGCCGCGGCCCAGCCGCCGCTCGACGCTCCGCACCGAGTCGAGGTATTCCTCGAGCTTCTGCCGGTCGTTGCGGCCCAGGCGTCGGCCCAGGGCGTGGGCGTCGTCGAGCGCCGCGTCGAGCAGGCTCTGGTCCTCGGCGCGCGACGGCTGCGGCAGCGGGCGGCCGGCCTCGTCGCGCGGCCCGAACATGCGCTCGAAGGCCGCGCGCGGGTCGATGATCCGGGGCAGCGGCAGGTTGGGCCGCAGCCACGAGATGTACGAGCCGTACATCCGCGTGTAGTTGACGGCCCGGTCCAGGCCGTTGATCACCGGGTCGGTCGCCAGCTCCAGCGACGGCAGCGGCGTCAGGTGGCCGACGCGGGCCGCGGCGACCTGGTCGACCGAGACGCCGCCGGAGTTCAGGTCCTGCCCGGTGGTCTTGCGGACGTGCAGCCCGGTGAGGAAGTTGGCCGTCTTGGCGTAGTGGCCGTCGCCGGTCCGGCTGAACGGCTTGTCCAGCCCGCTGAGAACCGTCACGTGCTGGCGCACCGGCGCCAGCGGCTCGAGGCTGAAGGGCAGCTCGAAGTCGGCGCCCGTCTGCTTGGGCACCCAGGCGTCCATCCAGGCCCCGTTGGGGAAATACAAGTACGCCGCCCGGACCGGCGCCGAGCCGGCCCCCTCGGCGCCCGTCGGGGCGGCGCCGGCCCGCGGCGCCATCGCCTCGAGCAGCGGCAGGCCCAGGGCGACGCCCGTGCCCCGGAGGAAGGTCCGTCGCGACAGCGGCCGGGTGCGAACGCCCATCGTCAGTCCCTCATTCCTCGTGATATCGGTGCAGGAACGGATAGCTGGTCACGATGGTCTCCAGCAGGAGCGAGGGGCGATAGTCGCCCCACTCCAGGGCCGCGACGCAATCGTCCACCACGCACATGTCCACGCGGTTGACCTCACGACCCAGGGCGTACCCCAGCAGCTTCCGCGACAAGTTGCGGAGGAATTCCGGCCGGCGCTTGCCCAGGAGGATCGCCTTCAGCTCCGCCGGCCCGCGGAACTCCTCGCCGGTCGGCAGCTTGCCCGTGCTGTCGATCGGCTTGTCCCCCTCCTCGGTCCGCCGGCGCCCCAGCGGGTCGAATTCCTCGAGGCCGAACCCCAGCGGGTCCATGCGGCTGTGGCACGAGGCGCACTCGGCCTTGGCGCGGTGCTGCTCGAGCCGCTGGCGGAGCGTCAGGCCCTTGGCGTCCTTCCGCCGCTCGTTGAGCACGGGCACGTCGGGCGGCGGCGGCGGCACCTCGGCGCCCAGGAGCTCCTCCAGGATCCAGCGGCCCCGCAGCACCGGGCTGGTGCGGTGGGGGTACGACGTGACGGTCAGGATGCCGGCCTGCCCGAGCACGCCGCCGCGCCGCGGGTCGTCCAGCACGACGCGTCGCATCCGGGGGCCCTCGACGCCCTCGATCTTGTAGTGCGCCGCCAGCCGCTCGTTGACGAACGTGAAGCGCGCGTCGAGCAACTCCAGCACGCTGCGGTCCTCGCGGACGATGGCGTCGAAGCACAGCACCGTCTCCTCGCGCATCGCCGCCGCCAGCTCCTCGGTGAACTCCGGGAACAGCTTGGCGTCGGGCCGGACGGTGGTCCCCAGGGCGCGGATGCCGAGCCACTGCGCCGCGAAGCCGTCGGCCAGCCCGCGCGACCTCGGGTCGCGGGTCATGCGCCGGACCTGCGCCCGCAAGACCTCCGGGTCGTGCAGCCGGCCCTGCCGGGCGAGCCGCGACAGCTCGTCGTCCGGCATCGAGGACCAGAGGAAATACGACAGGTGGGCGGCGACCTCGAATGGGTTGAGCCGGTAGACCCCCGGTCCTTCGGGCGGGGTCTCGACGAGGAGCAGGAAGCTCGGCGCGATCAGCACCGCCTTGAGCGTGGCCCGGATCGCCTGGTCGTAGGGCAGGCCCCGCCGGTCGGCCTTGTCGAAGACGTCGAGATATCGCGCGAGTTCCTCGGCGGTGGCTGGCCTGCGGAAGGCGCGGGGCAGGAAGGACTCGAGGACCGCGCGCGCCGCCTCGCGGGGCGGCCGCCCCGGGCCGGGGCCCTCGCCGAGCAGTCGGCGCCGCGCGGTGGCCAGCACGATCGCCTCGACCTCGTCGCGGGCCGGGTCCCGGCCCGGGGCGGGCAGGATCGTGCCGAGCACCAGCTCGGCGGCCTCCAGGTACTTCTCGATCAGGACCGGCGTGATGAAGAGCGTCGCGCCGGCGTTGTCGAACCCCTCGCCGCCGCCCCCCTCCGACGGCAGGAGGTCGCCGGCGTGCAGGTCGACGCCGAAGAGGTCGCGCAGGGTGTTGTTGTACTCCGTGCGGTTGAGCCGGCGCGTGCCCGTGGTGCCGGTCAGCGACTTCGCCCGCTGCTCGTGCGACAGCTCGTCGCAGCGTGGCCGCGACCGGTCGACGTGCTCGACCCACGCCAGCAGGAGGCCGCGCTCTTCCCCGGTGGGCTGCTTGCTCTTGGCCGGCGGCATCTCCTCGGCCGCCAGCCGTTCGCCCACCTGGTCCCAGAGGTCCACCAGACCGAGGGCCGCCGCCTCGTCGTCGATCGCCTCCAGGTCCAGGCCGCCCTTGCGCCGGGTCGGGTTATGACACTGGAAGCAGTAGGCCTTGAGGAGCGGGCGGACGGCCCCGGCGAACGCCGGCGGATCGGGTTTTCGCTCCGTCGTCTTTGCCCGCTCCTGCTGGGCCACGCTCGCCGTCGCGGCGATGGTCAGGGCCAGCAAGCCGGCCAGGAGGGTCGGCGGCAACCGGCGCATCTCGGCCACTCCATCGGTTGAGGGTCGTCGGGCGTTCGGACGTCGGCGAGTCCGGCGGGATGGTATCGTGGTGGGCGGCCTGGTGGGAATCGATGACCGTCCGGAGTGCGTGCAAGCGGCCGCCCGCAGCAGCGACGCGACACCGGGCCTGCTTCCACGGTAGAGCGCCGGTTACGTCCCGAGCGGCGTTGGATTCCGGGGCGGCAGGCACTTCCGTCCCGACGAGGCCAGGGCCGCGACCGCCTCGCCGGGAGTCCCGGCTTCACGATCGGGGTCTCCGCCACGCCCCGGAGGAAGGGCGCTCGCTACCCAAGCTCGTGCGAGTCCCGACGAGCGCGGCCCCCACGGGTCGCACCGTCTTCGCGACCCCATTCTTTCATGACAACGGCCGCCGGGCAAGAGGGCTCGCGGCTTCGGCCCCATTCCCGCGAGTGAGCCGCATCAACCGATGACTTTGGGACCTCGGTATCGATCAGGCAGCGCGCTCGAGGGCCCCGTCGACGAGGGCCGTCCGGCCCTCGACCTTGGGGCGTCGTGGAGCAGCGGGTCGTGGTGTCGCCTCGATCCAAGGTCGTCGTTCCGTCCAATCGTCGATCCTAACGGGGACGGCGGGCGGGATCGACGGCCCCTTGTCCTCGGCGTTGGGTCGGGGTATGAAACTTGCAGTGCGAGGTGTGTGTCGAAGTTCGCGCGGCGGGGCCGGGACGGCGTCGGCGCGAGGCGAAGCGGCAGGTCGGGCGAGGGCGCAGGGGCCCGAAGCCCGGCGAGGCTTTGCGAGGAGGCCGTCGGCTTGAGTCGCGCGGCCGACCTTTGGTAGACTGAGCCTCCCATGCACAAAGGAATTGCGGTCAGCCCCGGCGTCGTCGTGGGCGTCGCGTACCGGGTGGACACGATCTTCGGGTCGTCGGAGCCGCAGACGCTGGCCGACCCGAGCCTCGTGCCGGTGGAAGTCGCCCGCTTCGATCGCGCGCTGGCGATGTCGGCCAGCGAGCTCGAGACGATCGTCGCCAAGGTCGGCCAGCAGCTCGGCACCGCCGAGGCCGACATCTTCCGCAGCCACCTCCAGATCGTCAACGACCGCACCCTCCTGGCCAAGGTGCGGTCGCTGATCGAGACGCAGCAACTGACGGCATTGTCGGCCTTGCAGGCGGTCTTGCAAGAATATGCGGCGACTCTCGCCCGCAGCGAGCACGAATACTTCCGTGAACGCATGGCCGACATCCGCGACGTCATCTCGCGGATCGGCTCGCACCTGGCGCTCGACGCGCCCCCGTCCCCCTCGCCCTCGGCCGGCAACGGCGACGAGCCGGTCATCCTCGTGACCTACGAGATCCTGCCGAGCCAGGCGATGAGCCTCGGCAACCTACACATCTCCGGCATCGTCACCGAGATCGGCGGCGGCACCAGCCACGCGGCGATCCTCGCCCGGAGCCGCGCCATCCCCGCGGTCTCGGGCGTCACCGGCATCACCGGCGAGGTCAAGAGCGGCGACCTGATCGTCGTCGACGGCCGCGACGGCGTCGTGCTGGCCAAACCGGATGCCGAGGCCGTCGCCGCCTACCGCAAGATGCAGCGCGAGTTCTTCAACCTGAAGGACCGCCTCGTCCTGAACCGCGACCAGCCGGCCATCTCCGCCGACGGCGCCCCGGTCGAGCTCCTGGCCAACATCAACAACGTCGCCGACGCCAAGGCCGCCGAGGCCGTCGGCGCCACGGGCGTCGGCCTCTTTCGCACCGAATACCTCTTCCTCACCCACCAGGACGTGCCCGACGAGGAGGAGCAGTACGAGTACTACCGCCAGGTCATCGAGGAGGCGCCGAACCGGACGGTGACGATCCGGACCCTCGACCTCGGCGGCGACAAGACGGTCCCCTACCTCGGCCGCCGCAACGAGGCCAACCCGTTCATGGGCTGGCGGTCGATCCGCCTCTCGTTCGAGCACCCCCGACTCTTCGAGCGGCAGATCCGCGCCATCCTCCGCGCCGGGCGACACGGCAAGGTCTCGATGCTCTTCCCGATGATCACCACGCTGGAGGAGCTGCGGTACGTCAACCGCCTGGTCGACGAGGTCCGCAAGAACCTGAGGCGCGAGGGGGTCCCGTTCGGCGAGGACGTCAAGACCGGCGTCATGGTCGAGGTCCCCGCCGCGGCCGTCTGCATCGACGCGATCCTGCGCGAGACGGACTTCATCTCGATCGGCTCCAACGACCTGATCCAGTACCTCGTCGCCGCCGACCGCGACAACCCGAAGGTCGCCCACCTCTGCGAGCCGTTGAGCCCGGCGATCTTCCGCGTCTTGCAGATGGTCCTCGACGCCTGCGCCCGGACCGGCACGCCCGTGACGCTCTGCGGCGAGATGGCCGGCCAGCCCCGCTCGGTGCTCGCGCTGTTCGGCATGGGCCTGCGACGCTTCAGCATGAGCCCGGCGTTCGTCCCCACGATCAAGGCCCTCCTCGGCGCCGTCACCACCGCCCAGGCCGAGCGGTTCGCCCACCAGATCCTCCAGCTCAAGACCAGCGAGGAGATCCGCTCCTACCTCACCGCCCGCCTCCACGAGGTGTCGAGCGACCTCGAGGTGTTCGATTTCAGTTGATTCCTCTCGTCGCCTCCCCATGCGGCCGGTCGGCCGGGAAGGTCCGCCGAGATCGCGGTCCGTCTGGCCGCGAGGGGGGGGATCGGGTATGGTTGGGGTCGGGAACGGGGACTCGACCGCCGTTGAAGGTCGGGAGGCAGGGGCGATCGGGGTCCGGGCCCCAGCGGCCCGAGCGGGGGACGGCCGGTGTCGTACCGCACGTTCAAGCATTTGCTCGGCGAGACCAGCCTCGAGCGCAAGTGCCGGTTCATCTTCGGCGGCGGCATCCTCGTCCTGGTGACGCTCAGCTTCTACTGGTACGGCCAGAAGACCGAGGCGCTCGTCATCGGCCAGACGAGCAAGGAGGCGCGGGTCCGGGCCGAGACGACGCTCAAGGACCTCCACATCAAGGACCTCTTCGGCCGCCGCGAGCTCGCCTCGTACATCGACGAGCTGGCCGGCGAGAGCACGCCCCTGAACAAGCAACCCCTATACTCGTCGCACCTGATCGACCCCTATTCCGCCGACCCGGGACGCCAGCCGCGCGACGACTTCGAGCGGAAGGCCCTCGAGCTCTTCTTCCAGGTCGCCTCCCGGCCGCGCACCAACCCGGGCGTCGACCGGCCTGTCCTCTACCAGGATCGCACCGTCCCCGGCCGCAAGCAGTACCAGTACATGCAGGCCGTCTTCCTCAAGCCCAACTGCCTCGTCGGCTGCCACCGGACCCGCGAGGACCGCGCCGGCAAGACCGTCTTCGCCAAGCCCGACGACCTCGCCGGCGCCGTCGTCATCACGCTGCCGTTGGACGAGACGAACCGCGACATCTACCGCAACCGCGCCATCCTGATCACCGCGGCGCTGGTCACGGCGATCCTGGCGATGGTCGCCTCGTACGTCATCGTCCGCTACGTGATCGTCAAGCCGGTCAAGCACCTGCGGGACGTCTCCGACGCGATCGCCGCCGGCCGGCTGAACATCCGCAGCCAGATCCAGACCGGCGACGAGTTCGAGGAGCTCTCGCACGCCTTCAACCGGATGCTCCACAGCCTCGTCGCCATGCAGCAGGAATTGCGCGAGGTCAACGGCGACCTCGACCGCAAGGTCGACGAGCTGGCGCAGGCCAACATGGCCCTCTTCGAGATGAACCGGCTCAAGAGCGACTTCCTCGCCACGATGAGCCACGAGCTGCGCACCCCGCTCAACTCGATCATCGGCTTCTCCGAGGTCCTCGCCGGCAGCGACCAGCTCAACGAGCGCCAGCGCCGCTACGCGGCCAACATCCAGTCGTCGGGCAAGATGCTGCTGGGGATGATCAACGACATCCTCGACCTGGCCAAGATCGAGAGCGGCAAGATGGAGGTCCGCGTCGAGGACTTCTCGGTCCGCGACGTCTGCGAGGCGCTGACGAACCTCGTCCGGCCGATGGCCGAGCGCAAGGACATCGACCTCCAGTGCCGGCTCGACGAGGCGATCCCGCTGCTGCGGCAGGACCCGAGCAAGCTCCGGCAGATCGTCTACAACTTGCTCTCCAACGCCATCAAGTTCACGCCCGAGGGGGGCCGCGTGACCCTCCGCGCCCGCGCCGAGGGGCGGCAGATCGTCGTCGAGGTCGAGGACACCGGCGTCGGCATCGCCGAGGAGGACCGCGAGGCGATCTTCGAGAAATTCCGCCAGGCCGGCCCGGCCGGCGTCGGCGACGGCGTGTTGACCCGCGAGCACCAGGGCACCGGCCTGGGCCTGTCGATCGTCCGCGAGCTGGCCAAGCTGCTCGGCGGCGACGTGACGCTGGTGAGCGAGGCCGGCCGCGGCAGCACCTTCACCGTCCGCCTCCCCCTGCAACTCCCGGGCAACCGCCGCTTCGACGTCGACCTGGCCGACCACTCCGTCGACCTCTCCAAGGCCCGCCGCGTCGAGGCCCGCGCCTCGCTGCCGCACGCCGCCATCGCCGCTCCCCCGCGCGAAGGCCCGCTCGGCCGCCGCCCGCTCGGCGAGCCCGTCGGCGGCGACCGGGCGGCCAACCCGTAGCCGTTCCCCCTCGACACGCACCAGGACCCGCGATGATCACCAGGCGCGATCGGTTGCCATTTCAAGCACTTGCAACGATCACGGTCGTCGTCCTCGGGGCGTCGCCCGCCGGCGCCTGGGGCCGGCTCGGCCACCGCGCCGCGGCCCGGCTGGCGATGTCGCGGCTCACGCCCGAGGCGAAGAAGGCCGTCGCCGAACTCCTCGAGCCGGGCGAAACGCTGGCCGACGCCTCGACCTGGGCCGACGAGGTCCGCCGCGACCGGCCGAAGACGGCGCCGTGGCACTACGTCAACGTGCCGATCACCGAGACAGAATACGACCCCAAGTTCTGCCCGGAGGTCGGCTGCGTCGTCTCCAAGATCGCCGACTTCCGCCGCGTCCTGGCCGACCGCAATGCCCCCAAGGCCGAGCGTCGCGAGGCGTTGCGGTGGCTGGTGCACCTGGTCGAGGACATGCACCAGCCGGTCCACGTTGGCCACCGCAACGACCGCGGCGGCAATGACTTGCAGCTCCGGTTCTACGGCGAGGGGACGAACCTGCACCGGCTCTGGGACTCGGGCATCCTCGACCACGCCGGCGGCGACGAGGACGCCTGGGCCGCCGCCTTGATCGCCCTGGCGACCCCCGAACGGGTGGTTAAGTGGTCGCGCGGCACGGTCGAGGACTGGGCCACCGAGAGCCTCCTGGCCGCCCGGCTCGCCTACAAGCCCCCCGGCGCCTCGGCCGAGCTGAAGGCCGGGCAGAAGCTGGGCGACGATTACCAGGACTTCGCCCTGCCGATCGCCCGTCGCCGGCTCTGCCAGTCCGGCGTCCGGCTGGCCGACCTGATCAACGAGGCGTTGAAATAGGGCCGGCCGCTCGGTTCAAGGCCGATGGCGGTCGGCGTCGACGACGGGCTCGGCCGGCTCCTCGACGGCAGGGCCGCGGTCGCCATTCGCATTCGGCCGGTAGAGCATGCTGCCGACGAAGATCAGGAGCATGCCGGCCCAGAAGACGGCGTCGGGCAGATCGAGATGGAGCCTGCGGATCGCGGCCGGGAGCTGCTCGCGCCAGTTGCCGGGCGTGGGGGTGTAGCCCTTGGAATAGAGCCCGGGATGGAGCGCGGCGTTCAGCCCGCCGCCGATCAGCTTCAGGCCGATCCAGGCGACCAGGACATAGGCCCCGGAGGCGAGCCCCTTGAACCGCTCCAGCAGGATCAGGAAGACCCCGGCCACGAGCCGCATGGCGACGATGCCGAGCACGCCGCCGGTGTAGATGATGGCCAGCGTCAAGAGCCGGTTCGATTGGAGGTTGGCCGGCAGGCCCTCGGCGGTGGCGACGGCGGCGAGGATCGAGTCGACCGAGAAGGCGATGTCGGCCAGCTCGACGTGGACCACCGTCATCCAGAAGCCCGCCCCGGCCCGACGCGGCTTGCCGTCCTCGTTGTCCCCCTCGCCGAAGATCAGGTGCGAGGCGGCCAGGTAGAGGAGATACAGCCCCCCGAGCGCCTTGAGCTGCCAGAACTGGAGCAGGTACGTCGCGAAGACGACCGCGATGGCGCGGAAGATGAACGCGCCCCAGATGCCATAGCGCAGGGCCCGTTTCTGCTGGCCCTTGGGCAGATGCCGGACCATCACCGCCAGCACCAGCGCGTTGTCGGCGCTGAGCAGGCCCTCGAGCAGCACGAGCGAGAGGACGGCGCCGATGATCGTCAAGGCGGTGAGCAGGACGCCCCACATGCCGGGGAACTCCTCAGACTCGATCCGGGGAACTCGGCCGGGGCGCGCGGCGTCTGCGGCGGGCCGGACCCCCTCATCATTGGGCCGTCGGCGTCGCGGGGTCAATGGGACCCGCCAAAAAGATCGACCGGCGCGGAACCTCGTGTCCCGGGGCCGGTTGGACTAGGATAGAGAGAGACGAAGGATCGGACCCTCCGCCGCCCGGGATTCGCTCCCGGAGATCGCGAGGCCACGATGCGCACCCCCGCCCTTTCCCTGCTGGCGGCCCTGACGCTGGCCTTCCCCGCAGCCGCCCTGGCCGGCGGCCGCGGCGGCCATCCCTCCGCGCCCCACCACTCGGCCCCGCGGCCCCAGGTCCATCACGCCGCCCCCCGACCCCAGGTCCATCACGCCGCCCCGAGGGTCGCCGTCCAGCATCGCTCGGCCCCCAGGCCCCAGGTCCATCACCCGGCCCCGCGGCCGCCGGTCCATCACCCGGCCCCCAAGGCCCCGGCCCCGAAACCGCAGGCGCACCACAACCCGGCCCCCAAACCGCAGGCGCATCCCAAGCCCGCGACCGTCGCCGGCGCGAAGGCCCCCGCGAAGCCAATAAACCAGCCACACACCAAGCCGACCTCCAGGCCCCAGCACTCGACGGCCGCGACCAGGCTCGCCAAGGTCGGCTCGACCCCGACGAATTCGAGCACAAACACCAGCCCGATCACGCCTTCCATCTTCTCGCCAGTCCCGAATCCGAACCAGAACATCTTCGGGCCGGTCCCCAAGCCGACCCAGAACACGTTCGACGGCGTGCCGAACCTCTCGCAGAACATTTTCGGCCCAGCGCCGACGCTCAAGACGGCCTCGGGCCGGTCGGTCGCCGTCCAGCAGACCGTCAACACGGTCTCGAGGCCGACCGCCAGCGTGAACCGGGCCGGGACCGGACTGGTCGGCGTGGGATCTCCGGGGCTCGGCTACGGCTACAACCCGTGGTCCTCGGGCTACCGGCGCCGATCGTATGGCCATCATTATGGCTACGGCGGCTATCACCGCGGCTACTACCGCCCGAGGCGCTACTACGTCGTCCGGCGGAACTACGGGCCGAACAACGGGACCGCCGTGGCCCAGGACCCGGCCCTCCAGCGCCTCCGGGCGGACCTGGAATCGATCCCGATCGGCGCGACGACCACGAAGGCCATGACGGCGCGGCTGAGCACCGACCTCCAGGGGGTCGTCCAGGGGCCGATCCAGCCCCCGCTGGCTCCGGTGCAGGCGCTCGCCGAGCACCTGGCCACGGGGGTCGCGCGGCGGACGAGCCATGGGTTCAACGCCCTCCCCTTGGCGCGGGGGTTGAAGGTGGCCATGAACGGCGCCTTCCTGCCGCGTTCCGAGGTGCAAAAGGCGATCACCCTCGGGCAGCGAGCCCTCCACGACTCCGGAGTCCCCAGCGCCGACATCGGCCAGATCACCCGCCAGCTCCGCGGCATCGCCCTCGACGCCGCCCCGAACCGGGGCCCGAATGCCGCCCCGGCCGCGGTCGCCGCGGCGCCCCCGGCGTCGTGAACGTTGCGATCGGACGAATAGGCTTGGATGGCGCGGTCGAAGGGGCTATGATGGGAAGGCGTTGAACCCGCCTCCTCGGAGCGTCGAAGTGATGATGTGGGTGGTCTTGGCCTGGATCGGCCTGCTGGCGCCGGTCGCGGACGATCATCCGCGCCCCAAGCCCGAAGCCGTGACCGTCACCGGCCGCGTCGTCGAGCTGACCGAGGCCCTCAAGGCGACCGGCATCAAGGCCGACGCCGACCCGGTCGCGCAGCAGGTCGTCGTGGTCGGGGACGACGGGGCGATCACCCCGTTGCTGTCGGATGAGGCCAGCCGGGCCCTGTTCAAGGACGGCCGCCTCCGCGGCCGCAAGGCCGAGGTCCAGGGGAGGAAGTTCCAGGGCGTGCCGTACGTCCAGGTCCTGAGCTTCAAGGTCGAGGACCAAGGGACGCTCAAGACGCCCGAATACTTCTGCGACATCTGCACGATCAGCGTCCGCGACCCGCAGCCGTGCCCGTGCTGCCAGGCGGAGATGGTGCTGCGGTTCCGAGGCGACGACGAGCGTTGAGCGGCTGACCTGGCGACCGTGGCGGTCGCCGACGACGGATCGGAAGACCGTGGGGATCGCGTCCGAACCGGGCCGAGGGCGGCGGGAACCGCCGGGGGGCACGAGCCGATGATCAACGGAAACCTGCTGCTGGGCCTGGTCGCCGTCGTGGCCGTGGCCTCGACCCTGGCCTCGGCCGCCTGCCTCGTCTGGAAGACCCGGCGCCGCAAGGGGATGCCCGACCACACCCCGCCGGTGACGGTCTTCAAGCCCCTGAAGGGCGAGGACGAGGGGCTCGAGGACAACCTCCGCAGCTTCTTCCGGCTCGATTATCCGGCGTACCAGCTCCTCTTCGGCGTCGCCGACGCCGACGACCCGGCCATCGCGATCGTCGAGGGCCTGCTCCGCGAGTTCCCCGACCACGACGCCCAGCTCGTCGTCGGCACGCCGGCCTTCGGCCTGAACCCGAAGGTCGAGAACCTCGCGGCGATGAACCGGTATCGCAAGCACGACGTGATCCTGATCAGCGACTCGAACGTCCGCGTCCGGCCCGAGTACCTCCGCGAGACGGCCTGCTACCTCGCCGACCCCGGCGTCGGCCTGGTCAGCAACGTCTTCGCGGGCGTCGACGAGGAGCACTTCGGCGCGGCGCTCGAGAACCTCCAGCTCAACGGCTTCATCGCCGGCGGCGTGGCCATGGCGTCGGTCGTGGGCGCGACCTGCGTCGTCGGCAAGTCGATGCTGATGCCGTACCGGGCCCTCGAGGCCATCGGCGGGTTCGCGGCGGTCCGCAACCTGCTGGCCGAGGACCAGGCCATCGGCGTCAAGGTCCGGAAGGCCGGCTACGCGATCCGATTGAGCCACCACGTCATCGACAACGTGAACCAGGCCCGCGGCTTCCGATGGTTCCTGAACCGGCACTCGCGGTGGTACAAGATCCGCCGCCGGATGGCCGCGCCGGCGTTCGTGCTCGAGCCGTTGACGAACCTCGGCGCCGTGGGACTCGTCTGGGCCCTCTCCGACGACTCGGGCATCGCCTGGGGCGGCCTGCTCGTGCTCGGCGGCCTGGGCATGGCGCGCGACGCCTTCCAGGCGAAATGGCTCCGCGGCCGGTTCCCGAAGCTCCGGCACCTGGCGCTCAGCCCGGTCAAGGACCTCTTCCTCCTCCCCGTCTGGTTCGACGCGCTGGTCAACCGCCGCGTCATGTGGCGCGGGCACCGCTTCCTCGTCGGCCGCTACACCCGCCTGCGGGTCGCCCGCGTCCCCCGCGAGGTCCGCCGCCGCGTCCGCCGCGTCCGCCGACTCCGCTCACAGCAGCACGATTGAGCCGCCTCGGCCCCCCTCCGCGAACCTCCGCGGCGCGGCGCTGTCCTTCTCCTTTCGTGACGTCTTCTCGTCCCGACGTTCCCCCGAGGGCGCCCGCAAGGCGCGGAAGGAGATCGCTTGATGGAAAGAAGGTCCGACGACCGCCCGGATCCAGCCCCCCTCCCCCTTCCCGTCTCTCGCCGACTTCCCCGGCACTCCCTGCTCCTCCTCTGTTTGCTCCCGCTCGCCGCGCCCTGGCCCTGGGGCTGCGCGCGCGACGAGGCCGGCGACGCCCTGGCCCGCGTGCGACGGAGCGGCAAGCTCGTCTTCGGCTCCGACAAGGAAGGGGGCGGGCCCTACATCTACCCCGACCCGAAGGCCCCCCGCGAGGTCGCCGGCTTCGAGGTCGACCTGATGGCCGAGCTGGCCAAGGGCCTCGCGCCCGAGCCCGTCTTCGCGCAAGGGCAGTGGGATACCCTCCTCAACGTCCTCGACGGCGGCCGGATCGACCTCGTCCTCAACGGCTACGAGTGGACCCCCAACCGCGCCCGCGACTACCTCGCGACGCAGCCCTACTACGTCTTCCAGCTCCAGCTCATGGCCCCGCGCGGCGGGCCGATCGGCTCGTGGGACGACCTGAAGCATCCGAAGCAGGGCCGACGCCCCTGGCGCATCGGCGTGCTCGGCGGCTCGGCCGCGGAGGCGTTCGCGCGCGATGATCGCGACGCGAAGATCGACGTCGTCTCCTTCACCGGCGCCACCGACGCGATGCTCGCCGTCGCCAACGGCCAGATCGACGCGACCTTGCAGGACCTGCCCGCCGCGCGGTTCTATCGCGGCCAGTACCCCTCGCTCGCGCTCGTCGGGCCGCCGGTCGGCCACGGCTATTACGTCATCTACCTCCGCAAGGGGGACGAGGCCCTCCGCGACGCCCTCGACCGCGCGATCGCGGGCCTCGTCGCCTCCGGTCGGCTGCGCCAGATCTACCAGAAGTACGACATCTGGACCGACGCCCAGGACGAATTGTCCGACTGGTCGCCCGACCGCCTCCCCGCCTCGGCCGGCCGCGAGTCCGAGCGCGGCTGGGCCCTCGTGCGCAAGTACGCCCCGCTGCTCGCCGACGCCTCGGCGATGACGATCCTGCTGTCGGTCGCCTCGATGCCAATGGCGATGGCCATCGGCCTGCTCGTCGCGCTCGGGCGGCTCTACGGCCCGAGGCCGTTGCGCTGGCTGCTCGGCATGTATGTCGAATTCCTGCGCGGTACGCCGTTGATGCTGCAACTGTTCGTGCTCTTCTACGTCGCGCGGCTACCGGCATTGGTCGCGGGGATCGGCGGGCTGGCGATCAACTATTCGGCGTACGAGGCCGAGATCTACCGCGCGGGGCTCCAGGCGATCCCGACGGGGCAGATGGAGGCGGCGCTGGCGTTGGGGATGTCGCGCGGGCTGGCGCTCCGGCGGGTCATCATCCCGCAGGCGGTCCGGCTCGTCCTCCCGCCGGTCACGAACGACTTCATCGCCTTGTTCAAGGATACGTCGGTCTGTTCGGTCATCACCCTCGTCGAATTGAGCAAGCAATACCAGATCGTGGCCAACGCGACCGGCGGGGTCGTCGAGTTGGCGATCGCGACGGCGACGATCTACCTCGTGATGAGCCTCCCGCTCTCGTGGTTCTCGCGGCACGCCGAGCGCCGGCTGGCGAAGGGGGGTGCGTCGTGATCGAGGCCAACGCCCTCATCAAGCGGCACGACGGCCGCGAGGTCCTGCGCGGGGTGAGCCTGCGGGTCGACCGCGGCGAGGTCGCGGTGCTGATCGGCCCCTCCGGCGGCGGCAAGAGCACCCTCCTGCGCTGCCTCAACGGCCTGGAGCGGTTCGACGGCGGCAGCGTCCAGGTCGACGGCGTCCGCCTCGTCGCCGACGACCCCGAGCGGCGCCGCGCGGCCGTGTTGAGTCAGGTCCGGCGGCGGCTGGGGATGGTCTTCCAGGGGTTCAACCTCTTCCCGCACCGCACGGCCCTCCAGAACGTCACCGAGGCGCCGATCCACGTCCTCCGGCTCCCGAAGGCCGAGGCCGAGGACCGCGCGAAGGCCCTGCTCGACCGCGTCGGCCTGGGCGACCGCCTGGACGCGATGCCCCGGCAGCTCTCCGGCGGCGAGCAGCAGCGCGTGGCGATCGCCCGCGCCCTGGCGATGGGCCCCGACGCCATCCTCTTCGACGAGCCGACCAGCGCCCTCGACCCGCGCATGACCGCCGAGGTCCTCGCCGTGATCACCGACCTCGCCCGCGACGGCCAGACGATGGTCGTCGTCACCCACGCCATCCGCTTCGCCCGCCAGGTCGCGAAGACGGTCCACGTCCTCGACGCCGGCCTCATCGTCGAATCCGGCCCCCCCGCCGCCGTCCTCGACTGCCCGAGCAACCCGGCCACACGCCGGCTGCTCGCCGAAGCCGACCGCTGACGGACCCGATGGCGGTCGACTCGGGCCCGGTCGAGTCGACCGCCGAAGGCGATCACCGGTCTCCGAGATCCTTCACCGGATGTCGTCCGCGAAGATCTCCGCGGGCGGCGGGTCGGGCTCGACTCGGTACCACGGGCGGTAGGCCGCGCGGCCGTACTCTTCGGCCAACCGCTCATGGTAGCTGGCCATGTGCCGGAAGTACTGGTCCTTGTACAACGGCTCGGAGCGATAATGGTAACGATTCGATCGTTCGAGCCGGCGGTACTCTTCGGATTTTCTAATATTTTTGAATTGTTTGATCTTATTTATTGAATAGTTTTTCGAGCCACATAACACGATGCAGAGGATCGCATTGAGGACCAGCCATGACCTCGTGCTCGGCCACCGCGGCCTCATGGGCTGCCTCCTAGCCCCGCGGCCAATCGACGTTCGCGCTCAATTCCGAAGGCTCGACAACGGCGCCGGGATGCGCCCGCCATGCCGGACGAAGGCGGCCGAGCCGCCGGCGGCGTGGATGGGGAGGATGGCGGTCTGGCCGAAGAGGCCGCCGAAGACGGCGAGCTCGCCGGCGGCCTTGCCGGGGACGGGGATCACGCGGACGGCGGTCGTCTTGTGGTTGATGACGCCGATGGCGACCTCGTCGGCGATGAGCGCGGCGAGCGTCTCGGCGTCGGTGTCGCCGGGCACGGCGATCATGTCGAGGCCGACGGAGCAGACGGCTGTCATCGCCTCGAGCTTGGCGAGCGTGAGGTCGCCCGCCGCGACGGCGTCGGCCAAGGCGGCGTCCTCGCTGACGGCGACGAACGCGCCGGAGAGGCCGCCGACGGACGAGCTGGCGAAGCTCCCGCCTTTCTTCACCGCGTCGTTCAGCAGGGCCAGCGCCGCCGTCGAGCCGGGGGCACCGAGGCGGACGACGCCCATCGCCTGGAGGATCTCGCCGACGCTGTCGCCGACCTGGGGCGTGGGGGCCAGGGACAGATCGACGATCCCGAAGGCGACCCCCAGCCGCGCCGCGACCTCGCGGCCGATCAGCTCGCCGACGCGGGTGACGCGGAAGGCGGTGCTCTTGATCTCCTCGGCGATCTCGCCGAGCGTCGGCGACTTCCGCGCGTTGGCGACGAGGTCCTCGACCGCCGCCTTGACCACGCCGGGGCCGCTGACGCCGATGTTGATGACGCAGTCCGGCTCTCCCACGCCGTGGAAGGCGCCGGCCATGAACGGGTTGTCGCTCGGGGCGTTCGCGAAGACGACGAGCTTGGCGCAGCCGAAGCCGTCGTGCTCGCGCGTCCGCTCGGCCGTGTCCTTCAAGACCCGGCCGATGGCGAGGATCGCGTCCATGTTGATCCCCGCGGCGGTCGTGCCGACGTTGACCGACGCGCAGACGCGGCCGGTCGTCGACAGCACCTCGGGCAACGCCGCGATGAGCCTGCGATCCCCCTCGGTCCACCCCTTCTGCACCAAGGCCGAGAAGCCGCCGACGAGGTCCACGCCGACCTCGTCGGCCACCGCGTCGAGCGTCCGCGCGATGGCATGATAGCCCTCGGCCGACTGGCCGGCGGCGACCTGGGCGATCGGGCTGACGGCGAGCCGGCGGTTGACGATCGGAATACCGTAGCGCTGCTCGACCTCGCGGCAGACGGCCTTGAGCCGGCCGGCGTAGTGCAAGAGGCGGTCGCGGATGCGGTGGCAGAGGACGTTCGGGTGCGGCGCGGCGCAGGCGTGGAGGTCCACGCCCATCGTCACCGTACGGACGTCGAGCTTGTGCTGCCGGACCATCCCCAACGTGGCCAGGACGTCCTCAGTGCGGTACAACGGCCTCTCCCTTCGCCTCGCCCAGGCCGTCGCGACCCGGCCCGACCCGCACCGGGCTGGGCTCGGTGGTGGCCAGGAAGATGTTCTCGTGCTGCACGAACGACTCCAGGCCCAATCCTTCGCCGAACGCCTGCAACTCCGCACGGACCTCCGACGGCGACAGGTCCGGCGGCAGGAACGCCTCCATCACCAGGCTGAACCGGCCCCCGGGCTCCGTCCGGGCGTGCAGATCCACGATGTTCACCCCGCGCGACGCGAGGCAGCCGGCGATGCCGTAGATATTCCCGGGGTGGTCGTCCCCCAGCACGGTCAGCAGGAACCGCTCCCCGTCCGGCACCGGCGGCGCCGCCGCGGCCTCGGCCGCCTCGAGCACCGCCACCGTCAGGCCGAACCGCTCGCCCCGCTCGGCGATCTCCCCGGCCAACCCATCCGGGTCGAGCGGCTCGGGGAACTCGACGGCCAGGATGATCGTGAAGAAGTCGCGCATGACCGTCTGGCTGAGTTCCAGGATGTTGCCACCCCGGTCGCGGATCGTCCCCGCCACCGAATGCACGATCCCCACCCGGTCCGCCGCCGTCACGGTCACGATGTACGTCGTCATGTCGCCACCATAGCCTTTCCCACGCCCCCTTGAAAAGTGCGGAGTCCCGCGGGGGAGGGAAGGGGATTCAACCGCAGATGACGCGGATTTCGCAGGGGAAAACAATAATATTAATGAAAACTTGTTTATTATTCCTCTGCGAAATCCGCGTCATCTGCGGTTGAATCCCCTTCCTCCGGGACACTCAGCCCGATCGCCCTCATCAATGCCAGTGCGTTGCCGTGGCGGACGACGCCGGGGTGCATTCGGTAGTCGAAGCGGAGGACGCCGTCCTCGAGGTGGTCGACGAAGTGGACATTCGAGGCGCGGGGGGCGAGGCGGTCGACGACGGCGGCGAGGGCGAGGTCGTGGGTCGTCACCAGGCCGATGGCGCCGCGGTCGATGAGCGCGAGCACGACGGCCTCGGCGCCGACGCGGCGGTCGTGGGAATTCGTCCCGGCGAAGACCTCGTCGAGCAGGAAGAACAACGGGATCGGCCCGCCCGCGAGGTCGACGAGCTGGCGGATCCGGCGGATCTCGGCGTAGAACCGCGACTGGCCCGACTGCAACGAGTCCTGCACCCGCAACGTCGCCCCGACCGCCAACGGCGAGATCACCAGTCGCGACGCCCGCACCGTCGCCCCGGCCTGCGCCAGCACGGCGTTGACGCCCACGCTCCGTAATAAGGTGCTCTTGCCCGCCATGTTCGACCCGCTGACGACCAGGAGGCGCAGGTCGTCGGCCAGGCGCACGTCGTTCCGCACGCAGCGATCGGCCGGGATGAGCGGGTGCCCCAGGCCTTCGGCCTCGAACCTCGGGCCCGGGGCGCCGACCTCGGGGAACGGGTCGTCGGGGCCCTCGAAGGCGAACGTCGCGAGCGACGCCAATGCCTCGCACTCGCCGACGCAGTCCAGCCACGCCCCGATCGACCGCCCCGACCGCGCCCGCCACGCCTCGGCGGCGAAGGCGATCTGCGTGCCCCAGAGTAGTAATGGCGCGAACGGCATGAAGACCTGATTGCGTCGCGACGCCAGCATGGCCGCGAGCCTTCGGAGTTGATCGATCTGCCGCGACGGCGGCGCGCCGCCGGTCTCCAGGGCGCCTCGGAGCGCGACGAGCCGCGGGGCGTGGAACGGCTCGCGCTCGATCCGGGCGAGCAGGTCGGCGAAGACGGCGAGGTCATCCGCCCGGCGCTCCAGCGGTTTCAAGACATCAAGGACCCGACGCCTCCAGAGGGCGAAGAAGGCCGCGTCGAGCACCAGGCCGAGCAGGAACGGGCCCGAGCCGATGTCGAGCGCGAACCAGGCGACCAGGGCGCCGAGGGCGTAGACGCCCAGCACCGGCGCCACGAGCCGCGCCCATATTGGGAACGGCCGCGCGGGGGCATTCCCCCAGGCGACGAGCCCGGCGAGGTCGGCCCCCTCGGGCAGGTCTTCGCCGAGGAGGGCCAGGTCCTCGCGCAGGTCGAGCCGGTCGCGCAGGTCGGCGACGGCCCCTTGCCGATCGCGGAGGACTTCGGGCTCGCCCGGCGCGAGCAGCCAGCCGGCGAGCGTCGCGCGGCCGCCGTTGGTGCGGGCCTGGCAGATCCGTTCGAAGAGCGAGCCCGTGCCGAAGAGGTCGAGGTCGGCCGCGTACGGGTGCTCGGGGTCGAGGAACGCGGTCCCCGGGTCGCCGTGCCCCGACCACTCGCCGTCGAGCCGCGCCAGGGCCTTCTCGAAGTAGGTCGCCGCGTGTTCCGACCGCCGCCGTCGGCCGTCCAGCCGGGCATGAAGGACGACGAGTGCAACAAAACCGACGATCGGCACGACGAGCCAGATCGGCATCAGTTGATGCCGTTCGAGCACGAGCCAGAGCCCGACTAGGCCCGCGAGGAAGACGGCGATCCGCGCATTGGCGAGCCGCCGCAACGGCCGCTCCAGTCGCGCCGCCGCCTCGCGATGGGCCGCGAGGCGGCGGGCATACTCCGCACGAGGGGGGAAATCGGGGGG
>DASZMJ010000547.1:0-4762 GCA_035551935.1 Isosphaeraceae bacterium
TGTGGAGGGCGGACGGCACGCGGAGCGTGCCTGCGACGGGGAGATTGCGGAAAAATGATGATATGTACTTATTTTTAAATTAGCCCCTGGTCGGGAGGGCCGGGATGGGGGATGCGGGTCAGGCGGAGAGACTTGGCAATCCCCCTGAGAGAATCCGAGGGAATTCGTCGGGTGGCATGCCCTTGCGGGGCGTGGCCGGGCCGCGGACCGCGCCCCGCAAGGGCGTGCCACCCCCGATCGCGCCGGTGCCTCGAACGACGGTGAGCTTCCACGACCCCTGCCCGGAATCCGAGAGAATTCGGCGCGAGTCGGAAAGATTTCGTTGAACGGCGGCGAAGCTCGGGTATCCTGGAGGCTACGACAGGTTTCGGAGCGGCGCGGACGGGCCTCTTTGAGTCGGGAGGACGGCACCATGGTCCGGGGATGGTCGCGGCCGGCGTGGGGGGCGATCGGGGTCGTCGCGGTCCTCGGCCTGGGGCTGCCGCCGGGGGCGGTGGCGCAGACGAGGAAGATGGCACAACCGGCTCCATCGAACGAGGATACGTCGCCGGTCATCGCCCAGATGTTCCCGCCGTCGGCGACGATCGGCAAGGAGACGGAGGTCACGCTCTCGGGGGCGAACCTCAAGAGCATGGACCGGCTGGTCGTCTCGGGGAGCGGGGTCGAGGCGGTCAAGATCGACGCGAAGTCGGAGACGTCGGCGACGGTCGTGCTCAAGGTGGCCGCCGACGCGGCGCCGGGAGTCCGCGAGGTCCGAGCGTCGGGGCCGGGGGGCCTGTCGAACCTGGTCCTGCTCCGGGCCGACACGCTGGCCCAAGGCGTCGAGGCCGAGCCGAACGACGCGCCCGAGAAGGCCAACGAGGTTGCCGTCGGCGGTGCCGTCGGCGGCCGGATCAAGCCGCAGGACCTCGACCACTTCAAGGTCAAGGGGACCGCCGGCCAGCGCGTCACGATCGACGTCGAGGCGCGGCGGCTCGGCACCTCGATCGTGCCGGTCCTGACGGTGATGACGAAGGCCGGCGTGGCGATCGCCCAGTCGCACGAGACGAAGGGCCTGGGGCGCGATTGCCGGCTCACCCTGGTCTTCCCGGATTCGTCCGACTACGTGATCCAGGTCCGCGACAACCAGTACAGCGGGTCCGAGCACGCCGTCTACCGCTTGCGGCTCGACTCGGGGCCGTATGCCACCGGGATGTTCCCGCTCGGCGGGCCGAAGGGGACGCCGATCACCGTCGCGATCGCCGGCGGGAGCCTGACCGAGCCGAGGTCGAAGACGATCACCTTGCCCGACGAGCCCGGGGCCCGGGTCGATCCCGGCCCGTTCGACGGCCCGGGCGGACCGGCATTGGCGCCGGACAGGCTCATCGTCGGCGACGGGCCGGAGGTCACGGAAGGGGCCGGCGACGCCCCGACGATCATCCCGATCGGCGGCACGGCCAACGGCCGGCTCGACAAGCCCGGCGAGGTCGATAAGTACACGATCCCGGTCAAGAAGGGGGTGCCGGTGCTCGTGCACGTCCGGGCGGCGGTGCTCGGGTCGTGGCTCGACTCGGTCGTCACCCTCCGCGACGCCAAGGGAAAGCAACTGGCCGAGAACGACGACCCCGGCCTCGACCCCAACGCCTTCCGCGGCCAATTCTTCTTCGGCAACAACCAGGAGTTCCCCGCCGACAGCCGGGTCGAGTACACCCCCCTGGCCGACGGCGACGTGACCGTCGAGGTCGCCGACCGCTACGGCGACGGCGGCCCCGAATACGCCTATCGGCTCGAGGTCGGCCAGCCGCACCCCGACTTCAACATCACCCTCCTCGTCGGCGGCGTCCAGCCCCAAGTCGTCCGGCCCGGCGCCCGGCGACCGAAGCCGACGCCCGGGTCCGGTGGGGCGTACAACCTCAAGCCGGGGGCGAATGTCCCGGTCAACTTCCTGGTCCAGCCCGAGGGGAGGGTCGGCCCGATCGAGGTGAAGGCCGAGGGATTGCCGGCGGGGGTGACGTCGAACCCGGTGACGATCCGGACCAGCGCCTTGCCCAAGAACGCCCGCGCGATCCGGGCGACCCCGGCCTCGGGCGGGGTCCTCCTGCTCAAGGTCGCCCCGAACGCGGAGGCGGTCTCGGGCGAGTTCCGGATCGTGGCGACGGCCAAGTCGGACTCGGGCACGATCATCCGCCGTGTGGCCACACTGGCCGTACCGATCCAGGCCGATCCGCCGCAGCAGCCGCAGTTCTTCGGCGCCCAGCGGCCGGTGACGCACGAGGTCACCGACCTGCCGATCCGCGTCCTCGGCGACCCGAGGTCCCTGGTCTTCGGCCCGCCCAGGCCGCTGAACTTCGCCCTGGAAGACCTCACCGTCCCCGGCCCCTTGCTCCAGGGCGGCCAGCTCGACCTGGCCCTCACGATGCGGCCGGCCCGACTGAAGGCGAATGACGTCCGGATCGACGCCGAGGCGGCCGGCAACGGCCTGCTCGCCCAGGTGCAGAACCCGGCGCCGGGCTCGTACGGCTCCGGTCGTCTGGCCACGGCGCGAGTGCTCGGCCTGCTCCCGCCCCGGACGCTGGCGACGGTCCGGATCACGGCGGCCGTCGACGCCGAGCCGGGCGTGAGGCTCGCGAAGGTCCGGATCGCCCCGTACGGCGAGGAGGTCGTCAACCGCGAGGTAGCCCTCGTCGTCCGGCCGCCGATCGAGGTCCACGTGGCGCCGGGGCCGATCGCCTTGACGCCGGGGGGCCAGGCGAAGGTCTTCGTCGCCGTCCGCCGCGAGCCGGGCTTCGCCGGGCCGATCGACCTGAGGGCGGAGCGCCTGCCCGAGGGGGTCAAGCTCGTCGGGAACCCGCGGCTCACGCCGGGCCAGGACGGCATGGAGTTGACGTTCGAGATGGCCGCTGGCGCCAGGGCGCCGGCGCAGTCGCAGGCGATTTCGGTCGTGGGGATTGCGCGGATGCCGCGGGGTCCGGTCCGGGTCGAGTCGCCGATTCGGCCGATGTTCGCGGCCGCCCCGGCCGACAAATAAGACGACACCGGCCCGAATTCGACGGCGCCCCCGTGCGTCTTGTATCCTAGTTGGAGCCGTCGCGCCGGCCGGAGCCCGATCGACCGATCGACCCCGACCGACCCGAGCGTCCCCCCGCACTCGACCGACAAAGGCGACCCCGTCCAGAAAGGTCCAACGCGATGTTGTGGCGACACCTTGGCCTGGCCCGTGCCTGGTCGGCCGCGGGCCTGCTGCTCGGCACCACGCTCCTCGGCGGCGTCGGCCGCGCCGACGAGCCCGGGAGGGCCCCCGCCCGTGGCGGCGGGCCGACCGTCGAGACCCTGATCCGGGCCGCCGTCGAGGCCAAGCCCAAGGGCCAGGCCGACGCCGACCGGGCCGCGCCCGCCCCGACCAGGGACGCCGACCCCGGCCGCGTCGCGGTCCTCGACGGCCAGCGGTCCGGCGACCTCCAGGTCAAGGTCCGCGGCCACGGCGCCGACCGCGTGAAGTTCTCGATCCGGAACACGACCGACCGCCGGCTCCGCGTGATCATCCCGCCGGGCCTCGTGGCCTCGGCCAGCCCGCTCGGCCAGCCCGGCGGCCGCGGCGGCGGCGGCGGCGGCGCCGGCGGCGCCTTCCAGAGCATGGGCCTCGGCGCCCCGACGAACCGCGCCGGCGGCTTCGGCGCCTTCACCCCCGGCCTGACCCGCCCCGGCACCGGCTCCAGCCCCGGCTCGGCCGCCTTCCAGTCGGTCCCCGCCGAGGACCCGCGGACCGCCGACGGCGTCGTCGTCCCGGCGGGCAAGGCCGTCGAGTTCCTCATGCCCAGCGTCTGCCTCAACTTCGGCATCACCACGCCGACCGACGACAACATCTTCACCCTGATGGACGTCGACCAGTACACCCCCGACCCCCGCGCCCGCAAGGCCTTGCGGAGCCTCGCGACCCTGGGGACCAGCCAGAAGGTCGCGCAGGCGGTGATGTGGCACGTCTACAACGGGATGACCTATCAGCAGCTCGCGCTGCAAACCGTCGTGCCGTTCAACGCCCACGAGATGGCCCTGGCGAACCGGGTCGTCGAGGCGCTCGACGCCAGCGGGCCGAACGGCATCCTCGACCCGGCCGAGCTGGCCCGGGCTCGCGTCTTCGTCCGCGTCACCGGCGAGAGCTCGCTCGATAAGGGGGCCTTCCACCTCAGCAACGACCTGGCCGGCCGCGCGCTGCTCGGCCTGCCGATCCAGGTCGTCGACGCCAAGGACGACCCGGCCTCGCTCGCCCCGGCGCTCTTGCTCCACGTCCACCTGACCTCGTCGAAGCCCGGTTTGACCAAGGGCCGCATCGCCGTCCGCCACGCGACGGCGCAAGGGAGCTGGGGCCCGCTCGGCACGGCGCAACTGGAGGTCCCGGCGGCGATCTCGGACGTCGACGCCGACGCGCTCTGCCTCGCGATCGACCGCGCCGTCGCCTCGACGTTCGTCCGCGTCGCCCCGATGGGCCGCACCGCGGGCGTGACCACCTTCCGCGTCCAGAACCGCCTGCCCTTCACCCTCGCCGGCCTGGTCGTCGAGACCGCCGCCGACGGCAAAGCCGGCGCCACCACCTCGTTCGACGCCCTCGGCGTCGGCCCGTTGCGCGAGGGCCGCGTCAACATCCCGGCCGCCAGGGGAAGGGCGGAGAGGGTCGTGCTGAACGGGCTGTGATGGGGATTGAAGCGGGGATTCACCACAGAGGCCGCGGAGGACACGGAGAAGAGAGATAGAGAGTTTGGGATCATTGTATCTTACTCTCTCTATC
>DASZMJ010000548.1:0-2688 GCA_035551935.1 Isosphaeraceae bacterium
AGGCCGGGCCGATCGGCTTCGCGCCGGCCTCGCGCGACGCCCAGGCCGCGGCCGAGGCCCGCGCGCTGGCCGTCCCCACGCCCGACGCCGCCCGGGCCTGGCTCCGCGGGCTGACCGAGGAGCCCCACGTCGCCGGCACCCCGGCCGACTACAAGACGGCCGTCGACCTCCGCGACAAGCTCGCCTCGTGGGGCTGGACCGCCGAGATCGCCGAATATGAAGTCCTGCTCAATTACCCCGTGCCCGGCTCGGTCAAGCTCGAGGTCCTCCGCCCGGCCGCGCAGCCGCTGAAGATCACCGAGGACGCGAACCCCGCCGACAAGGACTCGGCCAGCCCCGACGCCTTCCCCGCGTTCCACGGCTACGGCGTCTCGGGCGACGTCGCCGCGCAGGTCGTCTACGCCAACTACGGCCGGCCCGAGGACTTCGCCACGCTCGAAGGGCTGGGCGTCGACGTCCGCGGCAAGATCGTCCTGGTCCGCTACGGCGAGATCTTCCGCGGCCTGAAGCTGCGGAACGCCCAGAAGCGCGGGGCGCGCGGCCTCCTCATCTTCTCCGACCCGGCCGACGACGGCTACGGCCGGGGCGACGTCTACCCGAACGGCCCGTACCGGCCCGGCTCGGCGCTGCAGCGCGGCAGCGTGCAGTTCCTCTCGCTCGGGCCGGGCGACCCCTCGACGCCCAACGGGCCCTCGGTCAAGAACGCCAAGCGGATCCCGTTCGACGAGCTGGACGGCTTCACGCTCAATACGAACGCCACGGTGCTCAATGAGAAGAAGGAGCAGGTGCAGGTCAACAAGGTGAAGGAGTGGGAGAAGGCGACCGGCCTGATCCGCGAGGACTACTTCGCCACGATCCCCTCGCTGCCGATCGGCTACGACGCCGCGAGGCCGATCCTCCAGAACCTCGGCGGCCCGAACGCCCCGAATGGCTGGCAGGGCGGGCTGCCGCTGCCCTACCACGTCGGGCCGGGGCCGAGCGAGGTCCACTTCGCCGTGACGCACGAATACAAGGTCCGGACGATCTGGAACGTCGTCGCCACGATCAAGGGCGCGGTCGAGCCCGACCGCTGGGTGATGATCGGCAACCACCGCGACGCCTGGGTCTACGGCGCGGTCGACCCGTCGAGCGGGACGGCCTCGACGATGGAGATGTGCCGGGCCCTGGGCGAGGCGGTGAAGGCGGGCTGGAAGCCGCGGCGGACGCTCGTCTACGCGAGCTGGGACGCCGAGGAGTACGGCCTCGTCGGCTCGACCGAGTGGGCCGACGAGCACGCGGCCGACATCGACCAGAAGGCCGTGCTGATGCTCAACGTCGACTCGGCCGTCTCGGGCCCGAACCTCGACCTCGACGGCGTGCCCTCGATGCGCGACTTCCTGCTCGAGGCGGCGGCCGGCGTGACCGACGTCCGCAGCGGCCGGAGCCTCCGCGAGGTCTGGGTCGCCAAGCAGCGCGCGGCGTGGGCCGGCGGCGGGCCGCTCGACCTCGACGAGACGGTCTGGAACGGCGGGCCCGTTTCGGCGGCGTCCCTGGCGGGGCAACCGCGGTCGTTCGCCCCGCAGCTCAACCCGCTGGGCTCGGGGTCGGACTATACGGCCTTCGTCGACCATCTGGGCGTGCCGGCGATCGACGTCGGCTTCACGGGCCGGTACGGCGTCTATCACTCGATCTACGACGACTTCTTCTGGATGGAGAAGTTCGGCGACCCCGAGTTCGTCACCCACGCGACCGCCGCGCGGCTCTACACCCTGATCGCGATGCGCGCCGCGGGGGCCGAGGTGGTGCCGCTGAAATTCACGGGCTACGGCGACGCCGTCCGCGACCACGTCGACGACCTACGGCGGATGGTCGTGCGGAAGGTCCGCGCCGTCGACCCCGGCGCGAAGCCGCCGATCGAGTTCGCCGGCCTGCCGAGGCTGGTCGAGGCCGTGAAGAACTTCCAGGCCCTGGCCGTCGCCGCGGATCGGTCGACGTCCGAGCTGGCGAGCAAGGACGGCGTCGCGCCCGAGAAGCTGGCCCGGGTCAACGACGCCCTGACCCGCGTCGAGCGGACGTTCCTGGTCCCGGCGGGCCTGCCCGGCCGGCCCTGGTTCAAGCATTCGATCTACGCGCCCGGCCTGACGACGGGCTACTCCTGCTGGCCGCTGCCGGGCGTCCGCCAGGCGGTCAACGACAACGACGCGGCCCTGCTCGCCGTGCAGGTCGCGGCGCTGGTCGAGCGGCTGGACGCGGCCTCGGCGGCCCTGAACGCGGTCGTGAAGCTCGCGGCCGACGAGCCGAAGCCGCCCCGCGCGGCCGAGCCCGCGCCGGCTCCCAAGCCGGTCGTTGGCGGCGAGCCCAAGCCCGAAGCTCGGCCGGGCGGACCCGAACGCTGAGCCCGTCCCCCCAACCGGAAGCGAGCCGACCCGACCGATGACCAACGAGTCCAAGCCGGGCACCCACGAACTGCCGCGCGTGCTCGGCCTGGCCGCGGCCATGTCGTGCGTCGTCGGCTCGGTCATCGGCTCGGGCATCTTCATCGTCCCGGCCAAGATCGCGCGCGACGTCCCCTACCTCGGCGGGATCGCGCTGGTCTGGGTCGCGGGCGGGCTGTTCAGCATGGCCGGGTCGCTCACCCTGGCCGAGCTGGCCGCGATGCTCCCGCACGCGGGCGGGCCGTACGTGTATCTCAAGGAAGCCTTCGGCCGA
>DASZMJ010000549.1:0-3013 GCA_035551935.1 Isosphaeraceae bacterium
CGCCCCTCCGGGTGCGTCGTCGCGGACTCGACGCACCCTACCGGACTCATCTTCGCTCGTGTCGCCGGGGTGGTGCAGGCGGGGCCATGCGCGGGGTCGCGCGGAGAAGGTCCAGGGTCGCGGCGGCCGAGCGGCGGATGGAGGGCTCGCGATTCGTGAGCAGCCCGGTGAGGTAGGGGACCGCCGGATCGGCGCCATGCCCCAGGTCGGCCAGGCGCTCCAAGGTGTAGCGGATGCCGTTGCGGCGAGCGTTTCGATTGGCAAAGCCCTGAAACAGGAGATCCGACCCGACGAGCTGCCTCAGGCGATCGAGGGTGTCACGGGCCTCCGCTTCGACCACGCGATTGCCATGGCCGACGGCGGCGTCGAGCCTGGTCAGCAGAAACTGGGGGGAGTAGTTCACGTCGTCGGCCAGCCGACGCAGGTCGAGGGACCTCGGATCGATCCGCAGCAGGGCGAGGTCCAGAGTCGGAGGGAGACCGTCCTGGTCCTCAATCGCCTTCTGGAGCGCGGGGACGGCATCGCGCGCGGCGGGACCGAAAGTGCCGAGGGCCCGTGCGGCGGCCACGAAGGAATCGCTAGGGGGCTTCGCTTCCGCGTTCCGCCGGAAGGCATCGATGAGGAACGGGATTGCAGGCCGGGCGGCCGGGCCGATGCGCGCCAGGGCTTCCGAGGCCGCTGCCTCGACCTCGTCGAGATCCCGTCGCCTCAAGACCTCGATCAAGGCAGGGACCGCAGCCGCGGCCTCGGGGCCCATCTCGCCGATCGCTTCGATGATCTCCGGCGAAGGGTCCTCCTTGAGGAGTCGCAACAAGGTCGGCAGCGATGCGGCGGCCGGCGGGCCGATCTGCCCGAGGATGTCGGCCGCCAGCAGACGCTCTTCTCCTTCCTGGTCCTCCAGGGCCCGCACGAGGGCCGGGACCACGGCGGCGTCCGTCGGGTCGATCTGGCCCAACGCCCAGAGCGATTCCTTGCGGACCTCGTCGAACTCCGCGTGCGATGCCCGCTCGATGAGCGTGGGGATCGCCCCCCGGGCGGCCGGGCCCATGCGGGCGAGCGCCTCGATTACGGACCGACGATCGGCCGCCTCGCCCTCGTCCTTTAGCGAGGCAATCAATGCGGGAAGGGTCTGCGGCCCCTTCGGGTCGACGCCGGAGAGGGCGACCGCCGCGGCGCGGACCTCCGGATCCTTGTCGTGGAGGGCCTCGCGCAACGCCGGCGCGGCCTCGGCCGCCGCCGTCCCGAGGCGGGCGAGTCCCTCGGCCGCTCGCTCGTTGGCCCGCCGCACCACGGCCTCAGTCAGCGCCGGGATCGCCGGGCCGCCGATCCGGCAGAGGGTGTCGATGATGTTGGGGTTGTCATGAGGCCGATCCCCGGCATCCGGCCCCTTGTCCGGCGCGGGGACATCGCGGGCCCGCTCCAACCCCGCGATGAGCTCCGGCACGGCCGCCGCGGCGCCCGGGCCGATCCTGCCGAGCGCCGTCGTGCTGTAGAGCCAGACCCAGAAGTCGCGGTCATGCATGGCGAGGATGAGGGCGGGTACGGCGGCCTTGGCGGGCGGCCCGATCTCGGAGAGGGCATCGATCGCGAAGATCCGCGTCGTGGTGTCGCGGTCGCCGAGCCGCCGGATCAAGTCCGGCACCGCCGCCGTACCGATCCGCCCCAGCGCCCGGGTCATGTCCCGATCCGTATACGTCAGCGGCGGCACGCTGGCCCCGACCCGAGAGTCCGCCTCGTCGGCCCTCGGCGCGAGGGCAGGGATCGCCGGCGCGGCCCGGGGCCCGAGGCGGCCGAGGGCCTTGGCGGCGATGCCCCGGACCGCGCGATCGTCGAGCGCCCGGGCGAGCACCGGGACGGCGGCGTCGGCCGACTGGGCCGCCCGGCCGAGGCCGTCGACGGCCGCCCAGCGGACTTCGAACGCGCGATCGCCGAGGCCTTTCTCGAGCAGGGGGACCGTCTCGGCGCCGGCCGGGTCGACCGAGGCCAGGGCGCGGAGGGCGGCGGAACGAGTGATCGTGTCAGGATCGCCGGCAAGTCGAACCAGGGTCGGCGCGGCCGCCTTTGCTTCCGGCCCGAAGATCGCCAGCGCGGCCGCGGCGCGGCAGCGCCGATGCGGGTCGCGATCCGAGAGGTCGGTCATCCAGGACGACAGCGGCCTGCCGGCGAGGGCCGGCTCGTCGCCCCGACCGGCCGCCGGGGGCGTCGGGATGAGGAGAAAGAGAACCAGAGCAGATTGCCATCGCATCGGCGATCCTCCCCAGGCCGGCAGGTCGCACCCGACTCGGCTGGCACGACGTGCCACGTTCGCCAATCCATCGTAGCCGGACTCGGACGACGACGCGACAGCCCCAGCCATGGAGGGTGCGTCGAGTCCGCGACGACGCAACCGATCGAATGTGCGTCGCGGACTCGACGCATCTGACAAGTCTTTCATCCGTCCAGGCTCGTCGTTAACCTCGTCGCTGGGGACACCTCGATCCGGACGCTTGGTAGGAGAACCGCCCGTGGGCGCGGGCTCGACCCGGGAGCGGACATGAAGACCCCACGACTCGAAAGACGTGCCCTCCTCATCCTGGTGGCACTGGCCGCCGCCTGGGGCGGCATCACCGTGACTCGGGAAAGAAATCAAGAGATAAAAAATCGAAAAATCGAATATTTGAACTGGGGAAGGACCTTGGCCAGGCGTCTCGCGGAACACGAGAAGGAAGCCGCCAAGCATCGTGAGGTCGCGGCCTATTATCGTGCCCTTGCCGACAAGGACCACGAGGGGACCCGGCTGCGTCGGGATCATGAAGCCCTGGCAGAACAAGCCCAACGGCGGGCGATCGAGTCCGAGCAGGCCGCGGCGCAATGCCGAAAAGACATCGAATTCAATAATTATATTCTACAAAAATCTGATAGACATGGTGATATCGATTAGTAGTGATGTATGCTGGGTCGAGATCTTAGGTTTTACCACAAGTTCCGCAGCCGGATTCGCAAGTCCGGTAGGGTGCGTCGAGTCCGCGACGAC
>DASZMJ010000550.1:0-2321 GCA_035551935.1 Isosphaeraceae bacterium
CGGAGCGTCTGCTCGTCGACGGTCAGGTAGACGTAGATCGGGTCGAGCTGGACGATCGTCGTCAGCGGCGTCACCCCGGCCCGGATCAGGGCCCCCGGGTCGACGAGCCGGCGGCCGAGCCTGCCGCCGAGCGGGGCGGTGACGCGGGTGTAGTCCAGGTTGAGCGTGGCCATCGCGAGGGCGGCCTTGGAGCTCTCCAGCGCCGCCTTGGACTCGGCGTAATCGCCGGCGCTGCGGTCGGCCTCCTCGCGGTTGATGGCGCCCCGGCCGAAGAGGTTGGTGGCGCGGCGCACGTCGGCGTCGATCCGCGCCAGCCTCGCCCCGGCCTGGCGGACCCGCGCCTCGTCCCGCTCGAGCTCGGCCTGATAGGGGCGCGGGTCGATCTTGAACAGCTCGGCCCCCTCGGCGACCTCGGCCCCGTCGTCGAAGAGCACCCCGACGAGGTACCCGCCGACCCGCGACCGGACCTCGACCGACTTGAAGGCGTCGAGGTGGCCGGGGAACTCCTCGTAGTCGGTCACCTCGTCGGTCACCGCCGCGGCGACCTGGAACGGCGGCGGCTCGGTCGGCGTGACCTCTTTCGGCGCCCGGCCGCAACCCGGCAGCGTGGCCCACGCCAGGAGCGCGAGCGCGATCCGATCTCGATGCTTCATCGGCGACAACCCCCGGGCCCACCGCACCGCGTCCGCGCCATCCGCGCGACCCTCCCATTCTACGGGGCGATGCAAGGGGCGGCGAGCGGCCGAGGCGATCGGCCTGGGCCGATCGGGTTCGTTTCGTCGGGGGTTCGACCCCGGGGCATTGCGCCGACCGAACCCGAGCGTGCAAGTTATGCGCGGCTTCGTGCGGCTTCGTTAACCTTTCAGGGCGGGCGAGGCCCCCCGGCGGGCCGATCCCCGACGAAACGAACCCGATCAGCCCCCTGGGCGGTCAGCGGCCGTTGAAGTCGCGGCGCTCGGTGTTCATCCGGGGCGGGGGCCGCAGCGGCTGCCGCGGGGGCCTCGGCTTGCGCGCCTCGCCCGGCTGCAGCGGCGGCGGCACCGCGCCGAGCCGCGCGCCCTTGCCGTCGACCAGGAGGATCTGGAACGGGTTGATCTCCTCCATCTCCTTCGTCTTGGTGTTGTACATGAGGGCGTCGAGTCGGTTCTTCGACATCTCCTGGCCGACGAGCTTCTGCTCGGCGATCGAGACCTTGCGCCCCTCCTCGCCGTAGGCGTAGAACTGGCCCTTCTGGGTGTCGTAGTGGATGTAGTCGCCCTGGAGGACGTGGGTGTCGTCGCGGGCCTGGACGGTCCCGCCGTCGGCCGTGACGATCTGGTAGGCCGCGACGCCCTTGGACCCCTTCGGCGGCGGGTAGTCGACGACCCGGAGCCGGTCCGAGGTCAGGTAGCGCGCGCCCGGGGGCATGCGGTCGAAGTCGATGGGCGTGTACTCGTTCTTGACGGGGGCGTTGGCCGTCGTGACCCGGCCGTAGAAGTCGGCCGTGCGCGGCTCGGGCTGCTCGTCGCCCGTGGCGACGCCGAACCGGCCGTACATCTCGTCGGCGAAGGCGACCTGGGTCAGCTCCCAGTCGCCGTACTTCCTCGGCCCGGGCTTCTTCGGGTCGGCCGGCAGCGCCGAGCGGCGCCAGAGCCTGACGATGCCCGGGCCGGGGACGAGATAGTTGCCCGTGAGCTTGTTGTAGCGGAGCGTGCCCGCGTCGATCCGCTGCCGCTCGATCAGCTCGCCGGTCGCGTCCTCGTCGAAGCGGGTGTTGATGGCGATGACTCCCTTCTCGGTCGGAGTCCACGGCTTGCGGCTCCGCGCCTCGAGCCGGACCAGCTCGGGCTTCGGCTCCTCGGCCGAGCCGGCCGGCGTGTCGTCGGGGTTGGCCGCGGGGGCCAGGGCGGCCTTCTTGCGCGGGACGAGCGAGACGGGACGGTCGGTGTAGGTGTCGAGCTCGTCGGCGACGATCAGGTAGGCCTCCGACCGGGCGTTGACGCCGCCGCGGAACTCGGCCTTGCCCGTCGGCCGGCCCTCCGGGTCGGCCGTCCGGCCGTCGAACCGCATCCACTCGGTCCAGGCGATCGTCAGCGGGGCCTTCTTGCCCTTCTCCCTGGCGCGCTCCTCCGGGGTCATCCTGGCGAGCTCCCGGTTGCGCTTCCGGAGGCCCTTCTCGTTGAGGAAGCCGCGTTCGGCGTACTGGAAGAGCGAGCCCGCGCCGTCGGCCCAGGCGAGGTCGCGCGCCTGGTCGAGGTGGAGCAGGTGGCCGCGGATGACGTAGTCCTCGGTGACGATGACGGCGACGGGCCGCGCGTCGAGCTTCACGCCGTCGCGCGCCG
>DASZMJ010000551.1:0-11904 GCA_035551935.1 Isosphaeraceae bacterium
TGCGACTGAAGGCGCGAGGAGCGCGCTGGAGGCACAAGAACGCCCGCGCCATGGCCGCCCTGATCTGCTGCCGCCACACGAACCAATGGTCGCGATTCTGGAGCCGGGCGGCATGAACCCCAAGATTCCGCGGGTACACCCGCCCTTCCCCAACGTCCAAGAAACCGATCGGGTTGGCCTTGCGAGCCGCCGGCCGCCCCGGCATAATCACCCGATGCGCGGCCCGGCATCGGGCCGTCTTTCCAGAGGATTTCGGGGCCCGATCGCCCGCCTCCCTCACGGCGGCGCGGAGGCGTCGTGCCCGCCGTGCCACGCATTCTTCCAGGAGAAGGGCAGACGCAACGATGGCCGAAGCGGTCACCATCCAGGTCGAGGCGCGCGACCCCGCGAAGAACAAGGGGACCGGCTCGCGCGCCAGCCGCCGGCTCCGCCAGAAGGGCCGAATCCCGGCGATCGTCTACGGCCACAAGCAGGACCCGACGCCGATCTCCTTGGCCCGCGACGACGTCTGGCAGATGATCAAGCATGCCACCCACTTCGCGTCGCTGAAGATCGGCGACGCCACCGAGATGGTCCTCGTCCGCGACGTCCAGTGGGACCACCTCGGCAAGGAGATCCTCCACCTCGACTTCGCCCGCGTCAGCGCCGACGAGACGATCGAGACCGAGGTCGTCCTCGAGTTGCACGGCACCGCGCCGGGGACGTCCGAGGGGGGCCTGCTCGAGCACCTCGTCCACACCCTGAAGGTCTCGTGCCGCGCCAACGCGATCCCCGAGCGCATCCGCCTCGAGCTCGGCGACCTGCACGTCAACCAGGGCTTGCACGTCCGCGATCTCAAGCTGCCCGAGGGGGTCCAGGCGGCGGGCGACCCCGACCTGCTCCTGGTCCACGTCGTCTCCCGCGCCGCCGAGGCCGAGCCGACCCCGGCCGCCGAGCCGGGCACCGCCGAGCCGGAGTTGATCGGCCGCAAGGCGGAGGACAAGGACAAGGAGGGCAAGGAGGGCTAAACCCGGCCTCCGGCTCGGGATGGAAGCCCCCGGCGGGCCCTTTGCCATGCGGAAATTGGTCGTCGGCCTGGGCAACCCCGGCAGCAAGTACGAGGGGACCCGCCACAACATCGGCTTCGAGCTCGTCGACCTCCTCGCCCGCGGCGGCACCGGGGCGAGCTTCGGCCGGAAGTTCGATGGGTTGCTGGCCGAAACCGAGATCCACTATCAGCGTGTCCTGCTGCTGAAGCCCCTGACGTTCATGAACCTCAGCGGCCGGAGCGTCCGCCAGGCCCTCGGGTTCTACAAGGTCGAGTTGGCGGACCTCCTGGTCATCTGCGATGATTTGAACCTCCCCCTGGGGAAGCTCCGGCTGAGGCCCGGTGGCACCGACGGCGGCCAGAAGGGGCTCCGCGATATCGCCGCCCAGCTCGGCACCGACGAGTTCCCCCGGCTCCGCGTCGGCATCGGTGAGCGCGGGCCGATCGACGCGACCGACTTCGTCCTGACCCGCTTCCGCGCCGCCGAACGCCCCGCCATCGACGACGCCCTGATCGCCGCCTCCCAGGCCGTCGCCGTCTGGGCCACCCGCGGCATCGCCGCGGCGATGAACGAGTTCAACGGGTCGAGTTAGGGCCGGTCGCCGGCGCACTCGCCAGGATTCTTGGGACCGAACGTCGATTATCACCCGGAGGGAGAGACGCCCTTGCCCGCGAACACGTATGAAGGGATGTTTCTGCTGGACAGCACCAAGGTGGCCGTCAACTGGGACGAGTCGGTGCAGCACGTCCACGACATCCTGACGAAGCACCAGTCGGAGATCGTCGCCAGCCGGCAATGGGACGAGCGGCGCCTGGCCTACCCGGTCCGGGGCCACAAGAAGGGGACGTACCTGCTGACGTACTTCCGGACCGACGGCGACCAGATCGACTCGATCGAGGCCGATTGCCGGCTCAGCGACGTGATCCTCCGCGACCTGATCCTCAAGGTCCACCCGAAGATGGTCGACCAGCTCGTCAACCAGGCCATGACCTCCACCCCCGGCGCCGGCGATGACGACGGGCCCCGCGAGGAGGACCGCGACGACCGCCCCCGCCGTCGCCGCCGCGACGAGTGACGATGGGGTTCAGCCCCGGCCGCTCCCGCGGCCGTTCCGATCAGCGCCGGAGGGCCTCCCGACCGATACCGAAAGCAACGCCGTCGCGATCGCGCCGGCAGGGCCGCTTGTGGCCGGCCCGGGAATATGTTACGGTCCCTTGAGAACAGGCGTTTACTGCCTGCGCGGGGACGTGACGAGTCGGGGGCCGCGACGGCCCCGGGAGGTCCGTGGCGATGGCCGATTTCAATAAAGTATTCTTGATCGGTCGCCTGACCGACGACCCGAAACTTCGATACACCCCCGGCGGCGCCGCCGTGGCCGACATGCGGCTGGCCACCAGCCGCACCTTCACCACCAAGGACGGCGACCGGCGCGAGGACAAGCTGTTCATCGACGTGACCGTCTGGAACCGCCAGGCGGAGAACTGCTGCCAGTACCTCAAGAAGGGGCGGTTGATCCACGTCGAAGGCTACCTGAAGATGGACTCGTGGGAGGATAAGACCACGGGCGAGAAGCGGAGCAAGATCAAGGTCGAGGCCGAGCGGGTCCAGTTCCTCGACGGCGGCCGCCGCGAGGAGGCCGACGACTCGGCGCCGGCCGCGATGGCCGACGACGACCTCGCCCCCAGGCCGTCTCCGCGCCAGGCCGGCCCCGGCAACGGCGCCTCCCGATCCGGCGGCTATCCCCCGACCGGCGGCCAGGCCGGCCCGGCCCGACGCCCCGCACCCCCGGCCGAGTCCGAAGACGAAGATATCCCGTTCTGATCGGATCTGACCCGATCCTTCTGAGACCCGCGCGGGCCCGACGCCCCGCCGCCGCGACCGCGGACGCGACCGCCAACCGCAGGAGTTTGCCGCACCATGGCCAAGATGACCGACAAGAAACCGGCCAAGGCCAAGGCGAAGGCCAAGGCCAAGGCGTCGCCCAAGGCCAAGGCGAAGGCCGCCGCCGCCCGCGCCCACCAGGCCCAGGCCGCCGCGACGGCCACCATCGTAGCCGAGGTGCGCCAGCCCGGCGTCGAGCGCCGCAGGAACCACCCGGTCCGCGCCAAGGACGGGTTCTTCCAGGTCCTGCTGACCCACCCCGTGCCGCACGTCGGCCAGGCCGGCGACCTCGTGAAGGTCAAGCCCGGCTTCGCCCGCAACTACCTGCTCCCCCAGGGGATGGCCACCTTCGCCACGCCGCACAACCTGCGGATCGTCGAGAAGCACCGCCGCCGCCTCCGCGAGCTCGAGGAGGCCCGCCGCGCCGACCTCTTGAACCTCGCCCAGCAGATCGCCCAGCGCACCATCCAGATCGAGGCCAACGCCAACGCCGAGGGTCACCTCTACGGCTCCGTCAACTCCGACCAGATCGCCGGCGCCCTCCGCGCCGAGCACTTCCCGATCGAGGCCGAGAACGTCCTGATCGAAGGCCCGCTCAAGGAAACCGGCCTCTACACCATCAAGATCCACCTCGGCCAGGACGTCGACACCGAGATCAAGCTCTGGGTCGTCGCCCCCATGACCCACGGCGACGAGGCCGAGTGAGGCTGAAGGCGGTCGGAAGGCAGAGGGCCGAGGGCGGCGGATACATCCTCTGCCCTCGGCCCTCTGCCCCCGACCGCCCCGCGCAACCATCGCGACCGCCCCGAGCGGCCCGCCTGCCGATCGCCGTCCCCGAAAAACATGTTGCCCGCGCGGCCGGCGCGCCGATACCTTATAGGAACGGCTGGCCAGTCGTGTGCGCCTGTGCTCTGAGGACCAGGCGGACGGGCGACCGGAACGAAGGGAACGGACAACGACGGACGGAGGCCCGCCCGTGCCGGCGATCCCCAGCGGCAGCAGCGGCCCCGGCGGGGGCCGGTCGTGGCAGCCGGCGACGGTCCCCTTGCCGGCCGACCGCCTGCCGCCGCAGAGCCTCGAGTCGGAGATGGGGGTGCTCGGCAGCATCCTCCTCGACAACGACGTGCTCCACGAGGTCGTGGCGATCCTCAAGGTCGAGGACTTCTACCGCGACAGCCACCAGGTCATCTATCGTGCCGTCCGCGACCTGTACGACGAAGGCAAGCCGATCGACACGATCATCCTCGCCGAGGAGCTCGGCCGGCGGGGTGACTACGAGAAGATTGGCGGCGACGAGACCCTGGCGCAGATCCTCAACAGCGTCCCCCACGCCGCCAACGCCAAGTACTATGCCGGCATCGTCCGCCAGAAGGCCGTCAAGCGCCGCCTGATCGAGGGGGCGCACGAGACATTGCGCGAGGGCTACGCCGACGAGATGACCGCCGAGGAGTTCCTCGAGGCGGCCGAGCGTCGCGTCTTCGACATCGCCGAGGACCAGGTCACGGGAGAGACCGTCGAGCTCCGCGACGTCGTCACCGAGGCGATGGATCGCATCGCCGCCCGCTCCGAGGCCCGCCACCCGATCACCGGCATCGGCACCGGCTACTTCGAGCTCGACGACCTGACCGCCGGCTTCCAGCCCTCGCAGCTCGTCATCCTCGCCGCCCGGCCGAGCATGGGCAAGACGGCCCTGGCCCTGAACATCTGCGAACACATCGCGCTCAACCAGAAGAAGGGGCTCCTGTTCGTCAGCCTCGAGATGAACAAGCTGGAGCTGGCCGAGCGCCTGCTCTGCGCCCGGGCGAAGGTCGAGGGGGACAAGCTCCGCAAGGGGATGGGCCTCGGCAGCCGCGAGATGAACATGCTCGGCCGCGCCTACGACGAGTTGCGCGTCGCGCCGATCTTCATCGACGACACCCCGACCCGCAACATGCTCCAGATCACCGCCAACGCCCGGCGGCTGAAGCTCCGCCACGAGATCGCCCTGATCGTCGTCGACTACATCCAGCTCGTCGATTCCGAGGAGTCGCGCGACAGCCGGCAGGAGCAGATCGCCAAGATCAGCCGCCGGCTCAAGACCCTGGGCCGCGAGCTCCACGTGCCGGTCATCGCGCTGTCGCAGCTCAATCGCGCCGTCGAGAACCGCGAGGACCGCCGCCCCCGCATGGCCGACCTCCGCGAGAGCGGCGCCATCGAGCAGGACGCCGACCTCGTCCTCCTGCTCCACCGCCCCGAGTACTACGACCCCAACGACCAGCCCGGCGTCGCCGAGCTGATCGTCGCCAAGAACCGCAACGGCGCCACCAATTCGGTCAAGCTCACGTTCCTGCGCCATTTCATGCGGTTCGAGAACATGTCCGCCCTCGACGACCCGATCGACGGCGGCGGGGCGTTCTGAGCGGGGGAGGGGATTCATCCGCGTCATCCGCGGATGAATCCCCCTTCCTCAAGGCGCCAGCCGCTCGATCAGCCACGAGCCCGCGTGGTCGAGGCGGTAGCGGATGCGGTCGTGGAGGCGGTCGGGGCGGCCTTGCCAGAACTCGAGCGAGGAGGGGCGGAGGCGGTAGCCGCCCCACGAGGGGGGGCGGGGGATGTCGCCGTCGGCGAAGCGGGCGACGGCCGCGGCGCGACGCTCCTCGAGCGCCTCGCGGCCGGCGATCACCTCGCTCTGCGGCGAGGCCCAGGCGCCGAGCCGGCTGCCCATCGGTCGGCTCCGGAAGTAGTCGTCGGACTCGGCCGCCGTGACCGGCTCGACCGTCCCCTCGATGCGGACCTGCCGCTCCAGCTCCGCCCAGTAGAGGACCAGGGCGGCCCTCGGGTTGACGGCCAGCTCGCGGGCCTTGCGGCCTTCGTAGCTGGTGAAGAAGCAGAAGCCGAGCTCGTCGAAGCCCTTCAGGAGCACGATCCGCGCCGAGGGGCGGCCGTCGGGCGTGGCGGTGGCGAGGGTCATCGCGTTGGGCTCGGGCAGCGCGGCCTTCCACGCTTGCTCGAACCAGCGGGCGAACTGGCGGATCGGGTCGGGGTCCACGTCGCCCTCGGAGAGGCCGTGGAGCGCGTATTCCCGGCGGAGGTCGGCGAGTTGCATGGGTCGTTGAACCTGGATTCGATTCATGTCGAGTCAAGCGGGTTCGGGCCGCCACAGGTCGAGGGGGATGTCGGTCGCGCCGAGGGTCGCCAGGTCGGCGAGGACCCGGCCGATCAGGTTCGAGAACTTGAAGCCGTGGCCGCTGCACGGGCTCGCCACGACCACGTCGGCACGCCCCTTCCAGAAGCCGAGCCGGAAGTGCTCGTCGGCCGCCTCGGTATAGAGGCAGACCTCGGTGTTGATGATCGGGGCCTCGGCCAGCGCCGGGATGTGCCGGCGGAGGAAGTCGCGGACGAGGTCGCGGTACTCGTCGCCGATCGCGCGGTCGTCGCCGTCGGGGTCGACCTCGGGTCCCCCGTGCCTCGCGGCCTTGACACCCCCGCCGAGGTGGTCCGGCATCCCGTAGAAGGCCTCGAGCGGCCCGATCCCCTTGTGGATGAAGACCGGGAACCGGCCGATCGCGAAGGCCGAGGGGTCCTCGGGCCGGAAGTAGAGGACCTGTTGCCTCGTCGGCCGGAGCGTCGTCGCCAGCTCCGGGAACAGCCGACCGACCCAGGCGCCCGCGGTCACGATGAGGCGGTCGGCGACGATCCGCAGCGTGTCGCCGACCAGGGTCGGCCGGCCGGCGTCGAGGTCGATGCGTCGGATCGGGAAATTCTCATAGATGGTCGTCTTGTCATTGCCGATCCACCTGGCGAGCTCGGCCTGGAGTCGGACGATCCGCGCCGCGGCGAGCAGGCCGGCGTCGGGCTCGAAGACGACGTCGTAGGAATCCGGGAGGGTGAAGGCCGGGATCGAGCGGGAGAACTCCCATCCTTTCATGAGGCGATGGGGCACGCCGAGGTCGGCCAGGTTGGCGGCGACGCGGGCGACGTAGTCGGACTCGGGCGGGCCGAACGAGACGCCGCCGGTGCGGACGTAGAGGTTCTGGCCGGCGTCGGCCTCGAGCTCGCGCCAGGCCCGGAAGGCGGCGGGCATGAGGCGGGCATAGTGCGGATCGGCATACGAGTGCCTGGTGATCCGTGCCGCGCCGTGCGAGCTGCCGCGGTCGTGGCCGAGGGCGAACTGCTCGACGAGCAGGACCGGCTCGCCCCGCTTCGCCAGGTGATACGCCGCCGCCGTCCCCATCGCGCCGGCGCCGAGGACGACGTTCTTCCATCGATGTTCTTCGATCATTGCCCCGGCCACTTCTTGGTCGACTTGCGCCTAGCCTGCCCCATGCCGACGAGGGCCGTCAAGCCCTTGCGATCGACGCGATGCGGCCTCCGGTGTACAGTAGGCGAGAGAGGACGATCGGCGACCGGCCCGCGGAGGATTGCCCGATCATGAGCGCCCGGATCGAACTCCTTCCCAAGCCCGAGGTCGAGTACCCCGAGACCGACGGTGAGCCCATCGCCGAGAATACGCTCCAATACCGCTGGATCGTGACCATCCACGGCGGCATCGGGGCGGTCTTCGCAACCGACCCGAATGTCTTCGTCGCCGCGGACCTGTTCTGGTATCCGGTCGAAGGGGACAACAAGATACGGCTGGCACCGGACACCATGGTCGTCTTCGGCCGCCCCAAGGGGGACCGGGGCTCTTACCTGCAATGGCGTGAGGACGGCATCGCGCCGCAGGTCGTCTTCGAAGTCCTCTCACCCGGCAACCGGGCCGGCGAGATGCAGCGCAAGTTCGAATTCTATGAGAAGTTCGGCGTCGAGGAATACTACATCTATGATCCCGATCGCGTCGTGATGACCGGCTGGCTGCGGGCGGGCGACACCTTCCGGCCGATCCCCGACCTCGACGGCTGGGTCAGTCCCCGGCTCGGCATCCGGTTCGACCTCAGCGGCGAGGAGCTGGCCATCTTCATGCCCGACGGCCGGCCCTTCCCCACCTTCATGGAGCTCTTCACCCAGCGCGACGAGCTGGCCCAGCAGCGCGACGAGCTGGCCCAACAGCGCGACGAGCTGGCCCAACAGCGCGACGAGGCCCTCCGCCGCGCCGAGCGGCTGGCCGAGCGACTCCGGGCCCTGGGGATCGACCCGGAGGGATGAGGGCCGCGCGAATCTTGGGAGAAAATGCGGGCATTGCGGGCGAGTATGCGGTATATTCCGGGTAACGCCAGGTCGGGCCCGTGTTGCCCGATGTCGGTTGCCCCCGCGTGATTTAGGACCTTGCCGCGCCCCAGCGGCTGCGACCCGACTCCCCCCGAGCGACGAGCCGGGGAGGAACCACATCACGGGCGTCTGTCCGGTTGTTACGCACCCGAGCCCGGCCCTTCGCGAGGGCCACCCCCTCGCGAAGGGCCGGGCTGGTCTCCCCGAAGGCTCACGGATGAGCGACCCCCCTGCCCGACCCCCCAAGGCCCCCTGGCTCGCCCTGGCCGCCGCCCTCTCGCCGGCCCTGGCCGCGGTCTGGCTCGTGCCAGGCTTCGTCACCCAGGACGGCCCGACGCATCTCTATAATGCACGCATCCTGCTCGCCTCCCTGCGGCCCGGCTCCCCGTTCGACGCCGCCTTCGCCGTCCATTGGCAACCGCTGCCGAACTGGTCGGGCCACCTCGCCACGATGGCCCTCCTGACGCTCCTGCCGCCGAGGACCGCCGGCCGCCTGATCGACTCGGCCACCCTGGTCGGCCTGGCCGCCTCGGTGCTCTGGCTCCGCGGGCGAGTCGCCGGGACCCGGGGCCAGACCGCGACGGCCCCGTTGGCGGCCTTGCTCGCCCTGAACGTCGCCTGGTTGTTCGGCTTCACCAGCTTCCTGATCGGCTCCTGCCTGTTCGCGATCACCCTCGGCCTCTGGTGGTCCTGGCGCGACCGACTCGGCCCCACGCGGGCGGCCGGGCTCGGGGTCTGGTTGGTCCTCGGCTACTTCAGCCACCCGATCAGCCTCGCCGCGACCCTCCTCGGCCTCTTCGTCCTCACCACGACCACCCCCGGCCCGTTCCCAGTCCGCCGCGCCGGCTGGACCGCCGCGGCCCTGGTCCCGCTGGTTCCATTAGGGTTCGTTTATCGAACCTTCATGCGCCGCGGCGGTTCGATCGCCCCGGTCTGGGGGCATCTGGTCGATCCGACGTCGCCCGGGTCGTGGCAGTCGCAGCTCGGGTGGGTCGATCCGATCTCGTTGGGGAGCAAGGTGATCGCGCCGTTCGTCGCGGAGACGTCGCCGTGGTTCGCCTGGCTCGTGCCGGCCCTCTGGCTCGCCGTCGCGCTCGGGATCGAAACGGTCGGGACGATCCGCCGCCGTCGTCGCGTCGACCCCCTCCGCGGCTGGGGCCTGCTTGCGCTCCTCCTGATCGTCGGCGGCCTCGTCATGCCCGACACGCTCGGCGCGTCCCACGGCAACTACTTGCCGCAACGCGTGGTCCTGCTCGGCCTCCTGGCCCTCGTTCCCTACCTGGAACCGACCATCTCACGCCCTTGCGGTCGATTGGCGATGACGTCCTTACTCCTCGCCCTGGGCCTCCAATCCGCCTTCGTCTGGGACTACGCCCGCACCTCCGACCGCCTCGTCTCCCCCGTCCTCCGCGCCGTGCCGGCGATCGGCCGGGGGGACCGCGTGGCCAGCCTCCTGGTCGGCATCCGGGGTCGCTACCGGGCGAACCCCTTACTTCACGTCGACAGCCTTCTCGGCCTCGAGGCCGACCCCATCCTCTGGGGCAACTACGAGACCACCCACTATTACTTCCCCGTCCAGGTCCTCCCCGACGCCGCCGGCCCTTCCGCCTGGGACCTGGAACAGCTCGCCCTCCTCGACTCCCCCGGCGACGCCCCCGCCCGCGCCCGGCTCTGGCGTCGCCTCCTCTCCGCCCACCACGCCCGCATCGACACCCTCCTCATCCTGGGCCCCACCCCCGACCTCGACCCGATCCACGCCCGATGGTTTCGTCCGGTCTCGAAGGATGGCCCCGTCCGCGTCCTGAGGCATCGTGAATACTGAGGGATTCTTGAGACGTGGAGGCGATGGCCTCCGAGCCGTCGAGTGCCAGATAGGGCATGCCCATGATGGCAGAGTGGGCCGGCGAGTCGGATTTCTGATATCATGGCGTGTTCTCGGCGGGTCGGACCGCTGAGCTACGGCGCGTCAGCGGCGGAGGGCCTCGCGGTGCGGAATCGCAAGCGACTGCTGATTGTCCTGCTGCTGCTCGTTGCCGCAGGCGCAGCGTGTTGCCTATGGCCAGGGGGCACGAATTACCCGCCGCTCGGCTCGGTCACTCGGGTCGTCGTGAAGGCCGGGCTGGACAATGAGCAGGTGCGGGTGATCGACGACCCGGCCAAGGTGCGGCAGTTGGTCGAGTTCGTGGACGGCCACCGGCGCGGCTGGGGCGGGCTGGACTGGGCCGGCGTCCCCGTGCCCCAGGTGGTCGCAGAGTTCTACGACGGGTCGAAGTTCAAGGGCCATTTCGGGGTCGGGCCGGGCTTCTTCGAGTGCCAGCGGGAGGGTGACTTCACCTCTAAGCCCTGCCGGGGATGGCAGCAGCGGCGGTTCTTGGAACTTGTCGGCCTACCTGGGTACGAGTTCCGCAGGTAACAAAGACCTGCTGGGGTCCTCGTCTCGCCGCGTCAATTGGCGTCCTCCCTATCTGACGCGGCTGCCGGGCACCTTGCCGCACGGTCATGCGTCAGCGACGACGATTGCCACGAGCCTCCTCGCGGACCGACTTCCAGAGAGACCTCAGTTCGGTATTGCCATGGCGATTGACGCGATATCCCCGAGCGTGGAGGTCATTGAGCATCTCGAAGTAGTCGGCGTCGGGATTCTCACGCAAATAGGCGACGATCGCGGCGGAGACATCGCCTCGCCGAGGTTTCGACCGTCGACTCTCGGATGTTGGGTCGCTCATCCGGATAGCTCCCGATACCGCCTAACGCCCAGAGACCAGCGGCCCGGTCCCGCCGAGCGAAGTTCTCATGATACCAAAACCACAGTCGCGGGCCGTCGTGGCGTCTAGGGTCCACCCTTTCTGAGCCCTGCCACGGGCCCTCGACACGGCCGTATTCGCCGTACCTGGAAAACTCGCCCACCGAGAGACCCTATCTGGCACTGGCGCGGCCGGGTGGCTGGGGCCGCAGGCCCAATGCCACTTCGTATTTCTGTACATTGGGACAGATATGCGCTGCGTGGTGTCCAAGTTGCGCGGCTCGGGCAGTCCCGGTTGAATCAAAAGTGTTCATGTTTCCAATAAATGTCGAACCCAGGGCCCTTGAAGCCCCGAGACGGCGACCACTCAGTGGACGTCCTGGACCTCCTGAACAGAAATACGAAGTGGCATTGGGGCCTGCGGCCCCAGCCACCCGGCCTTCGTCGAAATACGGCCTGGCGGTCGTCGAGCTCGATCGCCTGGATCGCGGCCGGGCGACGGTCGGGGCGGGGAAGCCCTGAGCGTAGGGCGTGTGCCACGCGCCATCTCCCGACGAGTTCGAGGTCGGGTGGCACGCCCTCCCAGGGCGTGGTCCCCGGCCCGGCCACGCCGTTGCAGGGCGTGCCACCCGACCGCATCGGAAGGGACCCTCACCCGGCCCTCTCCCGGGGGGAGAGGGAGAAAGATTGTCCCCCTCTCCCCGGGAGAGGGCCGGGGTGAGGGTCTGCGGCGGGAAATCGCCATTTCTCCCGGAATTCGGTTATAACGCCGCCCGGTTTTAGCGAGCTTATAGCGTGATGACGTCGAATCGCGGGCGACACCGTCGCCGCCCGCGAGCCGAGCCGCCGATGTCTCGCAACCGGGAGTGTCCGACGATGTCCAAGCACACGACGACGCTGTCCGCCGCCCAGCTCGCCGCCCGTCGCGCCAACGCCAAGCTCTCCACCGGACCGCGCACCCCCGAAGGGAAGGCCATCGCCGCGATGAACGCGGTGTCACACGGCCTGTGCGCGAATACGGCGGTCCTGCCGGGCGAGAGCGTCGAGGAGTTCCAGGCCACGCTG
>DASZMJ010000552.1:0-15083 GCA_035551935.1 Isosphaeraceae bacterium
GCCGGTTCGCCCTCGGGCGACTCCGACGCGAGACCGGCTGCCGGCGCGGGATCGAGACGAAGCGGCTCAAGTGTGCCCTGAGCGATGACTACAGGGAGAAAGTCCTATTCAGCACGTGAGATAAGATGCCGTCGCCCTGCCCTCTTGTCGCTGTCGCGACCCGGACAACAAGTTTCCGGGCCACCCGCGTTTTTCTTTCCCACTCTCCCCGGAGGGGCGAGGGGCCGGGGGTGAGGGGCCGTCTTCAATGCGAAGCTGTCGAGCGCAATATCGCGGCTGGGTGGCCGGGGCCCAGCCTACGCGGCTACTCCGGTCCCCACGGGATGTTTTCCAGGCGAACAAGCCATCGGTTGAAGTGTGGGCACGCTGCCCGAATCTTCGCAACTCCGATGAACTCCGCAATGTCCGGTCCTGCCGTCGATTTAAGCCCAGCGTATTCTGGAAGAATGTCGATAATCCGCTTCGAGGGGGCCGTCTGCCTGCCGTCGTCGATGTGTTCGATGCTCGGCACAGAGGCAGCAATTGCCTTCAGTTGCTCAACCTCCTTTCCGCAATCCTCGAACGAGATTTCAAACGCATTCGGTTCGGTGAACAGCATCGTCTCGTATTCGTGGAGCTGTAGGTGGGCGATGAAGCGGTGGTAGTTGATATCCTGCTCGAAGGCCTGCTACAACGCCTGCACATACGGAGTCGGGTTGTCAGGATTTCGTACATTCTCCGCGGTGCCGGGAAAATCGCTGGGCAAGGCGTAGAGGTCGAAGAGCGTCGTGAAGTAGACGTTCTTACCCTGACGCTGCTTGATGGTGTTCTGGATAAACTTCCGCACCCGCTCGTACTTCGTCCGCCTGCCTATCCCGTACAGGTGGTGGTGATTCTTCTCGCCGACGGCCAGGGTGTGGACGATCCCGTCACCGGTGGAGAACAAATGCGGTCGTAAGACCTGGAAGCAAAACCCCTGTTCGGTCTGCCCCTCGCAGAAAACGTTCAACTGCCTCACGGCAACGGCCCTCCGCCGAGAACGTTCCGCTGCCATAATTCGCCAAGGGAGTAGTCCTCCAGCCAGTCTTTGAGCTGCTCCGGCTCCAGGCGGCGAAAGACCGACTGACCATCATGAGCCTCGACTGTGATGACTTCCGACGGCTCGAAGTAGTTTAGGAGAATCTGCGACTGCGTGGCGGCGATGACCTGGGTTCTAGACGATGCGGCCCTGATCAGGCCCGCAACGATCTCCAGCGCGTGGGGGTGCAGGCCCAACTCCGGCTCGTCGAGAATGATGACATCAGGGAGGTCGTCTTCCGGCTGTAGAAACAGGGTGCAGATCGCCATTGCACGGAGCGAGCCGTCTGAAATCTGGTGCGGTCCGAACAAGTAGTCATGACCCGGTTTCCGCCAGTTGAGAATGATGTCGTTCGGGTTCAATCGACTCGGTCCCAGGTCGAAGTCCTCGAACTCCGGCATGATCTTCCTAAGCGTCGAGACGATTCGCCGGTAGACGACACCAGACTTTTCTCGGTAGGCGAACAGCATCGCCGCCAGGTTGCCGGCGTCCGGCATCAGCCAGCGGTTGTCGTTGACGTAGCTGTGTTGCCGCACTCTTGCCGTAGGAGACGTATCGTGAAAGTGGTACACACGGCATTGGTCGAGGAGCCGGCGAATGACCCAGGCCGTCTTCTCGCCCTTGTTCGCCTCCTCGCCGATCCGGGTTTCTTGGTGTCCCGCCCCCAGGGAGACGACCTTCGGGCTGGAGTAGCCCGTCCGAAGGAACGCGAGCTTTTCTTCGGCAAATATGAGTGTGTCGCCGGCTGCATGGAACAGCCGCATCGAGTAACAATTCGTGCAGTTGTCCGCCTCGAACTCCAACTGGCCTTCCAACTGCGGCGTGACCTTCGGCCCGAAGTGGAGGATCGACTGTCCCCGGCCCGACGTGCCGATATACTGCTGGAGTCGGCCCCCCATCATCTCGTTGAGCATCTTGAAGAACGACACGAAGTTGCTCTTCCCGGCTCCGTTGGGGCCGATCAGGACGTTGAGGGAGCGAAGCTCTAGTGAGATGTCCTTGATGGAACGGTAGCCTCTTATATCCATTCTCTTGAGCATCGCTGCACCGCCTTTACATGTTCCGCATGACGACCAAAACGCCCTGGCAGCGAGGTCGCCCAGATCTCCCTTCGAGGCAATCTCAGTAGTTCAAAAGTCCCGTAGGCTGGGTCGCGACCCAGCCTACATTTCTACATCGGCTGACGCCGGGCCAGGTCGAGCCGGTGCCGCTCCATGATCTCCAACAAACGATCGTCCTCGACTTCCCGGAGCGTCTGGTCCGTCTGGTCCTCGACCAGGAACCCGAGGTTGGCGAGCAGCTCGCCGAACCGCACGCCGGGGGAGAGCTGGTGGATGTCGACGAGCTTCTCGATCAGCTCGTGCTGGGTCGTCGGTGTCACGGCAGCAGGTCTCCGACCTTCGGTTCGCCGGCATACGCCCGCCGCAACCTGCCGACGACCTCGACGCGGATGATGGCCCCCGGGGCGAGCTTGGCGATCCGGGTGGCGCGGGTGATCCCATTGTACAGGACCAAGACCCCGTCGGCAGCCTCGTAGACCCACGGCGGCGGCATCCCGGCCGACGACGCGCCGAACCGGGCGACCTGGCGCTGGAGCTTGAACGGGTCGGCTCCCCGGCGCGACGGCAGGCGCAATTCCCGAGGGTCGACGTCGCGGAACCCCTGCGGCATGCCCGCAACGAGACTCCGAGTCCCCGTAGGGCGTGTGCAACACGCCGTCCGGTCTTCTATCAGACCGGGACGGCGTGTTGCACACGCCCTACAAGGATGGGTTGACCCTCACCCCGGCCCTCTCCCAGGGGGAGCTGACCGACCGTCACTTTCGGGGCGGCGCCGTCGGGGCCCCGGCCGTCGGCCCGCCTTCGGAGCAGGCACGCTCCGCGTGCCGTCCGCCCGAACACCAAGTTCTTGGGTCATGGCGGACGGCACGCGGAGCGTGCCTGCTACGGGGAAGAGTGACGGTCGGTCAGCCCAGGGGGAGAGGGGGGAAGATTACTGCAAAGATGCGAGGAGATCGTCGACCTCCGCGCGCATCTCGGGGGAGAGGCGGGCGGGGGACTGCTTGGCCTTGAGGAGGTAGGGGCCGGCGCGGCGGGCGCGGGTGCGGTCGCGGTCGCGGGCGAAGAGGCGACCCATGTGGTAGTTGAGGACGGGGTGGGCGGGGTCCTTGCGGAGCCCGAGGGCGTAGGACTGCTCGGCGGCCTTGGATTGGCCGAGGGCCTCCTGGACGGCGCCGAGGGTGTCGAAGACCTCGCCGGGGACCATGGCCGGGTCGACGCGCTTCATCAGGTCGTCCATCAGCTTCAGGGCGCGGCGGTCGTCGCCGAGGTAGCTGTGGAGGATCCACGAGAGGTTGTTGACGGCGGCCACGGAGCCGGGCTCGCCCTTCAGGACTTGCTCGTACTGCTCGGCGGCCTTGCGGAAGGTGGCCTTGGCGGAGTCGGCGTCGGGGTTGGCCTCGCCGATGGCGAGCAGGAGGTCGCCGTAGTTGAGGTGGGCGCCGGGGGTGTCGAGCGACGTCACGGCCTTGGCGGCCCAGGGCTCGGCCAGGTCGAGCCGGCCGGCCTTGTGGAAGCCGACGGCCAGGCCCATGCTGAGGTCGCCACGCTTGTCCTCCTTGCCCTTCGTCGCGGCGATCTCCTCGGCCTGGCGGATGTCCTCGGCGCCCGGCTTCGAGCCGTCGGGGCGAGGCTCGGTGAGGAACTGGACGAGCAACGCCAATGCCGTCGCGTCGCCGGGCATGGCGGCGAGGGCCTCGCGGAGGGCCTTGACGGCCTCGGCGCGACGGCCGCGGCGGGCCTCGATCTCGGCGATCAGGTGGTGCGCCTCGGCGAAGTCGGGCCGGCGGCGGATCGCCTTGCGGAGCAGGTCGATCGCCTCGTCGCCCTTCGCGCCCTTGGGGTCGTCGGGGGCGTCGAGGCGGGCCAGGGCGCGGGCCTTGACCAGCGCCGCGGGGCCGTGCTCGGCGTCGCGCTCGAGGATGCGGTCGGCCTGCGCGATCGCGTCGTCGAGCCGGCCGAGGTTCAGGTCGGTCTGGGCCAAGGCGAGCCGCACGTCGCCGCGGCGCGGGTCGCGGGCGAGGGCCTCCTCATAGGCCCGCGCGACCTCCTGAGGGTTCCGGCCCTCGTAGAGCCGGGCGCGGAGCAACGGGGCGACCGGCGACGACGGGCCGAGCTTCTCGGCCTCGCGCACGAGTGCCGTCGCCCGGTCGCGGTCGCCGCGGACGGTGGCCAGCTCGAACTCGACCTCGACGAGCCCCGGGTCGTCGGGGAACTTGCCCCGGGCCGTGCGGAGCAGCGTGGTCGCGTCGTCGAGCCTCCTCGACCGCGCGGCGTTGTCTCCCCTCGCCCCGGCGGCGACGGCCTCCGAGGCGACGAGGCGCACGAGCGTCCCGGCCAACGTCGGGTCGCCCGGCTCGACCTTGACCAGCTCGCGGACGACGCGCTCGGCGCTCGGCAGGTCGCCGCGCTCGCGGTAGAGGTCGGCCAGGACGCGGCGGATGATGCCTTTCGGATCCTCCTTCGCCCGCGCCTCGACGGCGGCGAGGGCCGTCTTCGGGTCGCCGAGGAGCGACTGGACCTGGTAGCGGGCGCGGAGCAATTCGGTGGCGTCGGGGTGGGCCTTGAGCCCCTCGTCGAGGACCCCGGCGGCGCGCTTCAGGCCGTCGGTCGACCGCTCGCGGCCGTTGACGAGGGCCGAGAGGGTGAGATAAACGACGGCCGGCGGGGGGCTCCCCTTGGCCGAGGCGATGGCGCGGCGGAGCAAGGCGATCGCCTCGTCGTCCTTGTTGGCGTCGGCGAAGAGGAAGGCCCTCGTGATCGCGGCACCGGCGTGCGCGGGATCGTCCTTCAGGACGCGGTCGAGCAGGACGCGGGCGCCGGCCTCGTCCTTGTGGCGGATCGAGTAGTTCGCGGCCTGGACGTACTCGTCGGCGGTAGTCGCCGGGTCCTTCAAAAGGGCGACCAGCTCGGCCTTCGCGGCGGGCCACTGGTCCTTGGACGACAAGGCGGCGACGAGCTTCCAGCGGACGCGGCGGGCGACGGGCTCGGCGACGCTGGCCAAGATGGCCCTGTAGCGGGCGATGCCGGCGTCGCCGTCGAGGGTCGCCAGGTCCATGTCGGCGCGGGCCCAGGCGGCGGCCTCGCGGAGCGAGAGGCCGGGCTCGAGCTCCTTGAGCGTGTCGGAACGCTCCAAATCCTCGAAGATCCGGGCGGCCTCGGCGAGCGCGCCGGCCTGCTCGGCGAGGCGGCCCTTGTAGTAGCGGACGACCTTCTCGCCGGGGTCCTTCTTGAGCGCCGCGTCGAGCCGACGGCTGGCGCCGTGGAGGTCGCCGCGGGCCATGCAGAGCTGGGCGTCGAGCAGGTCGGCGGCCGCGGCCTCCTTCCAACGGGCTCGGACGCGGGCGACGGTCCGGGCCATCGCGTCGAGGTCCTTGGCCTGGAGCTCGATCTGCGCCAGCAGGATCAACGGGGCCGAGTTCTCGAGCCGGTCGGCGGCGACCGAGAGGAGCTTGCGGGCCTCGGCGACCTTGCCGAGCTGGTCGGCGAGGAACCGGGCGCGGACGAGGATGATGCCGATGTGATCCGGATATCTCGCCTGGTAGTCGGCCAGGAGCCGCTCGGCGACGTCGGCCTTGCCGGCCTTCAGGAGCATGCCGGCGTCGACCGCGGCCAGCTCGTCGCTGTCGGGGAACCGGGCGCGGGCGGCGTCGAGGAGCTTGCGGGCCTCGGCGTCCTTGCCCGCGCGCCGGAGGGCGACGACGGCCATCTGCTCGGCCGCGGGGCCCCCCTGGCCGCTGGCACGGAGCTTGTTCAACTCCTTCAGGCCGGCCGACGGGTCCTTCTCCAGGGCCGAGACCTGGGCCTCGCGGAGCCGGATCGCGGGCACTTCCTGGCCGGCGGCGGCGGCCTTCTCGTACTCGGCGCGGGCGAGCCCCGGGTCGTTGTGGGCGCGGGCGACCTCGCCGGCCAGGAGGTGGAGCATGCCGCCGAGGTCGGCCGGCAGCTCGCCGCGCCCGACGCGCGGCAGGAGGTCCTTGACGACCGGCTCGGCCTCCTCGGGATAGCCGGCCTGGAGCTGCGACCACGCGGCCCAGACCTGGTGCCTCGGGTCGAGGTTCGGCAGCCGACGGGCGTTCTGGAGGTACTGCCGGCCCAGCGCCGGCTCGCCGTTGAGCGTCAAGGCAACGCCGTAGAGCGCCTGCGCCGCGGCCAGCTCGGGCCAGGCCGCCGCGGCGGCCTTCAGGTGCGTGACGGCGCTCGCGCGGAGCTTGGCCGACGCCTCGGCCGCCCCCCTGGGGGCCTTCTCGCCACCGCCGAGGCCCGAGCGCTCCAGGTCGATCGTCCCCTGGAAGAGGTGGCCGAGCCCCTGATACCGCGTCGAGGTGCTGCCGAGCATCTCGGCGATCCAGGGCGCGGCCTTGTCGAACCGGCCCGGGTCCTTCGCCTCGGCCAGCACGGCCTTGATCGCGGTCTCGCGGAGCTGCATCGCCTCGTCGAGGTATGCCGGCAACGGCGCCAGCGGGGATTTCAGGGCCTGCGCGACGACCTCGGCCGCGCGGGCGTACTCGCCGCGGACGCGGAGGTGCTCGGCGAAGGCGAGGTAGATGCGGAGGTCGGGGGTCTTGGAGGCGTCGAGCGCCTTCTGGTACGTCGCCACGATCCCGCGCTCGACCTGCTCGCCCGCGGCGTCGAGCGCCGCCCTGTCCGACCCTTCGGCCTTCGCGGCGATGCGGGTGAGGGCCTGCTGGAGCTGGCCCAGGAGCAGGCCGACCTGCGTGATCCGGGCCGGGGCGGCGTCCTTGGTGTCGGTCAGCGAGGTCGCGCCGGCCTGCGCGGCGCGGCTCAATTCGAGGAGGGCCGCCGGCTCGGTCGCTCGGGCCGCGGCGAGGACCTCGAGGCGGAGCCGGGCCAGGCGATCGACCGGGTCGGCGTCGTCGGCGAGCTTCGTGGCGACGCCCCGGGCCAGGGCCTCGTCGAGCTCGCCCGCTTGCCGCGACGCCTCGGCGATCCGGGCCTTGATCCAGTCGACCCGGACCGCCGGCGCCTTGCGGGCCTCGAGGACCGCCAGGTGCTTCCGCGCGGCGGGCACGTCGGGCGGCGTGGCGGCCAGGGCCTCCTCGGCGAGGACATAGCGGGCGTCGGGGTCGTTGGGCTCGAGGGCCGAGAGCTCCTTGGCCCGCTGGAGGCCCTCGGCGGCCTCGTTGCGGCGCAAGGCGTCGATCAGGAGCAGGCGGCGGGGCTCGGCGAGCTGCTTGCCGTACTTGGCCGCCTCGTCGAGCGCGTGGAGGCGGTTGGCCTGGAGCCGGCCGAGGCGGTCGGCCGGGGCGACCTCGGCCCACTCGGCGTACATCTCGGCCAACTCGAGGTGGACCTTCGGGTCCTTGCCGTCGCGCTGGAGGGCCTTGCGGTACTGGATCTCGGCGCGGGCGTATTGCTTGGCCGCCCGCTCGGCCCGGGCCGCGGGGAGCAGGTCCTCGGCGCGGCCGGCCGGGAGCATGGCCAGCACGATCGCCGCCAGGCCCACCACGGCGATCACGACGAACAGGCCGGACAGGACCATCAACGGCTTCCAGCGGACGGTCATCGGGCACGTCTCCTCGGTTCGAGCCGCGCCCCGGCGCCACTGGCTTGGGGATCGCGGCGGGTGCCTCGGTCGCGAGGGATGCGACCATTCCTTGGCGTGCGCGCGGGCCGCCGGCCCGCGGCGTCGGCGCTCGTCCTCGATTCGTTCGCCCCGCGGGGGGCGAAGCCGGCCTGTCCCGGGGGCGCGGCGATCGATCCAGGGCCGATCCGGCCTTCCTTCCAGGATAGTTCCCGGACCCCCGGCCTTGCAAGCGCCCCCACGCACGCGCCGACGCCTCGTTGGAGGGCCGGCCGCGGGCAACAGTCCAGTCGAGAACCGCCCGACCCGGGCGACAGCCGGGGCGCCGTGCGCGGCTCCCCCACCGGGGGGAGAGGGAGGGAGAATGCGGAGCGTGCCCGCTACGAGGAGGCCAGCGGCTCCGGGGACGCTTCGCCGGCCAATGGGGCCTCGATCGCCGCGGGGGACGGATCGGGCCGGCGACGGACGACGGGCGGATTGAGGAAGTGGACCTCGACGAGCCGGAAGAACGCCCAGCCCGCGGCGACGCCCGCCGCCGCGCTCAACGGCAACATCACCCCGACCCGCGCGGGGAAGCTCCGGAATCCGAGCCAAAACAGGGAGGTATTCACAACAACACAAGCCGGCAGATGCGCCAGGTAGATGCTGTAGCAGCGCCGGCCGCAGGCCCGCAACGGGGCCAGCCAGCGGCTCGCCGCGGCCCGGTCGTCGTGGTCGCGTAGGAGGATCAGGGCCACGCCGAACGCCGCCGACGTCGCCGCCGACGGATAGCCGTTGGCGAGGGCCGTGACCGCGATCGCCGCCAGCGCGCCCTCGACCAGCCGCCGCGATCGGCCCGGGCCCGGCACGGTCAATCGCCAGTAGACCGCGGCGCCGACGGCGAACTCGTGCCAGAGGTACGGGAAGGACCCTTCGATGATGTGTCCCCAGCCCACGTCCACCGCGACCGCGGCCACGAGCGCCGAGGCGATCGTGGCCGCCGCGAGCGCCCCGAACATGCGACGGGGGGCCAGGGCGAGCACGAGGAAGCAGACGAAATAGAACTGCTCCTCGTAGCAGAGCGACCAGGCGATCCGGGTGAGGATGAGCTCCGAACTCAGGGGCGAGTGGTCGCGGGTCGGGTCGGTGAAGATCACGCGATAGGCGTTATAGGCGTGGCTCCGCCAGGATTCGGTGAGGGTCACGTTGCCGAGCCACTGCCAGCGGTCGAGCTGCGACGGCGAGACCAGCTTCAGCGCGACGGGCTCGGTGTCGTGCAGCCAGGGCTTGCCGATCGCATCGGCCCCGGCGACGACGACGACGAACCACAACACCGCGGCCCAGTACGGCGGATAGATCCGCCGGACCCGTCGTCCCAGGAACGACCACGACCACGACCCGCGTCGTCGGGTCGCGTCGACGCTCGCCGTGATGCAATAGCCGCTGATGACGAAGAAGAGCGGCACCCCGAGTTTCATCTGCCGGACGAACCCGTGGAGCGCCCACCCCAGCCACGCGGAGGGGCCCGTCCCCAGGCCGTCACCCTCGCCGATCGCGTTGCCGGCGTGGTGGAGGACCACCATCAAGCAGGCCACGCCCCGGAAGACGTCCAGGAGCCGATACCTCGGGTCGCGATCGAGGGGAGGATACATCGGGGCGTGCCAATTCGTGATGGCCGATCGAACCCACGCCCCTCCATCGTAACAAGGCCCGGCCGCCGGGGGAGCGGCCCCCTCGAGGATGAGTCGGGGGGCGTCCTCCGGCGGCCGGGCCGGGTCCGCACTCGGCCGGGCCCCGGGAGGGGCGACGGCCTCGGACCATGGGGGTTGGTCGACGAGCGGGAGGGGCCCGGGGATGGTGGGTCCAGGCGCCGCAGCGATCCGTCCGCGACGGCCGCGACCGGCCCCGGCGACTCGGTCGCGACCGCCGGTTTTGCCGGCGATCGCGACCTCGCACCGTGGCCCGCGGCCGTCGCCCTTCCCAGCGGGCCAGGAGCCGCCGATACCAGGGGGTCGCCCCCCCGACAGCGACGACGGCCGTCGGCTCGACGTCGGTTTCGGGAAGGGTTTCGGGATCGGCCGTGACCGAAGTGTCCGGCGCGTTGCCGGCGGCGACGGCCCCGACCTCCTCCTCCCCTCCCTCGACGACCTCGACCGCCGGCCCTCCCGACCGTTGCCGATCGTCCTCGACGACCTCCTCGCGGACGAGGTTGGGCCGCTCCGGCTCGACCGGCTCGGAGACAGAATCAAGTTGCGCCTCCTGGTGCAGACCGACAGGCGGGGCGTCGCATGACGACGGCCCCGCCTCGTCCCATCCCTCGAGATCCGGGAGCGCAGGCGCTTCGACCGCGACCTCTTGAGGGGCGATCGACTCCGTCGGTTCGACGGCGACCGCCCCCGGGATGGGCTCGCACACCTCCGGGTCGGGCGCCGGCGTCGGCTCCTCGGCCCGGGACGGTGTTTCCTCGTGGATTGGTCCCGCGGGCCCCGGCACGTCGAGCATCGGCTCGCCCGCGACTTCCGCGCCTTCGACCCGCACGAACTTGCCCGGCCCGACCTTGACCCACGTGACCGGGACCACGTCCCGCGACTTGACCGCCTTCGCCCGGCCCTTGCCCTTCGACCGCTTCGGCTTCGACGCCGTCGTTTCCGCCGTCGCGACCGCGGCCGCCTCCGGCTCGGGCCCCGGCTCGGGCGTCGGCGAAACCTCGAGCCGGTCCTCGGCCGCAAGGGTGGTCGTCGCGGTCGGGTCGTCGTGGCGGGTCGTCGCCGGGTTGCTCGCGCCCTTCGGGGTGTAGAGGACGGCGGCGATCGCGAGCAGGTAGGGGACGACGAGCCAGGCGGAGACGGTCGCCACGGCGAGGCTCGTCGCCGGCACGAGCACGGCGAGGGCGAGGGTCCAGGCCCGGGAGGCCGTCGCCGAATCCCGTCCCCCCTCCGGTCGCGTTCCGTCGTGTGACGCGTCCCTTCGCACGGTCGCCGGAGCCTCCATGACCACGCCCGGACCCCCCTCCGGCTCTTATCGGACCGCGATCCGGGCCCCTTCGTGATTTCCCGGCCCCCTTCGGGGTGCGTCGCCGCCGCGTCTTCACCAACGCGTTCGACCCCATTCTTCTTCGTCGGCCGCCATCTCTTCCTGACCCGAACCCGTGGCACCCCGCGCGTGGAAACGATGGCGGCCTCTCGGACCCTCACCACGTCAGCAGGAGGTTGCGGAACGTGGTCGGGTCGGCACCGGCGGAGTGGAGGGAGGGGGGGGAATCGGCGGGGGAGCGCTCGGGGGTCTGGGCGTCGAGCTGGAGCCAGGAGCCGCGGGGGTCGCGGTGGAGGTGGACGCGGTGCCAGTCGGGCTCGGGAGCGAGCGCGGCGGACGGGCGGAGGGCCTGGCCGGCGACGCGGAGGCGGGCGAGCGAGGCGGGGTCGCCGAAGACCTCGAAGGTGAAGTCGAAGGCGCGGGGCGAGGAGATCGGCAGGAGGTAGGGGCGATCGGCGAGCACGAGCCGGCCGAGGGCGAACGAGCCGTGCGGGCACGCGGGCGGCGCCGGCGCGGCCAGGCCGCGGAGGGTGAGCGTCGAGGCGAGCAGGCAGCCGGCCAACGTGATCGGCGGCAACCCCCAGCGCCACCAGAGCGGGGGCCGGACCTCGACCGGGAACGGGCAGCGCACCAGCATCAGCACGCGCAGGAACAAGGCCGAGCCGGCCCAGCCGGCCGCCGCGACCGGCGACCGCGCGGCCGGCCCGGGCTTCGGGGTGGCCGAGGGGTCGGCCAGGCCGACCAGCGACGAGGCGTAGTCGCCGAAGGGGCCGAAGTCGTCGGCGGCGCGATGGTCGGCGAGGACTTCCTGGTCGAGCCGCAACTGCGCCCGGATCCACCAGACCGGCGGCAGGAAGAACCAGGCGGCCTGCGCGAGCACGCCGACGAGCCGGAACCACGGGTCGCGGCACTCGGCGTGCGCCAGCTCGTGGAGCAGGCAGAGCCGGAGCCGCTCGCGGGCCTCGGGCCGCTCCAGGGCCCGCGGGATGACGATCAACGGCCGCGCCAGGCCGAGCAGGACCGGCCGCCGCACCCGGCTCGAGACCCGCAGCCGCGGCCGGCCGAGGAGGGCGTCGTAGGGCAAGGTCGCGTAGAAGTCGAGCGTCCCCCGCGACGGCGCCGACGACCGCCGCGCCAGCGCGACCATGCCCCACCAACCCAGCACCAGCCACCCCAGGTTCGCCCCGAAGCCGACCAGGTACGCCAACGCCAGGCCGCGCGGCGTCCAGCGGCCGCCGATCAGATGACGGACCAGTCGCGCGGCCGACGGCTCGTGCCCGCCCTCGGCCGGGGGCCGCGACCACGACGGCGGCGCGACGGCCCGCAGCGGGCCGGCCAGGTCGAGCCGGGGCAGCGGGTCGACCAGGCCCAGCGGGATCAGGATCAACGCCCCGACCAGCCCCGCCCGCGCCAGCGCGCAGCGCCGCGCCGGCTGCCTCGTGCCGACCATCGCCAGCGCGATCGCGCCGAGCCAGAGGGCCGCCGCCGGGCTCGCCTCGCCCACCGCCCCGACCCAGCGCCCCAGCACGCCCGCCATCGTCGCGCCCCGACCTCTCGGAGATCTACGTATCCTCCCGGATCGCACCCCCGATCTTAATCGTCGGCCCGCGCCGACGACACCACCCACGATCGGATTCGCGCCCTCCCGCCGCAATCCGCGCTGTTCCCGGGCGAAGACCCCGGTACGATCGACGGCGGACGAGGACGATTCGGGGGCTCGCGATGTCGGAACGTCGGACGCGCTGGATCGGTCACGCCTTGCTGTTCGGGTCCCTGGCCGTCCTGGTCCTGGGCATCGCCGCGTTCTTCGTGATCCACTCGTTGAGCAACGGCCCGCGGCTCCGGGCCCCGACGTTGCCCGTGCCCAACGGGTATGACGACCTCGTCCGCGCCGGCGAGGCGACGATCGGCTCGGAGCCGGCCGATGGCCGGCTTGCCGCGGCCGACGAGGGCGAGCTGGCCGCCTTCGTCGACTCCAACGGCATGGCCCTCGGCCTCTTGCGCCGGGGCCTGGGCCATGAGATCGCGACGCCGCTCCAGTACACCGGCGGCTACCTCGCGTCGCACGTCAGCGACTACGGCCCGATCCGCAAGGCCGCGCACCTGCTCGCCGCCGAGGGGTTCCTCGACCTGAAGCGCGACCGCCCCGGGGAGGCGGCCGACCGGTTCCTCGACCTGCTCCGGATCTCCCGCGGCCTGAACCGCAACGGCCTGCTCATCGACGCGTTGATCGGCATCGCGATCGAGCGGCTGGCCTTCCAGGGCCTCTTCCAGGCCCGCGGCCGGCTCTCCGCGGCCGACTGCCGCCGCGTGGCCGCGGCGCTCCTCGACTTCGACCGCGACCGCGAGCCGTTCGACGCCATCCGCCGCCGCGAGCGCGACTTCGCCCTCGAGAACGGCGACTGGAAGCTCCGCCTGGGGTATCGCGTCCAGCACGCCGCACTCGATCGCCTGATGCAGCCGGCCGAGGATGGCGCCCTGTTCGCGATCCGCGCCAACCAGGCCCGGTCCCGCCTGCTGGCCGTCGCACTGGCCCTCCGCGCCCATCGCCTCGACACGAAGGCCGACGCCAGGGCCCTCGCCGACCTCGTCCCGAAGGATCTCCCCGCCGTCCCCATCGATCCGTTCAGCCCCAGCGGCACGCCCCTGCGGCTCAATCCCGGCCCTCCCCCACAGCCCTACAGCATCGGCCCCGACGGCGTCGACGACGGCGGCACGCCCTTGCCCGGCAACCGTCCCCATCCCGACGCCAAGGGCGACATCACCGCCGACCCCTCGTGAATCTTCGTAGGGTCCGCCCTTGCGGACCTCTTCCGTTCCCCAATGGAAGAGGTCCGCAAGGGCGGACCCTACGAAGACCTCCCGAGGAGGGCCGCGACGAGCCCCTCCCATGTGTAAACGCTCGCCTCGGCCGCGACGGGCCAGCCGAGGCGAGCGGCGGCGGCGGTGGTGACGGGGCTGAGGCTGGCGAGCCGCACGGCGCGGCCGACTTGATGGCGGGCGTCGTCGGGCAACAGGGCGTGCAGGCGCTCGACGATCGCGGGGCTGGTGATCGTGATCCAGTCGACGGCGCCGGTTGTGATCCGTTCCACGACGTCGGCGGGCAACGAATCGGCGTCGGCGTTGCGGTAGACGGCGACCTGCTCGACGTCGGCGACCTTCTCCAGCTCGTCCTTCAACACCGCCCGGCCCCGGTCGGCGCGGGCGAGCAGGATACGCGTGCCGGCGGCCTGCGCGGCGAGGGCCTCGGCCAATGCCTCGGAGCGGTACGAGTCGGGCACGAGGTCCGCGCGGAGGCGGTAGCGCGCCAGGACTTCGGCCGTCGTCGGCCCGATCGCCGCCAGCTTCAGATGTCCCAGCGCACGCAAGTCGCGGCCGAGGGCCTCGAGCCGGTCGAGGAAGTGGCGCACGCCGTTGCCGGAGGTGAAGACGAGCCAATGATAGTCGTGAATGTGCTCAATTGCATGATCGACCGTCGAATGATCGTCCACGGGGCCGATCGTGACCGTCGGCGCAATCAGCACCTCGGCACCCAACTCTTCGAGGTCGGCGGCGGAGCGGTCGGCCTCGCCGACGGGGCGGGTCAGGACGATCCGGCGGCCGAAGAGGGGGAGTCCCTCGAACCATCGCAGGCCCTCCCGGCGCCGGACGACCTCGCCGACGACGAGCAAGGCCGGCGGTCCGAGCCCGAGCCGATCGACGCAACCGGCGAGGTCGTCGAGCGTGCCTTCGCAGACGCGCTGCGACGCCAACGTGCCGCACTGGACGAGCGCGGCGGGGGTCGCGGCGGGCTTGCCCTCGCGGACGAGCGTCCGGCAGATCGCCGCGAGGTGCCGCGTGCCCATGTAGACGACCAGGGTGCCGGGGAACCGCGCCAGGGCCGCCCAGTCGACCCTCGGGTTCGGCCCCTCGGGGTCGTCGTGGCCGGTGACGAACGCGACGGCCGAGGCCGACGCGCGGTGCGTGACCGGCACGCCCGCGTACGCCGTCGCGCCGACGCCCGCCGTCACCCCCGGCACGACCCGGAAGGCGACCCCCGCCGCCCTCAGGTGCTCCGCCTCCTCGCCCCCACGGCCGAAGACGAACGGGTCGCCCCCCTTCAGCCGTACCACGCGCCGACCGTTGCGCGCATGTTCCACCAAGAGGTTGTTGATGTCCTCCTGCGACGCCTTGCAACGCCCCGCCCGCTTGCCGACGTCGATCCGCGGCGCCCCACCCGGGGCGAGGTCGAGCAGGCGGGGATGGACGAGGTGATCGAAGACGACCACCTCGGCCTTCGCCAGCTCCTCGGCCCCTCGTCGCGTCAACAGCCCCGGGTCCCCAGGGCCCGCGCCGACCAGGACGACGATCCCGCGGCCTCCGTCCATCGATGATTCCCAGGGAGAATCGTTACGGATCGCGGTCGGGGGGG
>DASZMJ010000553.1:0-14140 GCA_035551935.1 Isosphaeraceae bacterium
TTTCTTCATCTGCGACCATCGGCGTCATCTGCGGTTCGATCCCCTTCCCCCCCTCAGCGCGGCGCGATCTTGCGGAGGACCTGCGCGTTGTCGCCGCGCCAGAGGAAGAGGTTGCCGTCGGCGCCGCCGGCGGCGACGAGGCTGCCGTCGGCCGAGACGGCGACGCCGAAGACGAAGTCGTCGGGGCCGGAGAAGGTGCGGAACATGCCGCCGTTGTCCGGGTTCCAGAAGTGGACGGTCTTGTCCCCCGAGGCGCCGGCGACCTCCGGCTTGTTCGCGACCCAGCGCACGGCCGTGACCTGCTTGCCGGCGGCCTGGGCGGTGCGGATTTGCTCGCCCGCGGCGTAGTCCCAGACCTTCAGCACGTTGTCGGCGCCGCCGGTGACGAGCTGCTTGCCGTCGGCGCGCCAGTCGACGGCGAGGACGTGGTGGGTGTGCCCCTCGAAGACCCGGAGCTCCTTGCCGTCGGCCACGCCGACGACCTTGAGGAACTTGTCGGCGGCGCAGGTGGCGAGCCGGGTGCCGTCGGGGCTGAAGCGGACGCCGAAGACGGTGTCGGAGTGGAGGTCGTCGATCGACCGGATCAGGCTCCCGGTGGCGACGTCCCAGAGCTTGACCTCGCCCGACCGCGACGGCTCGCCGCCCCCGGTGGCCAGGATGCGGCCGTCGGGGCTGAAGTCGATCGCCAGGACGCGGAAGGCGTGCGGGCCGAGCGGCGGGGCGAGCGTCCAGGCGCCGAAGGTGCCGCGGAAGGACCACGTCTTCAACGTCTTCGAGGCCGACGCGGTGATGAGGCCCTCGTCGCCGAGGAAGGCGACGGCGTTGATGCCTTGGATCGGCTGGTTGACGTCCGGCGAGCGGTGGCCGAACGCGATGATCCCCGCGCCCGAGGCCGCGTCCCAGACCTTCACTCCCCCCTCGGCCCCGGCCGTGGCGACGAGGTCGCCGGTCGGCGAGTACGCCACCCCTTGCACCGGGCCGCCGTGGCCGCCGAAGGTGGCAAGCACCTTGCCGCTTGGAAGGTCGACCCGCCGCGCGGCCTTGTCGGCGCAGCCGGCGAGGAGGCTCTTGCCGTCGGGCGATGCGGCGAGGGCGTGGACCGGGGCGCCGAGGGATGCCACGACCTTCGCCGCTCGGCCGTCGGCGGCGTGCCAGAGGCGGACCGTCCCGTCCTGGCCACCGGTCAGGAGGGATTGGCCGTCGGCCGTCGCCGCGATCGACAGGACCGGGCCGTTGTGGCCGAGCAGAATCGCGGGCTCGCCCGCCTTGCCGAGCGACCAGAGCCGACCCGTGCCGTCGGCCGAGACCGTCGCCAGCGCCCGCCCCTCGCGCACAAAGACGACCCCGTTGACCGCGCCGCCGTGTCCCTTCAAGAGATGGAGTTCTTTGCCATCCGCGGTGTTGAACACATGAATCGTCCCATCGCCGCACGCGGCGGCGACGGACTGCCCATTCGGGCTGAGAGCGACGGCGAGCACCTGGGCGTTGGGGACGTCGATCTTGCGGGTTTCCTTGCCGTCGGCGGGGTTCCAGAGGCGGACGGTCTTGTCCAGGCCGGCCGAGGCGATCGTCTTGCCGTCGGCGGAGACGACGACCCCTTTGACCTGGTCGTTGTGGCCGGCAAACGTACGGACCTCGCCGCCGGTCGGGGCGTTCCAGAGGGTCACGAAGCGATAGCTGCCCGCGGCCAGGCGGGAGCCGTCGGGGCTGAAGCGGAGCGATTGGATAATATCTTGATGGCCGGTGAGCTCGGCGATCTCGAGGCCGGAGTCGGCGTCGTAGACCGTCACGATATTGCCCCGGCCGGCGGCGACGCGGCGGCCTTCGCCGGTCAGGTCGACGGCGACGATCGGCCGCACGCCCGCGGGCAAGGGCCCCAGCTCGATCGGCTTGGCCTCGGCGGCGGCCTCGGCCGAGTCGTCCTTGGCGCCGGCGTCGATCCAGAGCTTGACGAGCCCCAGCTCGGCGGGCGTCAAGGGCGTCACGTCCTTCTTGTCCACCGGCGGCATGTACGGCTTGACCCGGTGCGACGCCATCTTGAACATCAGGCTCTCGTCCGCCTTGCCCGGCACGATCGCCGGCCCGTGCTTCCCCCCCTTGAGCATCCCCGCCACGTCGTCGAGCTTCAGCTTGTTCTCCGCGAGTGCCCCCGAGTGGCACCCCGCGCACTTCGCGTCGAGGACGTCGGCCACCTCCTTGGCATAGCTGACCGGCTTCTCCCTCTTCGGCACCTCGACCGCGATCGCATCGTCGGCCGCCCGGGCCGAACTCGCGGCGAGGCCGCACAAGATGGCGAGAAGGATTCGGGGGTATCGCATCGGGGTTCGCCTCGGTTATCGCGGGAACGGGCCAGGGACGCCGCGGACGGATCTCCCATCAACGGCCGACGAGCTTCGACCTACGCCTCACGCTTGCGAGATGACGACGCCAGCGGGCCTCCGTGTCCCTCTCGATCTCGTCCTCCTCCTGCCGGACGGAACGCACCGGCCCCGGCGGGTCGGGATCGACCGAGAGCCAGGGCTGCGCGGCGAGGGCGTCGTACTTGGCCTTGAGCATTTTGTGATAAGCCAGCACTCGATTCAGCCACGCGAGCTCGTGCTCCAGGACGAGCTCCGTATGCACGTCGTCCCGTTCGTAGGGAAAGCGGCACGTGAACCCGATGCTTTGCCAGTTATCCTTTGCGTCTCCACTCCAGGTCCGTTCCACACGGAGCAGACCCTCGACCCTGTCGGCCTGATTCTGGAGGAGCATGATCCGCGCCAGATGGGCCTTCGCCCGCCTCTGGAAGACAACCCTTTGGCGGCACCAACTCCACACGCCCATCCCGGCAGCCAGCAGGGCCACCGAGAGGAGCAGCGTCCCGAGCCCGAATTGGCGGCGGGTCCGTTTCACACGTAAAAATCCATCATTCTTCGACAGTCACGGGTTGATCGTTACCGCCATCGGCTCATCCATCTCGACGGGCACCTTCGCGACCTGCGCCACCGCGCGAACCGCGACGCCGGCGACGGCACCGGTCGGCGAATCTGCGGCGGCGCGGAGGGTGATCTTCGCCGAATTCGCGTTCGCGGGCACGGCCACGGGCTCGGCGGTGAGCTTGGACGAGGCCGGGGCGGCGAGGGTGAGGGTCAGGGGGCCGTTGTAGCCGTTCTGGCGGGCGACGTTCACCGCGATCTCGATCGACCCGCCGCGCGGCAGCGAGGCCGACGGGCTGCCGAGCGTGAGCTTGGCCGGCGCCGGCAAGACGGTGACGACGACCGGGTTGGAGGGGTCGGTCACGTTGACGTTGGGGCGGTCCTTGGCGTTCGGGTCCTTGTTGAAGGGGACGGGCCCGGTGGCGCGGAGGAGGAAGGTGTAGGTGCCGGGGGGGACGTTGCCGGGGAGATACATCGGCAAGGCGGCCGAGGTCGCCTCCTTGGCGATCGTGATCGGCGGCGGGGCGGGGAGGTTCGGCGGGAGGTCGGTGGCGACGACCTGCACGGCCTCGACGGTCCCGGCGCGTCGGGTGAGGGTGAGTTCGAGCGGCAACAGGTGCCCCTGGCCGACGGTCCAGCGGCTCGGCTTGACGTCGAGGCCGAAGCCGACCGGCTCGCGGACGGCGACGGCCAGGCCGCGCACGAACCGGACCGCCGGCGCCATCGGGCCGTTGGGGCCGTTCGCCGGCGGCCAGAGCGACGACGCGGCGGCGACGTCGTGGGCGATCGTCGGCGCGTTCGCGCCGGTCGAGCCCTCGGCGACGAGGTCCACCACGCCCGCCGTCGGCACGGCCCAGTCGTGGGCGCCGACGACCAACGGGGCGATGACCTGGCCGGGGCCGATCGAGACGGCGTCGCAAGTCACACCGGCCGGGAGAGACCGCGCGCGGACGCGGATCGTGCCGTTGAAGTTGTCGCGGCGGCGGGCGACGAGGTACGCCAGGGCGTGCCCGCCGGCGCGGACGGTCAGGGAATCGATCTGCTGCGGGTTGGCGGTCACGACGACCACGTCGAAGTCGGGCCGCTCGGGGCGGATCGCCAGGCGATAGGCGAAGCGGGCGTCGCCGCGCTGCGAGAGGGCGACGTCGTGGACGATGACCTGATACAAACCGTCCTCGGGCGCCTGCCAGCGCAACGCCGCGTCGCCCGAGGCGGTCGGGAAGCGGAAGTCGGGGATGGTGTCGGGGAGGTCCTCGGCCGTGGCGAGGTCCTGCGCCGGCCCTTTCTCGGGGACCTTCTGGAGCACGATCGTCGGGTCGGCCATCGAGCCGAGCCGCTCGGCGACCGCCTCGATCCACCAGACCTCGCCCTTGCGGGCCTTGAAGCGGTAGTGGTCCAGGTCGCCGGGCTTGAGGAAGCTGCCGGCGACCTCGCAAGGGGGCGTCAACATCTGCGCCTTCGCCGCTTCGTCGTTCGGCTCGGCTTCGAGGACGATCGGGCCGATCGCCTCGGCGACGAAGAGGGCGTTGGAGGTCCCTTTGTCGCTCGTGAATCGATATGCGAACCCGCGCCTCGGGCCGCCGGTCGAATCGACCCGAACCGAAGGGGGCGCCTCGGTCGGCGCGGGCGGGTGGATCGTGACCGTCTTCCGTTCCAGCGGGCGGCCGTCGACGAAGAGGCCGGCGGGCTCGCCGCCGAGGTTGCGGCCGAGGAGGGTGAAGGAGGCGGGGGCGCCCGGCTTGTACAAGGGCGGCACGATCGCGTCGAGGTGGGGGCCGTCGTGGAGGGTCAGGCGATAGACGTGGTCGGGCGAGCCGGAATACGTCAGGTCGCGGACCTGGACGGTGTAACGGCCGTCGGCCGGGAGGGTCAGGTCGAGGATCGGGTCGAGGCCGATCGAGTCGTGCGCCTCGCCGACGACCCGCCCATCCGGCCCGACGACCCGGAGGGCGCCGTCGAGGCGGCCGTCGAGCCGCTCGCCTTCGAGGTCGAGCAGCACGCGACGGCCCTTGGTCCCGTCGAAGACGAACTCATCGACATCGACCCCCTGGCCGATGCGACCGTTCATGACGGAGTTGAGCGGCAGCGCGTTCTTCTCGGCCGGCGCGCCCTCGTTCTCGACGCGCTCGGGGCGGTCGCCGACGTCGAAGACGCGCGGGTTGCTGAGGCCGAGCGGGCCGAGGACGCGGACGTCGTGGTGGCCGATCGGCGTGCCGGGGGCGATGCTGACCCTGAAGGTCAGGTCCTTGACCCTCGTCGCCGTGATCCCGGGGTGGTCGAACCAGAGGCCATCCACGCGTTCGAGGTCCGTCCCCCCGACCTGCACCTCGAGGCCTTCGCCCGCCCTGCCCCCGGCGGGGAAGACGTTCTGGAGTCGGTGCTGCGGCAACTGCGCCCGGGCCTGGCCCGGGGCCGCGACGATGACGAGGATGGCGGCGACGGCGAGGCGGGGGGGAGGGCGCATGGCGGGGTTCTCGACGGGGCCGCGATCGCGCCCGGGGGATGGGCGGTCGGGGCCGGGGGCGGGCCGGTCGGCGGGAACGCGGGACGCCCGCCCCGTTGGCGAACGCCCCGCGTCGATGATAGCAGGCGCGGCCGGCTCAGGCTAGCAGCTCGGAGATCGTGTTGCCGACGTTGAGCACGGGCATCGGCCGGCCGGCCTCGTTGAGGAAGGAGTCGCTGGGGTTGACGCCGAGGACGTGGTAGACGGTCTGGAGCACGTCCTCGGGCCGCAACGGGCGCTCGCTGGGCGACTCGCCCTTGCGGTTGGTGGCGCCGATGACCTGGCCCATCCGCAGGCCGCCGCCGGCGAGCAGGGCGAACATGGCGTTGGGCCAGTGCTCGCGGCCGCCGCCGTTGCCGTTGATCCGCGGCGACCGGCCGAACTCGCCCCAGACCAGCACGAGCACGCGCTCGCTCAGGCCGCGCGAGTACAGGTCCTCGACCAGGGTCGCCACCGCGGCGTCGAGCGGCGGGAGCTGCTGCTTGCAGAGCTGGAAGAGCTGGCCGTGGTGGTCCCAGTTCGAGTCGGAGTTGATCGTCACGAACGTGACGCCCGCCTCGATCAGCCGGCGGGCCAGGAGGCACCCCTGGCCGAGCGGGTTGCGGCCGTAGCGGTCGCGGAGGCGGGGGTCCTCCTTCGCGAGGTCGAACGCCTTGCGGGCCGCCGGTCCGGTGATCATCTCGTAGGCCTTGGCGGTGAACTGGTCGAGGCCGTCCATCGCGCCGGAGAGGTCGCGCCGGTGGTTCAGGCGGTCGAGCTGCGAGAGCAGGTGGCGGCGGTCCTCGAGGCGGTCGATGCTCAGGCCGCCGGGGGGCTTCAGGTTCCGGACGTTGAAGTTGCCGTTGTTGTCGCCGCCGACGGAGAACGGGTTGAAGCCGGGGCCGAGGTACGAGGCGTTGCCGAACTGGGCGGCGTTGGGGATCGCGACATACGGCGGCACGCCCGGTCCGCTCGGCCCGCGGAGCTTGGCGGCGATCGAGCCGGCGCTGGGGCGGTCGTTGGTGAAGGAGAACTGCTGGTTCGACGGGAAGCCGGTCATCACCCAGTGCGAGCCGACGTTGTGGTCGGGCGAGTCGTGGTGGAGGCTCCGGATCAGGGCCATCTTGTCCATCACCCGCGCCTGCCGCGGCAGGTGCTCGCAGATCTCGACGCCGGGGAGGCTCGTCCGGATCGGGTTGAACTCGCCCCGGAACTCCTTGGGGGCGTCGGGCTTCATGTCGTAGGTGTCGATGTGCGTCGGCCCGCCCTGGAGGAAGACCTGGATGACGGCCGTGTCGCGCGCCGAGGGGCCGGCCAGGGCGCGGTTGCGGAGCAGGCCGGGGAGGGTCAACCCCCCGAGCCCCAGGGCGCCGACGCGCAGGAAGCCCCGCCGGCTCAGGCCGTCGCACAACCCGTAGCGGCCACCGAGGATGTCGAGCATCGGTCCGTCCCCTTTGTCTTCCCGGCGTCGCCGGGCCGGTTGGCGGTCGGGATCAGTCCCATCCGATCAATGGTTGAACAGGAATTCCTTGGAGTTGATCAGGGCCCAGACCAGGTCTTCGAAGCCCTGGGCGGCCTTCTTCTCGGAGCGGCGCCTGGCCAGGTGGGCCAGGCAGACGGAGAGCTCCTCCGGCGACGGGTCGCGGGAGAAGGCGAGGCGGTACAAGGCGGCGACCTTGTCGTTGTCGGGGGCCTTCTCGTCGGCCGCCCACTTCGCGGCGCGGCCCGAGCCGGTCGCGAGCTTCTGCTGGATCTCGGGCGAGTTGAGCAGGTGCAACGTCTGCGACAGGTTCGCCTCGGCCGACCGCTCGCACTCGCAGACGCTCTCGCGCTTCGGCCGGCCGAAGACGCGGAGGAAGTAGAACGGCCCCTGCTCCTCGCCGCCGAAGAAGCCGTTGCCGCCGTCGTCCGGCAACTGCACGGCGCGGAAGCCCTTGGGCAGCCCGGGGTAGGTCTCGGTCGAGCCGGTCACGGCGTCGAGCGCGTCGAGCAGGACCTCCGCCGGCAGCCGCCGCGAGTAGTACCGCGCGAAGTTCTGCCGGTCGCCGGCGTTGTACTCGTTGGGCAGGCTCGACAGGCCGTAGGCCTGGCTCGTGGCGATCGTGCGGACGAGGTGCTTGAGGTCGTAGCCGCTCTTGATGAAGTCGGCGACGAGCGCGTCGAGCAATTCGGGGTTCGACGGCGGGTTCGAGACCCGCATGTCGTCCTCGGGGTCGACCAGGCCGCGGCCGAAGAAGTGCTTCCAGTAGCGGTTGACGACGGTGCGCGCCAGGAACGGCGTCTCGGGCCGGCGGAGCCAGGCGGCCAGCGCGTCGCGCGGGTCGTCGCGCGGGCCGAGGTCGCCGTACTCGGGGCCGTCGAGGGCCTTGGGCTTGTATTCCTTCTTCGTCGTCTCGTTCTTCGCCAGGCCGCTCGGCAAGGTGTAGACGCGGGCCGAGAACGGGTCGGAGCTGCCGGGCTTGCGGCCGACCCGGGTGAAGAAGGCGGTGTAGCCGTAATAGTCGTCCTGGCTCCACTTCTCGAACGGGTGGTGGTGGCACTTGGCGCACTGGATCCGGAGGCCGAGGAAGAGCTGCGCGGTGTCCTCGACCATGTTCTCGGTCGTCCGGTTGAACTCGCGGTACCAGACGACCGCCGGGTGCTGGCCGACGTCGCCGCGGGCCGTGAGGATCTCGGCGGCGAAGCGGTCGTACGGCATGTTCTCGGCCATCGCCTGGCGGATCCAGGCGTGGAAGGCGAACGTGCCGGCGTCGCCCTGCGGGCCGCCGAACGGGATCTTCTTGTTCCGGAGGATCGACGACCACTTCATCGCGAAGAAGTCGGCGTATTCGGGACGGTTGAGCAGCCCGTCGACCCATCGGTCGCGCTTGTCGGGGTCGGCGCTGGCCTCGAAGGCGCGGACCTCGTCGGGGCTGGGCAGGATGCCGCAGATGTCGAGCGCGGACCGGCGGGCGAACTCGGCGTCGGTGCAGGGGGGGCTCGGCGGCAGGCCGAGCTCGCGGAGCTTGCCGAAGACGAGCGGGTCGATCCGGTTCGACGACGCGGGCATCTCCCAATTCGGCACATCCTTGCCCAGCGGGATCGTCGCCCGCGCCACCGCGACCTGGCCGCCGAAGCGGGCCATGATCGCCGCGACGCCCACGCCGTCGAGCGCCCGGACCCGGCCGCGGTCGTCGACGTCGGCCAGGTCGGCCGCGTTCGACTGGTACTGCGCCAGTCGGGTCACGTCGACCACGCGGCCGTCGTCGTACGTCGCCTCGACCCGCAATTGCTGCGCGGCGCGGCGGGGGACGACCCGGCTGGCGGGGCTGACGGCGATCTTGACGAGCTTCGCCTCGTGGTCCGGGTCGAACGGCGCCCCCTGCGCGATCCAGCGTCGGATCGTGTTGTACTCCGGCGAGCCCGGCGCGATCTTCCGGCCGCCGGCGTGCGGGACCTTCGCGGTGGACTTCAGCAGGAGGAGGCTCTGCTCCGGCCGCGCCGGGAAGAGGCGGCGGCCGCGGGCCTCCTTGGCCAATGCCTCGTAGTCGAACCGCGGGTCGAAGCCCAGCAGGCTGAGCTTGAAGCCGTTCTGGCCGCTCGCCTTGCCGTGGCAGCCGCCGTTGTTGCAGCCCAGCTTCGAGAAGATCGGCACGACGTCGCCGACGAACCGGACCGGCCTCGTGTCGGCCACGTCGTCGACGACCACCGGGACCGTCGTCCGCCGGCCCCCGGCCGTGACGACGACCTCGGTCCGGCCGTCGCCCCTGGGACGGATCAGCCCGTCCGGGCCGACCTCCGCGACCGTCGCGTCGCGGCACTCATAGTTCGCCTCGGCCGTCAGGTCGGCCGGCCGGCCCCCGGCGCCCTCGGCGGTCACGAGCAGTTGCACGAAGCTGTCCGAGCCGACCAGCCGCGCCTCGCGGGGCTCGACGGCCAGGGCCCCGCCGCCCGGGTCCCCGGCCATTCCCAGCGTCCCGAGCATCAACAAGGTGGGGAGCAAGGCTGCGCCTCCGTCTGCCTTCGCCCGTGGGCTCGCCCGAGGGAATTCGTCGGACGAATGTCAACGACCCTCACTCTGCCATCTCTTCGACCCGGCCGCAAGCGAAAAAGTTTCGTCGTCCGAATTTTTTCGGGGACGGACCCGGCCGCCGCCCCTCGATGCGATTCGTCCCCGATCCCCGTTTCTTGCGATCCGGCCCGTCTTCGATGATCTTACGGCGGCCGTCGTCAGCCGTCAATGAGTTTCTTCGGATTTTCCGATTCCCAGTCGGAAACCGGGCGCGGGGGGCGTCAGCGGTCGAGCTTGACGCCGGCGGATTTGAGGGCGGCGAGCTGGTCGCCCTTGGCGGCGTCGCCGAGGGGGTTCTCGGCGAGGTAGAGGCGGAGGAAGGGGGCGAAGCGGCGGGGGCCGTCGGCGTCGGCGCGGGCGGCCTGGACGAGCGGGGCGAGGTCGGCGACCTTGTTCTTGCGGAGCAGGAGGATGTTCAGGTCGTCGAGCTTGGCCAAGGGGGCGACGTCCTCGACCGCGTTGTCGTCGAGGTCGAGCGTCGCGAGCCGGGAGAGCTTGGCCAGCGGGGCGATGTCCTTGACCTCGTTGCGGGCGAGGTGGAGCGAGGCGAGGCCGGCGAGGTCGCCGATCGGGGCGAGGTCGGCGACCGTGTTGCCCGAGAGGTCGAGCGCGAAGAGCTTCGTCAGCTTCGCCAGCGGCTTGAGGTCGGCGATCCGATTCTTCGACAGGACGAGGTACTGGAGCTTCGTCAGCGATGCCAGCGGGGCGAGGTCCTCGATGCAGTTGTCGGCCAGGTCGAGCGACTGGAGGTTCCCGAGGTCCCGGAGCGGCTTGAGGTCGGCGATCTTGTTCCGGGTCAGCTTCAAGCTCGCCAGGTTCGGGCACTTCTCGAGGCCGCCGAGGTCGCGGATCTCCTGGTCGACGGCCTCGAGCACGAACAGGTCCTTGAGCTTCTCGTCGTTCAGCTCCGCCTTCTCGTCCAGATGCAAGGCGGCCCGCACGGCCGCTTCGAGATGCTTGTCCGCGATCGGCCCCGCCGCCGCGGCCTTCGACGGCAGCACGAGGGTCGCGGCGACGACGACGACGAGGGCCTGGCTCGGCCCGAATTGGCGGATGGACATGGCGTTGATCTCCCGTCGCGATTCTCGATCACATCCCCGATGCCCCTGTATTTCGGGGCACGGGCCGCGACGGGTCAAGACCCCGGGGCGCCCGACGGGACTCGTCGAGACGCGGTTGGCCGCGAATCCATCCCCCGACACGCTCCCCCTCAGAAGTCCGCCGGCAGCCCCAGCGCCCGGCGCTTCTCGGCGATGGTGCCGACGTGGTGGGCGACGTGGTCGGCCTCGATCCGGACCATCTCGGCCAATGTCACGAGCCCGCGCTCGTTGTGGATGCCCGCGCGCGACCAGGCGGCCTCGGGCAAGGCCCGCAGCGTGCGGCCGAGCTGCGCGCGCATCGAGGCGATCGCCGCGAGCTCTTCCTCGAGGTCGCGGTCGTGGTAGCCGAGCGTGGCGGTGAAGCGGGTCTCGTCGTAGCCGATGAGCAGCGGGCGGTCCTCGGCGATGGTGCGCTTGATCCGGTGGCACCAGGCCTGGTCGCTGTCGGCCAGGTGGCAGACGACCTCCAACGTGCTCCACTTGCCGGCGACGGGCCGGGCCTCGAGCTGCTCGGGGGTCATGCCGGCGACGGCCTTGCGCAGCAGGGCCGGGGCGGCGAGGAAGTCGTCGAGGGCGCGGGAGTTGTCGGACATGGCGGGGGTCCTCGGTCGTGGCTTGGGATCGAGACGCGTCGGCGACGACGGACACGGCCGGGCCCTCGAGGGTTCGCGCCCGGGGCCGCCCTGCCTACGATGATAACCGAAACGGAGGTGCCCGATGGCCGAGGCCGCCGAGGTCGCGCTCTTGCTCGCGTTGCTCGACAGCGCCTACGACAAGAAAGCCTGGCACGGGCCGAACCTCAAGGGGTCGGTCCGGGGCCTGAGCCCGTCGCAGGCGAGCTGGCGGCCGGCGTCGGGGCGGAAGTGCATCGCGGAGATCGTCGCGCACGCGGCGTACTGGAAGTACGCGGTCCGTCGCCGGCTCACCGGCGCGAAGCGGGGTTCGTTCGCGATCCAGGGGAGCAACTGGTTCCCCCTGCCGGCGCCCTGGGACCGGGCCGCGTGGGTCGGCTACGTCAAGCTCCTCGACGCCGAGCACCGCGCCCTGCGCGGGGTGGTGGCGGGCCTCGCGCCGGGCGACCTGGGCCGGCGGTCGCCGGGGAGCAAGTATGTCGCCTCGACGATGATCCAGGGGATCGCCGCGCACGACCTGTACCACGCGGGGCAGATCCAGCTCCTGAAACGACTCATGCCGAAGACCTGACGGGAGGGACGTCGTGGCCGCGAGATGGGGGCGTTGCCGGCGTCGTCGCGGGGCGGTCGCCGTCGTCGCGATGGTGTGTGGGATCGGCCTCGCGGCCGGACCGGCCGCGGTCCGCGAGCCGCCGACGGTCGCGCGGGTCGACCCGCCGTCCTGGTGGGCGGGGCACACGATCAACCCGGTGCGCCTGCTCGTGCGCGGGACGAACCTCAAGGATGCGTTCGTGCGCGCGGAGAGACCGGGGGTCGAGCCCGGCGACGTGACGGCCAGTGAGCGGGGCACGGCCCTGTTCGTCACGCTGAAGATCGATCCGAAGGCGGCGCCGGGCTCGTATCCCTTGAGGATCGAGAATGCCGGCGGGACGGCCACGATCGCGTTCGAGATCGCGGCCCCGCTCGGCCCCGGGGCGGGCTTCCGGGGGATCGACGAGGACGACATCCTCTATCTCATCATGCCCGACCGCTTCCGCGACGGCGACCCGGCCAACGACGCCCCCGCCGACGCCCCGCCCGAGGCCAACGACCGCCGGCAAGGCCGCGCCTGGCATGGCGGCGACTTCCGAGGGATCATCGACCGGCTGCCGTACCTCAAGGACCTCGGCGTCACCGCGATCTGGCTGACCCCGTGGTACGACAACGCGAACGGCCTGACCCTCTGCGACAAGCCGTGGTGCCCCTATACCGGCTATCACGGCTATTACCCGGTCGACCACTACGCCGTCGAGGACCGCTTCGGCGACCTGAAGACCCTCCGGGAGCTGGTCGCGCAGGCCCATGCGAGCGGCATCAAGGTCGTGCAGGACCAGATCGCCAACCACGTCGGCCCCCGCCACCCCTGGCTGATCGACCCGCCGTCGCCGACGTGGCTGCACGGCACGACGGCGAAGCACAGGGACAACGCCTTCCGCGTCGACCTGCTCGTCTCGCCGCACGCCAGCCCGGCCGACCGGGCGCCGACGCTCGACGGCTGGTTCGCCGGCGAATTGCCCGACCTCAACCAGGACGACCCCGAGGCGGCCCGCTATTTGATCCAGAATGCCGTCTGGTGGGCCGGCGCGACGGGGATCGACGGCGTCCGGCTCGACACGACGCCCTACGTCCCCCGGCCGTTCCTCCGCGACCTGACCTCGGCCTTGCACCGGCAGCATCCGAGGCTGACGATCGTCGGCGAGGTGCTCGAGCTCGACCCGGCCCACACCTCGTTCTACCTCGGCGGCCGGGCCGGCTGGGACGGGGTCGACACCGGGCTCGACTCCGTCTTCGACTTCCCGACCTGGGCCGCGTCGGTCAACGGCTTCGCCGGCAAGCAGCCGTTGAAGGCGCTCCGGGCCGTCCTCAAGGCCGATGCGCTCTATGCCGACGCCCGCCGCCTGACCGTCCCGACCGGCAATCACGACCTCCCCCGCGCCCCGAGCTTTCCCGGCATGACCCCCGAGGGGGCGCGGTTGCACCTGGCCTTCGTCCTCTCGACCCGCGGCACGCCCCAGCTCTATGCCGGCGACGAGATCGGCATGCCCGGCGGCGACGACCCCGACAACCGTCGCGACTTCCCGGGCGGCTTCCCCGGCGACCCGCGCTCCGCCTTCGACCCCGACGGCCGGACCCCCGCCGAACGCGTCGCCTTCGACTGGGCCCGCGCCTGGATCTCGCTCCGCCGCACGCACTCCGCCCTCCGCCGCGGCGCCCTGATCGACCTCGCCGCGGACGACGACACTTACGCCTTCGCCCGTCGCGACGCCCGCGAGACGATCCTCGTCGCCTTCAACCGCGCATCCGTCCCCCGCACGATCACCTTCCCCCGCGCCTCCCTCGGCGCCGGCGCCCGGCTCGTCCCCCGGATCGGCCCCGGCCCGGCCCTCCCGATCGGCGGCGAGTCCATCTCCCTCACGCTCCCGCCCCGGTCGGCGTCGGCGTTCGCCGTCGAGCCGTGAACGCGACCGTCACGGGGCTGGCCGTGGCGCGACGGTCGGGTAGAATCGTCCGGGGAAGAGGCGGAGGATCCCGACCGATGGCACGACGCACGCTGAACCGTCACGAGCTCCGCGCCGCCGCCGAGGCGGCCGAGAAGCTGGGATTGAACACCCCCGAGCCGCGCCGGCCCCGCGGCGAGCCGGCCGATCGCAAGCCGAAGCCCCCCGAGGCCAAGGGGCGGTTGAAGGTCGTCTGGGCCGTCTGCGACCTCTTCAACCGGACCGTCGCCACCTTCCCCTACGCCGACAAGGCCGCCGCCGAAGCCCTCGCCGCCGACCTCAAGTCGAAGGGCAAGGGCAACCACTTCGTCCGGTCGGTCAAGGAGCCGCTGTAGGGCCGTCCTGTCGGACGAGCCTTGGCTTCAGCCGGGTAGGGTGCGTCGAGTCCGCGACGACGCACCGCCCGACGTTGACGAGGCGGTG
>DASZMJ010000554.1:0-47882 GCA_035551935.1 Isosphaeraceae bacterium
TTTTCTTATCTGCGTCCATCCGCGTCACCTGCGGTCGATTTCTCTTCATTTGCATGAATAACATGGATTATCGCCGCGCCCGCTTACTCTTGCCCCCCCTCGCGCTGTTGGCCGCGGCGAGCCTGGCGTGGGGGGCGAGGCATGCGTGGATCGATTCGGCCGACCTGGAGAAGCGGGCCGTCGAGGTGCGGCGGGTCGTCGAGCGGGACGACCCGTATGCCAGCCCGGACATGACCTATCCGCCGACGGCGCCGGCGGTCTTCGTCCCGTTGATCGCGCCGATCGACGGCCGCTGGCTCCGGCCGGCGTGGCTGGGGTTGAATCTCCTTGCGTTCGTCGCCGTCTGCGGCTTGATCCTCCGCCTCTGGGCCCGCGACTGGCCGGCCTGGCTCCGTTGGACATTCTGCCTGGTCGCCGCGGCGAGCAAGCCGGTCCACCTCGGCATCGGCCTGGGGCAGTTCCACCTCGTGCCGCTGGCGCTGTTGCTGGGTGGTCTGTACCTCATCGAGGCGCGACGTCCCGTCGTCGCCGGCCTGCTGGTCGGGGCGAGCCTGGTGAAGCCGACGATGTCTTTGCCGTGGCTGGCGATGCTGGCGGCCCGTCGGCAGTGGCGGACGTTGGTCGTGGCGGCAGGGTTCCAGGGGGCCGCGCTGGCCGGCGTCTCGGCCTGGCTCGGCCGGTCGCCGCCGATGCTGATTCGCGAGTGGCTGGCACGGGCCCGGACGCAGGGGGCGTCGGGCCTAATCGACGTGCCTTCGGTGCTCGGACGCCTCGGGGTGGATGCGATCTCGGTCCCGGCGGTTTCGTTGGGGGTGTTGCTGCTCGGGTCCGCGGCGATCGTCGCGGCGCGGCGGCGGTCGTCGCTCGCGCCGGCGGCGCTCTGCGGCTTCGTGGCGGCGATCTTCACCTATCACCGGCCTTATGACCTCGTCCTGCTCCTGCCCGCCCTCGCCTACTTCCTCGACGAGGCCCGGCGCCGCGAGCCCGACCGCCTCGGCCCTCGTTGGGTCGCGGCGATCGTCTTCGGCCTGATGCTCGTCGCGCCGAACAACCCCGCCATCGTCGGCCGATGGGTCGAGGCGGCGTACGACCCAGTCTTCATCGCGACGAGCTACGCGATGCTCGCCGCTTTACTGCTCGATGTGATAGACAATCGCGGGCGTCCTTTGTAGGTCCGCACCGAGGCCCCGTCAAAGACGAAGCAACTAGGAATATATTCGATAGTATTTTTATATGATGATTAAAAGTCGATCGGCTACTTTCCCGGTTTTCTTCTGACTTCAAGCGTTTCGATGAGAAACGTGGCCATACTGCCCGCGAGGTTTACTGCGAGCGCGGCATGTCGTGGGGCCGGTCTTGCCCCGGCCTTTCCTTTACCATGGGCGTCACCCAATCTATTTCGTATTGCTCCCAAACATTCCACGATTGATTGGCAACCACCTAGGATCTGCCTGAACACCTGCTCGGCATGTTGGTCTGGAGATAGTTTTAGTTGCGTCGTCGCAAGGCGGTATAAGCGAGGAAGTTCCTCCCCTTCTTTATACGAAACGTCAGATTGATCAAGAATATGTTTGCAGACAGATTCTAAGAGTGTCCTCGCAGAAGTAATTGCGCCTTCAGGATCGCTCTCACGACGAGACATTAGCTTTGTCCAGGCTTCCCGGACATGTTCGGAATCAACGATCAGAAGAATACTCGAAGCTGGGTCATCGATGGGTTGCCGGTCGCGATCCTCCAAATAATCCAATACTTCCAAGAATTCATTAGTTATAAAAAATCGCCTCTGAGCGTAGGTAGGGTACTTATGCTTGATAAAAGCCCAAAATTCTTCAAGGTTTCTATAATTACGAAGAAATACCGGTAATCGAGTTTTCAGATCTCGATTCTGGAGGAGGATTCGGCGTATCTCCTCATATTCCGCGTCGAACCAGGGGGCCGCCGGTCGTTGCTCGAGAGATTAGTATCTCTTTGAGGCGCACTATCGAATCAGTGAGGGATACCTTGTCCATAGCCACCAATGATTCCTCCCATTAACGCGATCTACCGAGTAGAGAATACTGGGGGAACGGCTTGGAACAAGGGGTTACATTCGGATTGAGCAAAACAAGACCACGTTCCTACCCCCGAATCACCGGATAGGAGTTCGGGGCAGGAACGTGGCTTATAGCGTGAAAGGGCCCCAACTTATAAGAGGCTGTCGGGGACATCTGCGATCTAGTTGGCTAGAGCCTCCTCATAGGCCTCAGTGCGCCCGGGCTGGATGGCCTGGAGCTTGCGGCAGGCCTCGGCGTAGGCGGCGGCGACCTGCTCGGCGTCCCACTCGATCATCCGGGAGGGATAGTCCTGGAGCTTGCCCCAGTGGTTGAGGTACTTCAGGAGGCCGACCTCGTGGCGCTGCTCCTGGTCCTTGGTCCAGGCGAACAGCGCCTTGCCCGAGCGGGGCGGGGCGTTGCCGACCCGGTTCGGCGGCGCGACCGGGGCGGGGGGTAGGGGCTCGTCGCGACCGGGGCCCTGGGCCTGCTGGGCCTGGGGCTGGGGCTGGGCCGGGGCGGCGGCCTCGACGGCCGGCTCGCGCTCGCGGACGAAGGTGGGGACGCCGTCGCGGTAGAGGTAGCGGCCGACGCCGAACTTGGCGCAGGCACGCTTGAACGAGTCGGAGAACGCCGACTTCTCGTTGTTCTCGTCGTCCTTGACGATCTCGCCGTTGCGGCGGGTCTCCATGCCGGCGTAGCCGCCGGCGTCGGCCTTGGTGACGGTCGTGCCGTCGGGCAGGCGGATCGTCAGCTTGCAGAGGACGGCGTTCTCCATCGGCACGAACTCGTCCCACCAGTTCTCGGGCCCGAGCACGCTGTCGAGCCGGTTCATGGCGGTCCGGGCCGTGATGTAGTGGAGCTGCCGGCCATTCGGTGTGGTGAACACCTTCACTTCGTTCTGCTCGAAGGGCGCGGCGAGGGCCGCGAAGAGGTCGGGATACTGGGTCATTGGGTCTCGCCCCCCGGAGGACCAGGCGGGCCATCCTCTAGTGAAGGCCCGCCGCCCTCGTCATGTCGAACACCGGGTGCGTCACGGGCCCGCGCCGGTCCGGGACACCGGGCCCTGCCGTACCATGACGGCAAGACCCGGGCCATCGGCCCGATCCGGGCCCACGGTTGTTCCAGAGGCGGCGCGCCACCGCCCGCCCGGGAGGGGGTCAAAACCCTCCTCCCGGGCGGACGGTTGGATTGTATCCGGTGGCGAGATGGATTACAAGTGTACAGTAGAAAAAAGTTCAGCAGGCGCGGAGAGGAGGGCCGGCGGGGTGGTGGTCCACTTGTAGCTGCTCAACAGGAGGGCCATCAGGATGACGGCCAGCAAGATGGCGCCGAGGGAGACGCCGAGCATGGCGACGTAGATGTCGCTCTTGGGCTTCTGGACGAAGACGCCGGGCCGGGCGGAGCGGGCGGCGGTCGGGGTGGCGGAGACCTTGGCGGCCTTGCCGGGCTTGCCGGGCTTGGCCGCGCCGCGGGTGGTCTTGGGGGTGCCGGTGCCGGTCCCGGTGCCGCTAGTTGGCCCGCGCGCCGATCTTAGTCGTGACATGGTCGCCCTCTTGGATCTTCTTGCCGCCGACGGTCTGGCCTTCCAGCCGCGCGACGGACTGGTCGTGGTCGACGATGGTGATCCGGATCTTGCCGAGGTACTCGGGTGTCGGCTTGAGCCGGTAGACGTAGAGCACGTCGCCGACGGCCAGCTCCTGGTCGGAGCCGAGGCTGATCTCGATGTTCTTGCGCGCCCAGTCGACGGCGCGGACGTAGCCGTCGAGGGTCGGCGGGGCCTTGCGGCCGACGAGCTGGGTGACGTCGTCGGAGAGGTTATTCTGCCGGAGCTTGTACGACAACGCAGCGGTCCGCTCGCGGAGCGTCTTGTTGTTGCCCACGGCGACCTGCAAATCGCGCTCCAGGAGGCGGATCTTGTCGTTGAGGTCGCGCTCCTGGTCCTTGTAGGCGTTGGCCTGCTTCTGGACCTGGCGGAGCAGGTCGTCGAGCTGCTTGGCCTCGGCGACTCGCTGATTGGCCTCGGCCTGGGCGCTCTTGGCGAGGGCCTGTGCGGTCTCCTGCAGGGTGCGCTGCTGGGCGATCTCGTCCTGGAGGCGCTTGTTGTCGCGGTCGCGGTCGGCGATCCGCGCATCGAGGCGATTGACCTCGGTCTTGTTCTGGGCCGTGAGGGTCTGGATGTCCTTGTCCCTGGCCTCGACCTCGGCCTTGGCCTGGGTGATCTTCTGATTCAGGTCCCTGATCTGGCCGGCCTGTTTTTCGACCTTTTCGCGCCAGTTCGTCGTCGTGGTGAAGGCGACCAGCGAGAAGGCGCAGAACAGGATCGAGCAGGCGAGGATGACGATCACGAGGATCTTGCCGACGGTGGTCATGGTCCCATCCTACCTATTCCGGGTGCTGTGACGGCCGGTCGCCCGCTCTCGGGTTTGTCGGGGCGTCGCGCGACGGGGGATGTCGTTGGGCGACGAGGCGACGGGACCGTGCATTGGGGGAGACTTGGCAATACCCTCGCGGCCGACGACCGCGAGCGCGTCGGGCCCTTCCGATCATATCGGCGCGGGCAAGGGAATCGCAAGCGTCCGCTCGACAATCGACCCCCGGACGCGGGGCCGGGGGGGCCGTCGCCCTCGGACCTCCCAAATTTACCCCATCAACCGGGATCGGGCAAACCGCCGCGTCCGCTCTTGCCGGCCGGCCGCGCCAGGCCGAGCACGACGAGCCCGACGGCCACCATCAAACAGGCCCGGGGCAGCCAGTCGCCCATGCCGGAATAGAGGGTGGTGCGGTCGTCCAGCGGCACGACGACCGAGAGCACCCCCTCGGTCGCCTTGTCCAGCCGGGCGACGATCCGGCCGTCGCCGTCGACGACGGCCGAGACCCCCATATTGACCGCCCGCGCCAGCGGGACGCGGTTCTCGACGCAGCGGAAGACGCTGATGGCGAGGTGCATGTCGTGCTCGGCCGAGCCGCGGAACCAGCCGTCGTTGGAGAGGTTGACCAGGAGGTCCGGCTGCCGGCCGACCGCCTCGGCGAACGCCCGACGGGCGACGTGCGGCACCGTGTCCTCGAAGCAGATGACCGCCGCGATCCGCCAATCCTTCAGCTCGAACCAGGCCGGCGCCCGGCCGAAGTCGAGGTTCGGCACGTTGTCCCCCTGGAACGGCAGGAGCTTCCGGAGCGGCGGGACCGCCTTGACCCAGCTCGGCAGGTACTCGCCGAAGGGGACCAGGTGCAGCTTCTGGTACGCCTGGAACCGGCCCGACTTCGGCTCCCAGAGGACCGCCGCGTTGTGGCGCGCCAGGCCCTCGGGGCGGAGGGCGTAGAGGATCGAGCCGATCATCATCGGCGTGCCGAGCCGGTCGACCCGATCGTGCAGACTCGCCGTGACGACGGCCATGTAGTCGCGCCAGAACTTGGCGTCGGCGTCCTTGTGGATCGAGGCGAGCTGCGTGTCGACGTCCGCCGCGGGGACCTTCGGGTCGATCTCGAGGATGCGGTAGGGGTACGCGGTCTCCGGCCAGACGATCAGGTCCGGCTTCGGCCCCCGGGCCAGGGCCGTGGCGATCAGGTCGTTGTAGACCTTCATGATCGCCTCGGGGTCGGCGCCCATCTTCAATTCCTGCCGGATGTTCGACTGGAGCAGCGCGACCCTCGGGCCGTCGCGGAAGTGGGCCGTCCGCAGCCGAGCGACGCCGTAGCCGAGGGTCCCCGCCACGAGCAGGGCGACCACCCCCAGCCGCGCGGCCTGGCCACTCCTGAGCCGCGGCCCGCGCGGGGACGGGCGGAGCAGGGGGAGGGTCAGGAGCTCGACCCACCAGGCGTTGACCGTGGCCATGATCAGGCTCAGGCCCCAGGCGCCGGCGAGGTCGCTGACCTGGATCACGGCCAGGTTCCGGTACTGCGAGTGGGCCAGGTAATACCAGGGAAGGCCCGTCAGGATGTGGGCGCGGACGTACTCGATCGCCACCCATCCCAGCGGGGCGGCCAGCATCAACGGCAGCCCCAGCCGACGGACGGCCAGGCGGCCGACCAGGAGGAAGACCGGCCATTCCAGCGCCAGGAAGGAGGCCAGGATCGCCCAGCCGAGCCAGGCGCTGGCGTCGACCCGAGTGACCCAGTTGAGCGCCAGCAGCCAGAAGGCCAGGCCGCCGAGCCACGACGCGGCGTAGACCAGGCGGGGCCGGCGGTCGCTCCGGATCAGGAGGAAGAGCGGGGCCAGGGCGACCCAGGCGAGCCAGTCGGTGCCGGGGGGCGGGTCGCCGGGGAAGGAGAGCCAGAGCAGGAAGGCCGACGAGAGGGCCGGGATGACCGGATGCGTCCCCCGCGCCCGGGCGGCTCGGGACGTCTCGTCGGCCTTCGGGTCGGCCGCCGCGAGCGGGCGATACGGCATCGTCGAGAGCGCTCCTTGCCGCGTCGGGTCGGGAGAGGAGACCGATTCCATCCTAGACGGAGATCCGAAGGAATTCGATGGCCGCGCCGGCCGGATAATCGGCGTCGCCGCCCGGGAACGCGGCGAAGCCGTCGGCCTCGGCCACGGCCCGGAGGTCGGGCGAACCCGCCCAGTCGAGCGGCCGGACCCAGAGCCGGCCCTCCGCCGACCGCTGGGCCCTGGCCGGGTGGAAGGTCGGCCGGGGGCCGCGGTGGGCGAAGGGCTCGGCCAGCATCGCCCGCTCGATCGGCGGCCCGGCGGGTCGGCCGCCGTTGAGAACGTCGAGCGCGGGCCGGACGAACAGCAGCACACTCACGACCCCGCTGACCGGGTTGCCCGGCAGGCCGAAGACGAGCGGGCGCGTCCGATCGGCGCGGGCCTTGCCGACGCCGAACCACAGCGGCTTGCCCGGGCGGACGTCCACCTTGTGGAAGACCGGTTCGACCCCAAGATTCGTGAGCGCCTCGGGCACGAGGTCCCTCTTGCCGGCCGAGACCCCGCCGCTGACGAGGAGCACGTCGGCCCAGTTGAGGGCTTTCGCGAGGATCGTCCGTAGAGCCTCCGGGTCGTCCGGGGTAATCGGCCAGGTCGGACCCGTTGCCGCGTCCGACCGCACCAGGGCCGCGAGCATCCCCGCGTTACTGTTGCGGATCTGCCCCGGGCCGGGGACCTGCCCCGGATCGACCAGCTCATCGCCGGTCGGGATCACCACCACCCTCGGCCGCCGGACGACCTCGACCCGCACCCGTCCCACCGAAGCCAACACGCCGACATGAACCGCGTTGATCCTCGTCCCCGCCCGCAACACGACTTCGCCCGCCCTCAGCTCCCGCCCCTTCGTCAAGCGGTTCTGGCCCGGCCGGACCGGCCCGCCGTCGAATGCGACCCGCCCGTCGCCGACCTCCCTGGCCTGCTCGACCATGACCATCGCGTCGGCCCCCTCGGGCAAGGGGGCGCCCGTCATCACCACCGCCGCCTCGCCCTCGGCCAGCGGCCGGGTCGGCGTCCGGCCCGCGAGGACCTCCTCGCCGACGATCAATGGCCGGCCGTCGTTCACCTCGGCCGCCCGCACCGCATAGCCATCGACGAGCGCCTTGTCGAAGGGCGGCAGGTCGATGTCCGACGCCACGTCCTCGGCCAGGACCCGGCCGACCGCGTCCTCCGGCCGCACCTCGACCACCGGCAAGGCCCTCGCCCGCTCGATGACCCGCCGGTGTGCCTCCGCGACCGAGAGCAACAAGAGCCACCCCCGCGTTCAGCGCCCGATGAAGTTCTTGAGGAGGTTCGTGCCCTCCCGGGTCAGGAAGCTCTCGGGGTGGTACTGGACCCCTTCGAGGGGATAGGTCTTGTGGCGGACGCCCATGATCTCGCCTTGATCGGTCTGGGCGACGACCTCGAGCTCGGGGGGTAATGTCCCAGGGCGGATGACCAGGCTGTGGTAGCGGGTGGCCTCGAAGGGGTCGGGCATGCCGCGGTAGATGCCCCGGCCGTCGTGGTGGATCATCGACGTCTTGCCGTGCATGATCCGGTCGGCGCGGACGACCTCGGCGCCGAAGGTGTGGCCGATGCACTGGTGGCCGAGGCAGACGCCGAGGATCGGCAGCCGCGGGGCGAACCGGGCGATCAGGTCGTTGGAGACGCCCGCCTCGCGCGGGGTGCAAGGGCCGGGGGAGATGATCAGGTGCGACGGCGCGAGCGCCTCGACCTCGTCGGGGGTGATCCGGTCGTTGCGGACGACCCGGAGGTCGAGGCCGGGGTCGATCTCGCCGAGCCGCTGGACGAGGTTGTACGTGAAGGAGTCGTAGTTGTCGATCAGGAGGATCATGGCGGGCCCGGTGCGCCCCCGGCCGGCGTCGGCGGCGCGACCGTCGGGACCGCGCATCCCGGCCCGATCGCCCCGAGCCGATCGTACCCGCTTTCCGCCCCCTTCGGAAGGGAGACCGGCCCGAGAACGCCGCCGCATGCCCCCGGCGCGGGTATGCTCCGTATTTGGAGGCGACGCCGGGGGCGGGCTCGGGCCCGTCGCGGCGCCGCCCGGAACCGGAACCTCGCAGGGAGGTCGACGACGATGGGCTCCGCGCTGACGACGGCGGTCCTGGCCCTGGCATTGACGGCGCCCGGGGGCCTGCACCCCAAGCACCGCAACGGCGGTCGCATCCTGCCCCCGGGGCCCGGCGCCGGCTACGGCTTCCCCAACGGCCGCCCCGACGGCTTCGGCTGGTACAACACCGCGACGTACCTCCCCATCGGCGCCGACCGGACGCCGACGTATTACTTCCCGCGCTACATGGCCGTGATGCCGACGCAACTGTTCTTCCCCACCTATTACAACTCGTACGAGTCGCGCGGCCAGCGGTTCATCCCGTGGACGAACTGCGGCGGCTGGCAGGCCGCCGGCGGCCTGCCCCCCGCCTCGTCGCACCTTCCCGAGCACCCCGGCCTCGACGAGGCCGCCGCCGGGCCGACCGTCCCCCTCCCGCGCTACAACGGCAACGTCGAGGCCCCGCCCGTCAACCCCGGCCACTCCGGCCTCACCCCCTGAAACCCTCCCCCGTTCCCGACACGGGTCGGCGTGTGTCCTCCCCGATGCGCCGGGTGCCGCGAGTCCGAGGCCGGAACCGCGGCACCCGAGGGGAGCGTGAAGGTCGGGCGATCGAGGCGTCGTGGGGCCGGGTCGCGTTGCGGCGGCGGGGGTGGGCTGGTAGACTGAGAGGCGTTCGGGGAACACTCGTTCCGCCCGGCGCACGCAACCGCCCGCCGCGGATGGGCTGCCATGACCGACCCCTTCGCCTGGTCGTTGAACCTCGGACGCTGGTCGGGGACGCGGGTCCGGATCTCGGTCTGGCTGATCCTGTTCGCCGTCTACTGGCTGCTCGGCGCGATGCTCGCGCCCAAGGACCACCTCGTCGGCGTGACGGCGGCGTGCCTGACCCTGCTGATGGCGGCCCTGGCGGTGCACGAGCTGGGGCACGCGGCGGCGGCGTTGCGGTTCGGCTTCGAGGTCGAGGAGGTCCGGCTCTGGCCGCTGGGGAGCCTGGTCGGCCCCGCGCCGGGCTTCGCGTCGCGGCCGGTCGAGAGCTTCTACGTCGCGCTGGCCGGGCCGTTGGCGAGCTTCGGCGCGGCGATGGTCTCGGCCGTCGCGCTCAGCTTCGCCGGGGCGCGGCTGATGCTCAACCCGTTCGGCGACCCGCAGGCCGGCGGCGCGCCGTGGATCGGCGACAAGGCGGCGGCGGCCTTCACCGCGGTCTGGTGGCTCGGCTGGTTCGGCTACCTCAACTGGGTCCTCTTCCTCGCCAACCTGATCCCCGCCCTGCCGATGGACTGCGGCCGGATGCTCCGCGCGCTCTTGGCCGGGCCGATCGGCGGGATGTCGCGCGAGTCGGTCGTCGCCCCCTGGACCGCCCACACCAGCGCCGCGGTGCTCCTGCTGGCCGGCCTGATCCGCGTCTTCAGCGGCAAGGCCGGCTCCGGCGGGACGATGCTGATCCTGCTGGCGTTCCTCATCGAGCTGGTCGTCCGCGCCGAGGCGCGGATGATCGAGGACGGCGGCTTCTTCGACGACGGCGTCTTCGGCTACGACTTCTCCGAGGGCTATACCAGCCTCGAAGGCAGCCAGGCCAAGGTCCGCCCCTATCGCGAGAGCGCCCTGCGGCGCTGGCAACGCCGCCGTTCCGAGCAGCGCCGCCAGCGCCGTCGGGCCCGCGAGGCCGCCGAGGAACAGCGCATGGACGAGATCCTCGCCAAGCTCCACCGCGAGGGCCGCACGGCCCTGACCGACGAGGAACACCGCTTCCTCGTCCGCGTCAGCGCCAAGTACAAGAACCGCTCCAAGTCCCGTGACTGACCCCCGACGCTTCGCCGCCGCGCTGGCGCGCGGGCCGATCCTGCTCGACGCCGGGATGGGGACGCGGCTGATCGGCATGGGGCTGGACCCGAGCCGCGCGGACTCGGCGTCGTGGACGCTCAGGTATCCCGACCTCGTCTTCTCCGTCCATCGCGTCGACGCCCGGGCCGGCGCCGACGCGGTGCTCACCAACACGTTCACCGCCCACGTCGGCCGCTCGGCGCGGGACATGGACGTGCTCTGCCGGGACGCCGTCGCCCTGGCCCGCGAGGCGGTCGGCCCGTCGAAGCTCGTCCTGGGCAGCCTCGGCCCGCGCGACGACGACTCGTACGCGACCCAGGCCCGTGCCCTCGCCGACGCCGGCGCCGACGCCTTGATCCTCGAGACGCACGACGCCGCGCGGGCCTTGCTCGCCTTGCCCACCGTCCGGGAGGTCGCGGCCCTGCCCGTCCTCGTCTCGGTCTATCGCTGGGACGACGCCGACTCCGCCTCCGGCCGCGCCGGGCGTCTCCTTGAGGCCGGCGCCGCGGCCCTCGGCGTCAACTGCACGAACGGCCCCGACGAGGCGATCGCGCTGCTCGAACGGGTCGGCTCGGAACCCGGCGTCCCCTTGCTCGCCAAGCCCAACGCCGGCCCTCCCGGCTGGCCGGCCATCCGCCCCGGTCGGCTCGCCGCGGCCGTGCCCCGGCTCCTGGCGATGGGCGTCCGCCTCATCGGCGGCTGTTGCGGCACCACCGAGGCCCACCTCGCCGCCCTTCGCCGCGCGCTCGACCGTGCCGCCCGCGACAGTGCTCCTTCCCCCTGGGAGAGGGGGGAAGAGGGCCGATGCTTCGAGGATGATGGCCCCTTCAATCCGCCGGGGGATTGTGGTTCAATCGAGCGCAACGACGACCCTCGGGGGTGATGCGTGGCCGCCGCACGAACGCGATCGAAGTCGAGGCCGCGTCGCGAGGACATCGCGGCGGGCGATTGCCTCTGCGACCACTGCTCGGGCAAGTGCTGCCGGTACTTCTCGCTGCCGATCGAGACGCCCGAGTCGTGGGATGATTACGACTCGATCCGCTGGTACCTCGCCCACGGCCGCACGCTCGTCTACGTCGAGGACGCGACGTGGTACCTCGTCGTCATGACCCGCTGCAAGTACCTGACCGCCGACGACCGCTGCGCGATCTACTGGAGCCGGCCCAAGATCTGCCGCGAGTACACGACGGACGAATGCGAATACGATAGCGATTGGTCGTTCGAGAAGGTCTTCGAGACGCCCGAGCAGCTCTGGGAGTACGCCGAGGCCGTGTTGCCGCCGCGCCGCCGGCCGAAGGCCCCGCAGGGCCCGACGTTCGTGCAGATCGGCGGCCTCAACGGACAGGCGAAGCCGAAGGATTGAGCCGCGATGGCCGACCGCTCGAACCACTACGAGGCCGCGTTCGAGGCGTACGTCCGCACGCTTCGGGTCCCGTGCGTGGCGATCGACGAGGCCAAGCGCGCCCTCTTCGGCGACGACGGCGTGAAGAACCCGGACTTCCTCCTCTATCCCCGGCTCGGCCCCAACCTGGTCGTCGAGGTGAAGGGGAAGCAGGGCAAGGACGCGCGCGGCCGGCGGCCGTGGGAGAACTGGGTCACGACCGACGACCTCGACGGCCTCGCGCGCTGGCAGGAGACGTTCGGCCCCGGCTTCCGCGCCTTGCTCGTCTTCGTCTACGCCGAGCCGCCGCCGAGCTTCGGCCTGCCCCCCGGCGAGGGGGCTTTCGAGTTCCGCGGCCGGTTGTATCGCCACTGGGCCGTCGGCCTCGACGACTACATCCAGCACCTCCGCTCGCGCGGGCCGGCGTGGAAGGCCGTCGCGATGGCCCGCGCCGCGTTCCGCAAGCGCGTCCGGCCGCTGACCGAATGGCTCCCCATGTCGCCGACCGCCCCCCGCCGCCCCGGCCCCGTCCCCCTCAAGCTCAAGGAGCGCCCCCGATGAAGCCCAAGACCTGGCTCCGCCACCTCGCGATCGCCCTCGCCCTGGCGACGACCCTCGCGCCCGCGACCGCCCTGGCGCAGAAGAAGAACGCGAACGACACCTTCGCCACCGAGGAGAAGGAGAAGGAGGACGCCGGCAGCCCCGTCTACGCCTACATCCTCGTGAGCCTCTTCACCCTCCTCCTGCTGATGACCGTCTGCAAGTCCTCCCGGCGCACGATGCCCGAGGAGGCCTGAGCCCGGCCCACTTCGCCTTCCGCCCCCGGCCCCGACCGACTATCATCGGGCCCGCCGGCACGCGCCGGCGAGGGCCGGGGCGAGGGGATCGAGCTCGTTCTTATGAACTCAAATTCGCTTGTGCAATCGGCCTGGACGCTCGACGAGGTCGCGGACATCTACCGCGCCCCGCTGCTCGACCTCGTCTTCCGCGCCGCCGAGGTCCACCGCCGGCACCACGACCCGGGCGCGGTCCAGGTCTGCTCGCTCCTGTCGATCAAGACCGGCGGCTGCCCCGAGGACTGCGCCTATTGCCCGCAGTCGGCCCGCTACCAGACGGGCGTGGATTCTCAGGCGTTGATGGATGTGGGCGAGGTCCTGGACGCCGCCCGCCGCGCCAGGGACGCCGGCGCGACCCGCTTCTGCATGGGCGCCGCCTGGCGCGAGGCCCGCGACGACGCCCGCTTCGACCGCGTCCTCGCCATGGTCCGCGGCGTCAAGGCGTTGGGGATGGAGGCCTGCTGCACCCTCGGCATGCTCACCGCAGACCAGGCCCGCCGGCTCAAGGAGGCGGGCCTCGATGCATATAATCATAATTTAGATACGTCGGAACAATATTACGATTCGATCATCACCACGCGGACGTACGCCGACCGGCTCGAGACCCTGGGCCACGCCCGCGCCGCGGGGATCACGGTCTGCTGCGGCGGGATCGTGGGGATGGGCGAGACGGAGGACGACCGGATCGCGCTCCTGCACACGCTGGCGACGCTCCCCGAGCCGCCGGAGTCGGTGCCGATCAACGCGCTGGTGGCCGTCGAGGGGACGCCTTTGGCCGACCGCCCGCGCGCGCCGGTCTTCGACATGGTGCGGACGATCGCCACGGCCCGCATCCTCATGCCCCGGTCGATGGTCCGCCTCTCCGCCGGCCGGCTCGAGATGTCGCCGAGCGACCAGGCCCTCTGCTTCCTCGCCGGCGCCAACTCGATCTTCGCCGGCGACCGGCTCCTGACCACCCCCAACCCCGACGCCGACGCCGACCACCTCCTGTTCGAGCAACTCGGCCTGCGGCCCTTGCCCGCATCCCCTTCTTGAACGCGACGGCCGTCGCATGCCGCTCGGCAGATCATGTCAGATCATTATCACTGGGATATACGTCGTCGTCTATCAGCGGGTCGTCCGGCGGTCGTCGTGACTGGCGTCGGCCTCTCGACCGGCCTGAATCGACCCGGGAAATACTTCGACGGGCGATCGGCGCGGGAGGATTCCTGGGAGGCGATCAAGGCCGGCCGCAGCGCCGTCCGCGTCCTGGACCGGACGCGGGCCCCGGACAATTCTCGTATCCTCGGCTCTACGCCCGTAATACATCCCATAAAAAACTATGAATATTTATATGATATTTTGCGCGTGGCCGTCGACGATGCGGCCCACGACGCGGGGCTCGGCCGGCTGGATTACGATCGGGATCGGGCCGCGGCGCTGATCGGGCTGAGCAAGGGCGGGTTCCGGCATCTCACGATCATGGATCGGCTCATCCGGGACGACGGCCCCGAACATAAGATGATCGGTTGGCATTGGCCCCAGGCGTGGCCGAGCCACGGGGCGACGCTCGTGGCCGCGCGATTCGGGTTGCGAGGGCCATCCGAAGGGCCGGTCGCCGCGTGCGCGACGGGCTTGGTGGCCGTGCTCCAGGGCACCGAGCTGATCCGTCGCGGGGTCTGCGACCTGGTCTTCGCCGGCGCCGCCGACGCCTCGCTGGAGCCGCTGCTCCTGGCCTCTTTCCGCAAGATGAAGATCCTCGCCCGGTGCAACGAAGACGACGATCCGACCGGGGCGGTCCGGCCCTGGGACAAGCGGCGTTCGGGATTCGTCGTCGGCGAAGGGGGCGCCGTCTTCATCCTCGAGCGGGCCGACCACGCCCGGGCGCGCGGCGTCCTGCCGTATGCGGAGGTCGCCGGCGGCGCACTCGGAGCCGATGCGTACCACGAGACGAACCTCAACCCCGACCCGACCAACCTCGCGGGCCTGATCGGCCGGGCGCTCGAAAGTGCGGACGTCAAGCCATCCGAGATCGATTACGTGAACGTCCACGGCACGGCGACGCGTGATAATGACCCGCTCGAATGCCGGGCGTTGCGGATGGCCCTCGGCCCGGAGGCGGATCGGGTGTCGTGCTCGGCGAACAAGGCGCAGATCGGCCACCTGCTCGGCGCCGCCGGCGCCGCCGAGCTGGCGATCACGTGCCTGGCGATCCGCGACGGCTTCGTCCCCCCGACCTTGAATCTGACCGACCCCGACCCCGCCTGCGACCTCGACGGCACGCCGCAGGTCGGCCGTGCCCGATCGATCCGCGCCGCCTTGAAGCTCTCGCTCGGCTTCGGCGGCCACCTCGCCGCCTGCGTCCTCCGCCGCCCCGACGGCCCCCGCCGAGGCCCCGTCGATGCCTGATCCCCTCGCCTGGCTCGACGTCGAGGCCGACGAACGCGCGCGGCTCGAGCTCGTGCGACGACGGGTGACGTTCGAGGTCACCGGGCCGGGCCGCGTCCGCGACGGCGAGAGGGAATTGATCAACTTTGCCTCGAATGATTATCTGGGATTGGCCAACGACCCGCGGCTCGCCGCGGCGGCGCGGCGGGCCGCCGAGGTCGAGGGCTGGGGCGCGGGGGCGTCGCCGCTGGTCTCGGGGTGGAGGCGGTCGCACGAGGCGTTGGCGGTGGAGCTCGCCGAGTTCGAGGGGACCGAGGCCGCCCTCCTGTTCCCGACGGGCTTCGCGGCCAACCTGGGGGCGGTCGCGGCCCTGGTCGGCAAGGGGGACGCGGCCTATCTCGATCGCCTCGACCACGCCTGCCTCGTCGCCGGCGCGAAGGCGGCCGGGGCCAGCGTGCGGGTCTATCCGCATCATGATATCGATCGGCTGGAATCGATCCTCATGCGCGACAGTGGCCGGTTTCGCCGGAGCCTGATCGCGACCGACGGCGTCTTCAGCATGGACGGCGACCTCGCCCCGCTGGCGGGCCTGGCCGACCTGGCCGATCGGTTCGGGGCGATGCTGCTGGTGGACGAGGCGCACGGCACCGGCGTCTTCGGGCCGGACGGCCGGGGGGCGACGTCGGAATGCGGGGTGGCCGATCGGGTCCAGGTCCGCGTCGGCACGCTCTCGAAGGCGCTCGGCTCGATCGGCGGCTTCGTCGCCGGCTCGGGACGCCTGGTGGATCACGTTCTCCATCGGGCGCCGAGCTTCGTCTATTCGACCGCCCTCCCGCCCGCCGCCGCCGCCGCCGCGCGGGAGGCGTTGGCGATCGCGCGGGCCGAGCCCTGGCGACGCGACCGCGCCCGGGCGCTCGGCCGCCGGGTCGCCGAGGCGTTGCGGCGGGCCGGCCTCGACGTCGGCCCGATCGCCGGGCCGATCGTCCCGGTCGTCGTCGGCGACCCCGCGCGGGCCCTGTCGCTCTCGCGATCCCTCCGCGACCGCGGCCTCCTCGTCCCCGCGATTCGCCCGCCGACCGTGCCCCGGGGCACGTCCCGGCTGCGGATCAGCCTCTCGGCCGCGCACGCGGAGGGGGACGTCCGTTCTCTTATTGAAGAGTGTCGAACTCTTCCTCCCTCGTCCCTCCGGGGCTGACCGGCCGTCACTCTCGGGGCGGCACTGCTCCCAGTGGGACCCCGAGGACTTCTCGTCGCGGAACAGCTCCTCGGTCCAGGTCCGCTTCGCAGAGCGGCCGAAGTGCCGCGGGCCGTCGTCGCGGTCGCTGACCCGCTGGGCGAGGCCCGGATCCTTGAGCATCCCCCCGCCGGGTGGCCGGAAAAACCGTTGTCGGGGACATTTTCCCTGCCGGTTTTCGGCCGGGATTCCAACTTGGAGTAGTAGAGGCCGCTCGCGGGAGGGGGATCCTGCGCGCCCCAACCGATGGCGGCCTCGAATCCCCGAGTCGCGACGATGGCCCCCCATAACCGACCTCCTCGAACCGAGACGATCGCCGAATGCCGCGCGCGCCGAACGAACCCACCGCGGCAGGCGATCCGGATCACGAAACAAAGCCACTTCGGCCCCGCGGCGACGCGGGACGGAGCCATGGCACCGGCGCCGAACGAACCCACGGGGCCCTGGGGGAATCGGGGGGAGATTGACGTCGCCGATGAAGTCGCGCCCGTCGCGTCGGGTGGCTGGGTCCGAAGGCCCCGGCGCACGAAGACCGGGGCCTTCGGACCCAGCCACCCGACCACAGAGAGACTTTCAGAGCAACCGAACGTCGGAGGGGCGCGGATGGGCGTGCGGGCAGGGCCTCGGCGAGGGGCCGTCGCGGCGCGGAACGAACCGAACGGGGCGATGGGGAGGCTGGGACATCCTTGCGGCCCCGAGGCTGGGATTCGGAACGAACCGAACGAGGCCTTGGGGGACGTGGGCAAGGTCCGCCGGGGGATCGGGCCGGCGCGGAACGAACCGAAGATCAGACGCCCCGCGCCGAAAACGAACCCAATTCCCGGCGGTCCTGCCGCCAGAACGAACCCGATTCCGGGCGCAGGGGGCACGGACCGAACCCACGATCAGGCAAGGGGACGGCCCTCCCGGGGAGATGGGGGATGGGTCACGGGGGTTCGGGATCGGGCGACCTCGGCGCGGAACGAACCGAACGGGGCCTTGGGGGGGCTGGGCCGTCGGTATGGCCCCGAGGCGTGGATTCGGAACGAACCGAACGGGGCCCTGGGAGGTCCGCGTCGAGTATGCCGTCGGCCGACCCCGGCGCGGAACGAACCGAAGGACCCCGTCCCCGGGCCCCCGACCACCGGCCCACGTTCCCGCGGAACGAACCGAACGGGGCATTGGGAGGGATGGATAAGTTCGAAGCTCGAGGCTCGCGGGATCAGTTGGACGACCTCCCGGAGTGATCCAGGCGGTCATCTCGGCCGCCGGAGGCCGCGGCTAACCCGCCGCGGCTTCCTTGCGGGAGAGCCCCTGCAACTGGCCCGGCTGGATCAACCGGCCGTTCGGGACGTCGGCGAGGGTACAGCCCGTCGCGCGCTGGAGGCGGATGGCGAATTCCTCCGACACGCGATTCGTCCGGCCGCCCAGCCAGGGGAGGATGACGCAGCCGTCCTCGAACCGGACCTTCCAGCCGTCGAGCGTCGGCACGCCTTCGGCGTTCACCCCACCGAGTTGCTTGAGGAGCTTGCGGACGACCCGCATGTTGATCGGCTTCGTGATGACGGCCCGCCCTTCGGCGACGCCGACCGGGTCGTAATGGCCGGCGGTGATGTTGTGGATCATGCTCATAGGCCCCTCCTTGACATGGCTCGCAGGATGCGACGGGTTCCTTCCGACACCGGAAGATCGGTCTCGGCGGCGAGGACTTCGGCCCCCTCGTGGGTCCCGGCCCGGCCCTCGGCCGCCTCGTGGACGATCACGGCGTCGATCCAGGGCAAACGCATCTAATTCACAAATCCTTGTCTGCAAAGAACTTGCGACTAGTTGAATTCCGTGCACTAGATTGCAAATCCTTGCAGGACAAGGATTTGCGAAACACGTGCGTTCGCCCTGGGCGTCGATCCTATCGCGGAGGCGGCTTTTCTCCCAGATCGTTCCGCCTCGCGGTCCGTATGGTTCGTTCAGTAACTCTGGGTTGAATACGCCGGAATCCACGGCAATCCTGCCCCCAAGGACCACGCCGCCCGCGTCGCTGTTGGGGTGGAAGACCGCCCAGGGAATGCCCCTGGAGTCGTCGGCGAAGCCGATCTGTTCCTCCGCGACGCCGAGGGCGTGCATCCGGCCTTCCACGAAGTTTTCGAGGACGTCGGCGTACGCGTTGGCGAACTGGCGGGCGTGCGTCACCGGGTCGGCGGAAACCTGCCGCGCCGAGGGCGGTGTGCCGATCATGGCGGGCGGTTTCTGGAAGAGGCCGCGGAAAGCACTCTTGAGGCGATCGAAGAGTCCGGCCATGCTGGGTCCTTCGGAGGTGCCGGCGGGGGCTCCCGACGAAGTGTTGCACACAGGAAGGCGGGCAGTCATCGCCCGTCGAAGACGGAACGACCATGAGGATCGCCCTGGTCTACGACATGGACGCCTGCCGGGGGCCGACGGGGGTGACGAGACACGCGCTGGCGCAACTGGAACGGCTCGCGAGACGGCCGGAGGTGGAGCTGAGGCTCATCTCGGGGAGGATCGGCGAGCCGGACGGGCTGGCGTACTGGGAGGGGCTGGGAGGGCTGAAGAGGGTCGAATTGCCGCTGAGGACCAGGGATGCGCTGCGGGTCTGGAGGCTCGTGACGTGGCCGCCGCTGGAGCTCTGGAGCGGGGGGGTCGACTGGGCGTACTGCCCGGCGGAATACCTCGTGCGGACGAGGACGGCGAAGAAGGCGGTGACGAGCCACGACGTGTTGCAGGACCTGCGGTTCGGCTCGGCGCGGCGGCGCGAGCTCTTGGGGCAGGTCTTCGGGGGGGCGGACGTGGTGCTGTCGGTCTCGGGGTTCAATACCGAGCGGCTCCTGGAGGCCTTCCCGGACTGCCGGGGAAAGGTGGCGCAGGTGCCCAACGGCGCCGACGACCTCTTTTTCGAGCCGCCGACCGACCGCGAGCGGCTGGCCGTGCGGCCGGACCTGGGCGTGCCGAAGGGGATGCCGTACCTCCTGTCGGTGGCCAACTTCCAGCCGCGGAAGAACCTGGTCCGGCTCGTCCGGGCGGCGGGGCGATTGCCGGAGGTCGCGCGGGGGGACCTGGCACTGGTGCTGCTCGGCGAGGGCTCGGAAGAGGACGCATGGGCGATCCGCGAGGCGATCGCGGGGCTCGGGCCGAAGGCGGTCGTGATGCTCCCCGGCTATCGCCAGGGGAATGCCCTGCTTGCGGCCTACGCCGAGGCGACGGCGCTGGTCTTCCCGTCGCTCTGCGAGAGCTTCGGCATCCCGGCCGTCGAGGCGATGGCCGCCGGCTGCCCCGTCGCCCTGGCCGACTCGACCGCCTTGCCCGAGGTCGCCGGCGCCGCCGGCTGGTACTTCGACCCCTTGCACGACGACGCCCTCACCTCCGCCCTCCGCTCCCTCCTCGACCAGGCCGACGACCGCGCCCGCCGCGTCGCCCTCGGCCGCGCGATCGCCGAGGGCTTCCGCTGGGACCGCTCCAACGCCGCGCTCGTCGCGGCCCTACGCCGATCCTCCTGATACTTTCTCGTCGGGCCGGGCTTACCCTGCCTCTTCGGAATCCTTCGTGTAGGGCAGGGCTTGCCCTACCTCTTCGGAATCCGGCAGGGCAAGCCCTGCCCTACGGGGGATGGCTCGTCGGCCGGGGCCCGGCGATGGTATCCTTGGAGGATCGCGAGAGTTCGAGGAGTTGTTGGGCGGAAAGCATGGCGATTTCTTCAACAATCCGAGATGAACAAACGGCCTTCGCATCCCGGCTCCGGCCGCTGGCGGGGAAGCCGGCGGGGACGCTGCTCGTCCACGAGATCTACCGGAGCCTCCAGGGGGAGAGCACGTTCGCGGGCCTGCCGTGCGTGTTCGTCCGGCTGACGGCCTGTCACCTGCGCTGCGGGTACTGCGACACGGCGCACGCCTTCCGCCAGGGGGAGGCGATGGCCCTGGACGAGGTGGTCGCGGCGGCGTTGGCGCCCGGGGGCGATCTCGTCGAAGTGACGGGGGGCGAGCCGTTGCTCCAGCCGGAGGTCTATCCGTTGATGTCCCGCCTGGCCGACGCCGGCTGGACGGTCCTGCTCGAGACCAGCGGCGCGATCGACACATCTCAAGTTGATCCGAGGGTGCATATCATCCTCGACGTCAAGACGCCCGGCTCGGGCGAGGCCGCGGCGAACCACTGGCCGAACCTGGAACGGCTCCGGCCGACCGACGAGGTCAAGTTCGTCGTCTGCGACCGGGCCGACTTCGACTGGGCCGTCGACGTCGTCCGCTCCCGCGGCCTGGCCGGGCGTTGCCCGTTGCTGGTCGGCCCGGCCTTCGGGCGCGTCGAGCCGGCCGAGCTGGCGTCGTGGGTGCTCGGGTCCGGGCTCCCGCTGCGGCTCCAGGTCCAGCTCCACAAGCTGCTCTGGGGCCCGGATGCTCGTGGTGTCTAATCATAATTTTATATCGAAATTCGACAGCCGATCGAGGCCGCGTGCCAGGCCGAGGGGTACGGCGTCGGGGCGGTCGAAGGCCCGGCCTTCGCGGAAGTGCCAGCGGGCCCAGTGGCCGCCGAGGAGGAGGGCCGTCCCGGCCTCGAACGCGGTGATCGCGGCGTGCTCGGCCGCGTCGAGGGGCCGGATCGCGGCGTAGGCCGTGAGCCCTTCGGATCGGGCCTTCGGGTCGGGGCCGACCCAGTCGTCGAGCAGCCGGGCGAGGTCGCCCGCGACGGCGTCGACCCCCATCGCGCCGAAGTCGACGAGGCCGGTCAGGCGGTCGCCTTCGAAGAGGAGGTGTTCGCCTCGAACATCGCGTAAACACGGCTGCAAGTCCAGGATCGACGCCGCGGCCGGGCGGATCGACTCGCCGACGCGCGGGGCGAGCCGGCGGGCCAGGTCCAGCCAGCGCCGGGCGGGCTCGCGGCAGGGGTCGGGGCCGGCCCGGTCGAGGGCGCGGTCGAGGTCGTCGAAGCCGCCGCGGAGCCAGGCATCGATCTCGGCGAGCCGCCGGGCCAGGCCGGGGCTCGCGCCGGTCGTCCGTTCCGGCTCCCAGGCCCGATGGAGGGCCGCCAGCGCCGCGAACCCCGAGCGGAGCCGGGCAGGATCGGGGGGCCGGCCGAGGTCGGGCGCGCCGGGGAGCCAGGGGGCGACCTCCCAGAGCCGGCCGCCCTGCGCTTGCCACGTGCGACCGTCGAGGGCCGGCAGGGGGACGGGGACGAACAATAAGTGGCCGGCCGCGGCGAGCCAATGATGGATCCGGTCGAGCCGGTCGCCGTCGGGGCCGGCCGTCGGCCAGGCCCGGGTGACGAGCCGGCCGCGACCGGCCTCGAACCGCCAGAGCCGGGCCCCGCTCAGGCCCCCCGCGTTGCCGAGCGGTTCGGGCGCGGCCATCGGCCGGGCCGCGGCCGGGTATCGGTCGAGGACGGCCCGGAGGTCGCGGGTCAGGTCGGGCATGACTCCGCCCGCTCGCGGTCGCGGAGGTCGCGGATCGCCGCCATCAGGTGCTCGGTCGCCGCGGCCAGGGTCGCCCGGTCGGGCCGGCCGTCGTGCCGGAACCCGGACAGGTCGACCGGCTCGCCGAAGACGACCCGCGCGGTCGAGGGGGTCCGCAGCGCCTTGAAGACGTCGTTGGTCTCCGGGGTCCCCGAGATGTACGCCGGGATGACGGGCACGCCGGCCGTCAGGGCGATGAAGGCGACCCCCGGCTTCCCCTCGCCCAGCTCGCGGCCGGCGGTCGGCACGATGTGCCCCTCGGGGAAGATCGGCACGACTCGCCCCTCGCCGAGGGCCCGCAACGCCGCCCGCGTCGCGGCCAGGTCGCGGCCGTCGCGCTTGACCGGGATGCAACGCAGGAGCCGGCAGAACGGCCGGCAGAACCAGAGGTCGTAGAACTCGCGCGCGATCAGGAACCCGAGGATGCGGCGGGTCGTCGCCTGGAGCAGCATATTATCAATCCCGCAGGTATGGTTCGAGATCAGGATCGCCCCGCCGGTCGCCGGCAACGGGGCCATCCGCGGGGCGTCGAGGCGATGCAACGCGAAGCAATAGAGCCGGTCGAGATACCAGAGAAGTGGCAGGGCCCCGCGCAGCTCGTCCCCCTGCCCGGCGCGCGGGGCGAGGGCCCAGGGGAGCAGCAGGAGGGCGATCGCCAGCGGCAGCGGGGCGGACGGCATCGACGGGCGGCCTCGGGGGGAAGGTCGGCGCCGGGCCATTGTACCAGCCGACGCCCGGCTCGGCTTGCGGCATCGGGCGTTTCGTCCTACGTTAATGGAGAGGATCGTTGCCGATGACCCGGCCGCGACAGGGAGGGCCCGCCATGGAGTCGTCGTCGCGAAGGCGCAGTCTCGTGATCCGCCTGGGGCGCTGGCTGGCGCCGGCGATCCTCGTCACGCTCCCGGTCGGCTACACCGGGATCTCCCTGTTCTCGGCCGACCTGCTCACGCGGACGAATAACCGGCCGCCCCGGGTCAACCCCCTGGCCGTCGGCCGCGACGCGCGGGGCTGGTCGGTCCGGACCGAGGACGGCCTGACGCTCCGCGGCTGGTACTACCCGACGCCGTCGCACCGCCGGCTGGTCGTGCTCGTGCACGGCATGGGGGAATCCTGGGACGTGATGGCCGGCCTCGGCCGCGACCTGCACGCGCGGGGATATGACCTCCTGCTGTTCGACCTCCGCGGCCACGGCCGCAGCGACCCCGCCCGCCTGACCATGGGCCGCCGCGAGCGCGCCGACGTCCGCGCCGTGCTCGCCTGGGCCCGCGCGCAGGGCTTCGACCCCGGCCGCGTCGGCTGGATCGGCCAGTCGATGGGCGCCTCGACCGTGTTGATGGAGGGGGTCGACAATCCCGACGTCCGGCTCGCCGTCCTCGACAGCCCCTACGGCGACCTGCCCGAGCTGCTCGACTCGCAGCTCACCCGGCACAGCCACCTGCCCGGCTTCTTCAACCCCGGCATCCTCCTGGCCGCCCACCAGGCCTACGGCGTCCGGACCGACGACCTCGTGCCGATCCGCCTAGCCAGCCACTGGGGCGACCGGCCCGTCCTCCTGATCCACGGCGAGGCCGACACGACCGTCCCGATCCAGCAGGCCTACGCCCTCCGACGCTCGCTCGGCCCGTCCTGCCGCCTCGTCCCCATCCCCGGCGTCGAGCACGTCGAGGCCTACCGCTCCAACCCCAGGAAGTACGTGGCCCTCGTCCACAACTTCTTGCAAAATCACATGCATTGACCGTTTTCACGTACTCCGCCACGTCAACGGCACCCGACGGCCGTGCTGGCGGCGGTCGCCGCCGACGCAGCGCAGCTCGAGCTCGCCGCCGCAGTCGGTCGGGCGGAAGACGCACCAGCCGAGCGGCTGCTTCGGCAGGAAGCGGTAGCCGACGGCCGGCAGGTTGATCGCGTGCAGGCCGTCGAGCTGCCTCGGGTTCCAGACGTGCGTGTGGCCGAAGACGACCGCCTTCGCCTGCCGCCTCGGCACGAGCACGCCGAGCAGGTCGTCGGTATCCAGCAGGGCCGACTGCCAGCTCGCGTTGAGGTTGTGGTGGACGAAGACGATCGCCGGCGCCTCCGGGTGCGCGTCGAGCTCGCCCGCCAGCCAGCCGAGCTGCCGTCGGCCGAGCCGGCCCGGCGTCACGTTCGGCTTCTGGAGCGAGTCGAGCAGCAACATCCTCAGCCCCTTGCCCTCGACCACCCCGACGAGCTTCTCGTCGAGCGGGTCGGCCGGCAGGAGCGCTTTCAACGCCGATCGAACATGCGAGCGATCGTCATGATTGCCGAGCGCCAGGTGCATCGGGATGCCGGCCGCGCGGAGCGGGGCCGTCGTCGCGAGGAAGGTGTCGTAATCCTTCGGCTGGCCGTCGTGATAGGCGAGGTCGCCGTCGACGACCACCCCGTGCGGCGGGTCGTCGGCCTCGAGGATGTCGTCGACGACCCGCTTGAGGTTCTCGGCCATCACCTCGTCGCGGAGGGTCGCCCTCGGGTCGGCCGCGACGTGCGTATCCGCCAGCCACGCGTACCAACCCCCTTCGTTCCCGTCCGACCCCGCCCTCCGTGAACACCCCACCATGATCCCCGTCCCGCCGATCGCCATCCCGGCGAGGAAGTCGCGGCGGCTGAGGCGGGGAGTCGGTGTCGAGGTCGCGACCTCGGGGCGCGGAGTGAGATGAAATGGCATGGCGACCCTCCATGTGTTGCGCCATCATTTCGATTCGCCGTCCCGACGCATGATGAAATACTCTTGATCTCTTCTGAGTATTCCCTCGAACTCCTTGGGTCGGCGTATGCCGATACAGAGTCGCAAGACGTCGCCGTCGATCTGATAAATGCCCTTGAGGATGCCACCCCGGCCCTCTCCCTTCTCGAGGGCGAAGTCGCAGGTCCTCGGCGACGTCGACGGGTCGAGGATGATCGTCCCTTCGATCACGCCATTCTTGCGCTCGAGACGGTACGTATCCTTGCGGACGGTGAACTTCATTTTCTCCTTCACCTTGTCGATTGCCTCGGACTGCTCGGCCGACGGCAGCTCACCGGTGCCACCATCTGCGGCCGCGAGCTTCCAAGTCCCCTGGATCTTCTCCGAGTCGGTCTTGGTCGGCGCGTCGGCCGCGGCGAGGACGACGACGGCCAGCGCCAGAGCGATGGATCGTGCCATGGGAGACCTCCTTATGCCGGGGATTACAGCCGATCCGAGGGATTCGGGGAAGCCGAAAACCCGCGGACGAGGCCGGGCCACGCCAGAGCCCTTGAATGGATCGAGTCGATCGCATCCCCGACCGTCCCGCGTTGACAGGACGGCCGAATTCGCCTATCAGAGCGGGGCGTGGCGGAGCCGGCCGGGCCAGGGAAGGGCACGGATGGACGCGAGCGTGGCGAGGACGGGGGCTGTCGCGGGGGCCGGTGGGCCGGGGCGGTCGGCCGCGCGCCCGAAGGGAAGGGGGCTCGTCCGGGCCGACCGGCCGAGGCGGAAGAGGCCGCACTTCGGCGGCCTCGGCCCGCAAGTCGATTCGACGGTGGTGGTGCTGCTGCCGCTGTTCAACGACTGGGAGTCGCTGCGGCTGGTCCTGGCGGACCTCGACGCGAGCCTCGCGCGGGCGGGGACGAGGGCCGCGGTCGTCGTGGTCGACGACGGCTCGACGGCGGCGCCGGGCCCGGACTTCCCGGGGGGGCCGTTCGCGGCGATCGGCCGGATCGAGGTCGTCGAGCTGCGCCGCAACCTCGGCCATCAGCGGGCCATCGCCGTCGGCCTGGCCTACGTCGAGGCGACCATCGCTTGCCGCGCCGTCGTCGTCATGGACAGCGACGGCGAGGACGCCCCCGCCGACGTCCCCAGGCTCCTCGCCCGGCTCGACGACGAGGGCGGCCGCGCCATCGTCTTCGCCGAGCGGGCGCGAAGGTCGGAATCCTGGGTTTTTATTCTGTTTTATCAATTATTTAAGTTCGTTCACGTCATCCTGACCGGTTCTCGGGTGCGCGTGGGCAACTTCAGCGCGGTCCCGAGGGCGCGACTCGCGAGCCTGGTGGCGGTCTCGGAGGTCTGGAACCACTACGCGGCGGCGGCGTTCGTCTCGCGGCAGCCGGCGTGCACGATCCCGACGACGCGGGCGCGGCGGCGGTCGGGGCGGTCGCGGATGGACTTCGTCCGACTGGTGGCGCACGGCCTGAGCGCCATCTCGGTCCACGGCGAGATCGTCGGCGTGCGGCTCCTGGTGGCGACGCTGGCCCTGATGGCCCTGGCGCTGGCGGGGCTGGTCGCGACGGTGGCCGTCCGGCTGGCGACGGACTGGACGATCCCGGGCTGGGCGACGTCGGCGATCGGCCTGCTCGTCCTGGTCCTGCTCCAGGCGGCGATGTTCTGTGTCGTCTTCAGCTTCCTGATCCTGGGCGGCCGACAAGGGTCGAGCTTCCTCCCCGCCCGCGACTACGCCCACTACGTCGGCGACGTCCGGGTCCTTCGCGAGGCCCCCGCGCGATGAGTACACCCTCTTACGCCGGGACCGACCTCGACCTCTTCGCCGCGGCGACGCGATGGAAGTCGTACCTCCGCCGCCAGGTCGGGCGCGATCTCCGTGGCATTGTGCTCGAGGTGGGTGCCGGCATCGGCGGCACGACCCGACTGCTCTGTCGCGGCGACCACCCCCGCTGGCTCTGTCTCGAGCCCGACCCCGTCCTCGCCTCGCGACTTGCCCGGACCATCGAGGACGGCGCCCTGCCCGCGTGCTGCGAGGTCGCCGTCGGCACGATCGACGACATCCCCGACGCCCCCGAATTCGACACGATCATTTATATCGACGTCCTCGAACATATCGCCGACGACGCGGCCGAGCTCGCCCGCGCGGCGGGCCGCTTGCGATCGGGGGGGCGCGTGGTCGTGCTCTCGCCGGCGCACAACTGGCTGTACTCGCCGTTCGACCGCGCCATCGGCCATTACCGGCGCTACACGACGAAGTCGCTCGCCGCCCTGACGCCCGAGGGCTTGCGGCTCGACCGCCTGATCTACCTCGACGCGGCCGGCCTGCTCGCGTCCCTGGGCAACCGGCTCGTCCTCAGCCGGTCGATGCCGACGGCGCGGCAGGTGGCGTTCTGGGACCGGGTGCTCGTCCCCTGCTCGCGACGGCTCGACCCGCTGCTCGGCCACGCGGTCGGCAAGTCGGTGCTGGGCGTCTGGCGGAAGCCGTGAGGGTCGCGATGCTCCTCGTCGCCTTCCGGGTCGCGTTGGGTGTCGCGATCGTCGTCGGGCTCCGGCGCCGCCGAGTCGCGAGCCCGTCGGGACGGCTCGTCGCCTTCATCACGCCCACGGCGACGGTCGCCGTCGTCGCCTCGATCGCGACCGCGGCCCTCGAGGGCCCCTATAGCCCCTGGGACGTCGTCCGCCTCGCCCCCACCGCCGCGATCGCCCGCGGCCTGCCGCTCTACGCCGGCAGCGACGGCGACGGCCCGATCCTCAGCACCATGTACGCCCCGTTCTCCGCCCTCGCCTTCCTGCCCGCGACGATCGCGCGCGACCCGGCCGTCGCGACCATTCTTGCTCGATGCATTTCATGTCTTTATTTTTTTCTCCCTGTTTTCTTGATGAGCTCCGGCCGCGGCCGGCGCGGCGTCGTCCTGCTGGCGGCCCTGGCGACGTTCGCCTCGCCGCCGCTGCGCTACTCGGCGACGTGCGTCCATTCCGACGCCCCCGCGCTGGGGATGCTCGGCCTGGCCTGCTGGGCGGCGTCGCGTGGACGAAGACCGGGGATGATCGCGCTGGCATGCTCTTTCGCTTGGCTCTCGGCCTGGTCGAAGCAGACGATGGTCCTCCTGCCGCCGGCGCTCTGGCTCGGGGCGACGCTCTCCGGGGGCCGGCGCGCGGGCCCGCGGTTCGGGGGGTGGCTGGTCGCGACCGGGGCGACCCTCTCGGCCTCGTTCCTGATCGCCTTCGACCGCGACGCGATGCTCTTCGACGCCGTCTCCTGGCCGGGACACCTCCCCTGGAAAGGATCGACGCCGGGAAACCTGTTCGATGCCTTGTATGAACTGCTACCCCATGCCTTGCCGTTCGCGGTCGTCCTCGTCGCCGGGGTGGCCTCGGCGGGCAAGGGCGATGAGGCGCGATGGCGCCTGCCGACCGTCGTCGCCCTGGCGATGGTGCCGTTGGCCGTGCTCGGGAGGGTGAAGAAGGGGGGCGACATCAACAGCTTCTGCCCCGTGCTCTACCCGCTCCTGCTCGCGGCGACGGCGCTCCTGTCGGCCGTCCTGGACGGTCGGCGGGGCCGTCGCGATAGCTCGGGCAGCGGTTCGGACCAGGCCCTCACCCCGGCCCTCTCCCAGGGGGAGAGGGAGGAAGAATGTCACCCTCTCCCGCCGGGCGAGGGCCGGGGCGAGGGTCGACCGCAAGCCGCGCCTGCCACCTGGCAACGCCTCCTCGGCGCCACGCTCGTCGCGCTCACGGCCGTCGCGGTGCCGATGGTGGATCGAGAATTGTCGATTTACAGGAAATTACGTCCCCCAAACTCGGAATATCACTATTTGATTGCCCACCCCGGCGAGGCCCTCTTCCCCTGGCATCCGCTGGCGCACCTGGCGGCGGAGGGGGGCGCGACGCACCACCTGCACTCGGTCCGGGAGCGTGGGGTGGCGGGGTTCCCGGTGGGTCGGGATTGGGTCCTGGGGCATATCCCGAGGAGCTGCCGATTCGCGGCGTTCCCGCTCAAGCGCCTGGGCCCGGTCGCGGGGTTCGCGTGGAGCTTCGAGCTGCTCGAGGAGCACGGCCTGATCGCCCCGGGAGCGAAGCCGTTCCACGTCGCCGGGTTGCCCGATTACGAGTGCTACGAGCTGACCATGCCGCCGACGAGGCTTGCCCGCCGAGGAGAGTCCCCGTGAAGCATACGACCCCCGACCCTGAGCGGCTCCGCGTCGCGGCGATCGGCGCCGCGGCGGCGGTGCTGTTCGGGGCCTTGGCGTGGCCGTTGGCGACCGGCGCGGTCTTCCACCAGGACGACCTCGGCACGTTCCACCTCCCCTTGCGCGTCTTCTTCGCGAAGTGCCTCGCCGTCGGCGACGACCCGCGCTGGATGCCGGCCATCTACTGCGGTTATTACCTCGCCGGCGAGGGACAGGTCGGCATGGACCACCCCTGGCACCGGCTCCTCTACGGCACCTTGCCGACGGCGACGGCCTTCCACCTCGAATTCCTCGCGAGCTACCCGCTCCTCTTCGCCGGCACCGCGCTCTTCCTCCGCCGCCGCGGCCTGGCGCGCGACGCGAGCCTCTTCGGCGCATTGATTTTCACGTTCTCCGGTTTCAATATCGTACATTATATGCACATCAACGCCATTGCGATCGTCGCCCACTTGCCCTGGCTCCTCCTGCTCGACGACGCGATCCTCCGCGCCGACGACCCGAGGCGACTGGCGTGGCTGAAGCTGGGCGCGACCGTGCTGACGGCGTCGCAGGTCCTGCTCGGCTACCCGCAATATGTGGGCTTCTCGATGCTGGTCGAGGGGTGGTACGCGCTCTGGCTCTGGAGGCGGGGACTGGTACACGACACGAAGCGGCTGTGGGCCCTGGGCGAGTCGAAGTCGCTGGGACTCCTGATCGGCTGCATCCAGATCCTGCCGACGCGGCAGGCGTTGCGCGAGTCGTGGCGGAGCCGGCCGCCGCGCGAGTTCGCGGCGATGAACTCGCTGCATCCGTTGAACGTGTTCCAGGCGATCGCGCCGTACGCCTTCCGCGTCTACCACTACAACGGCGAGACGGACGCCACCTGGCCGATGCACGAGTCGGGCTTCTACGGCGGCGCCGTCGTCCCCGCGGCGCTCGCCTGGCTCTGGGCCCGACGCCGCGACCTCGGCCCGATCGGGGCGCTGGTCAAGGGGGCGATCGTCCTGGGGGTCGTCGCCCTGGTGCTCTCGTTCGGGCAGTATACGCCCGTCTTCCCGATCCTCTCGCGACTGCCGTTCCTGGGCCTCTTTCGCGGCTCGTCGCGGTTCGTGCTGCTCGTGCATCTGGCCTCCGCGATGCTGGCCGCGTTCGCCTTCGCGGACGTCGCCGCCTTGCGCGGGCCATTGCCCCGGAGGTCGCTCCGCCCCTTGCTCGCGGCGCCGCTGGCGAGCCTGCTCGGGGTCGTGTTGCTGAAGGGCCTGGCCATGGCGATGCCCGGCGGCCTGCTCGCGGGCCAACTGGTCTCCACGCCGCGATTGCTCTGCGCGCCGCTCTGGATCGGCCCGCCGGCGTTGGCGTTCTATCTCGCCGCGCGGGGCCGGCGCTCCGGCCTCGTCGCCTTGATCCTGCTCACGGCCGCCGACCAGGCGCTCTACGGCCTGACGATGATCTACCAGCACGACCCCCCCTTGCCGATCCCGGCCCTCGTCGCCGCCGAGTCGAGGCCGATCGGGCCGACGGCCGGCTCTCGCGCCCGGATCGGCAACGACGCCCTCGCGATGGCCGGCGTGTCGATGGCCGACGGCTATGTCGCGCTCACGCCCCGGCATGTGCTCGACGAGAAATCGCCGGCAAGCCTCCGCCTCGCCTGCGTCCGCTGGCTCCGCGCCACCGACGGCACCGGCCGCTGGCAGGAGCTGCCCGACCCTTTGCCGCGCCTCCGCCTCCTCACCCGCGCCGTCGTCAGCAAGTCCCCGAAGAAAGACATCCCTACGATCGACCTCGACACCACCGCCCTCGTCACCCGCCCGATCGACCTGCCCGCCGCCGCGCCCGGCGCGGCGCGGTTCCTCGACGATCGGCCCGGCAAGGTCCGGGTCGAGACGACCACGGGGACGCGGCAACTGCTCGTGCTCGCCGACAGCTACCACGACGGCTGGCGCGTGGCCGTCGACGGCAAGGCGGCGAAGGTCGAGCGGGTCAACGGCGATTACCTCGGCTGCGTCGTCGAGGCCGGCCGCCACGAGGTCGCCTTCACCTTCGACCCGGCCAGCTATCGCGACGGTGCCTGGCTCAGCACCCTCGGCCTGGCCCTCACCGCCGCGTCGTTCGGGATCGGACGAGTCGCGACGGGGCGACGCGGTAGACGAAGTATTTCCGGTTCGCGAAGATCGGCTCCGCACCTCGGTGCGCGAGCCAATGCGGCGGCCCGGAATCGCCCGATCGACGCGTGACGACGACCACCAGCGGCAACGACTCCCAGGCGTCCGCGAACTCGCCGTGCTCGAAGAGCGCGTCGAGCTCGTCGCGGTGCTTCTCGAAGTCCACCGTCTCGATCCAGTGCGAGACCCAGCTCCGCAAGGGCGTCTCGGAGATCGCCAGGTAGAGTAATTCGTGGTCGTCGCCCAGGATCGTGCAGCCGTCGAGCCGCGGGTCGTCGAGCCGCCGCAGGACTTCTTCCTGGTAAATATTGATGCGAACGCCGTTGCCGAGCTTCGTCCGCAGGCCGCCGGCGTAATAGACGCCGAACCATGTGATATTGTCGAAGAGGAAGACGATCGTAAACAACACCGGCGCGAGCCTGCGGCCGCGGAGCCGGTCGAGCAGGCGGAGCAATTCCGGTGCGCCGAGGAAGAAGAGGGCGGTCCAGATGTAACCGCGCGTGAAATGGATCGGCTGCTTCATCGGCACGGCGAACTCGTGGTTCGCCAGCATAAACGCGACGATCGCCCAGACGAGGAAGAGGCGGTTCCTCGGCTCGGCCAAGCAGGCCGCCGCGCGCGGGAGCGTGCGGAGCCTCCAGGCCGCCAGCGCGCCGACGAGGGCGTAGGCGGGGACGAACGTCTCGGCCCCGAAGCCCCACGGGAGCGACATCTGCGCGGCGACCTTGCGGTGCTCGGCGAAGAGGTTCAGGAACCCGAGCGTGTAGGCGAGGAAGAGCACCATCAAGGCCGTCGTCGCGGCGAAGAACCGGCGGACCCGCGCGCGGTCCTCGAGGAAGACGACCTCGACGAAGCCCCAGGCCCAGAGGATCGCCAGCAGCTCGAAGCCGGTGAAGGGGGTGCTCGTCGCGGTGAGCAGGGCGAAGGCCGTCGCGAGCGCGAACCGGCGGCGGAGGACGAAGAGGATGCACAGGAAGAAGAAAGCGTGATAGAGTGCCTCGGTCGGATAAATCAAATTGCGACCAAAATTGAGGAACCACCATCCCTCGAACGTGTCGAGCGCGACCACGTCCTTGCGGCCGAGCGTCCCCTTCGTTACGAGTCCCGACACGATGCCCGCGATCGCCAGCAGGCCGCCCCCCCAGAAGAAGAGGACCGCCCCCCGCCGCGCCGCCCCATCGTCGCGGCCGACGACCTCGCGATACAAGTCCAACGCCGCCCGCGCGCACGCCCAGGCCGCCACGAACCAGAAGAGCGGGAACAGGGCCCTCGGCCGCAGGCCCGTCGCGTGATGGGCGAGGCCCAGGGCGAACGTCCAGGGCTGGAAGTAGATCCTCGGCGCGTCGTCGGTCGGGCTGCACGGGTTGCCGTAGGTCGGCCGGAACGAGCCGCCGTCGAAATACTCGCGCGCCTTGGCCATATAAATGGGCATATCGTGCTGGATATACCCCGTCGGCCGCGCGTAAGGCTTCCACTCGCGGAAGTGGAGCAGGTACGGCACCATCGCCGGCACCATCAAGGCCAGGCTGATCGCCCAGGCCCGCGCCTCCCGCGACCAACGCCCTCCACCCGCCTCGCGCGCGCTCGCCATGATGGTGGGACTCCGTTCCCGGGCCGCTGCCAGGATCGACGAGGATTCTAACCGGGTTGCTGTCCCATCGCAGCCTCATTTTCCGGGGAGGATGTGGGTACGACCGGGAGAATGGATGTTGGAGGACGGGGATTGGGGGTTGGAAGACGCAAGGCGCGGAGGTGGAAGAAGAGGACGGGCAGGAGCAGGTCGATGACCTCGTCGGCGACGAGCAGGCCGCCGAGGACCGGAGCGGCCATCGGCCGGATGACCTCGGCGCCGGGGCCGTCGGCCCAGAGCAACGGGGCCAGGCCGACGATCGTCGTCCCCTCGGTCAGCAGCTTGGGCCGGAGCCGGTGCGCCGCGCCGTCGAGCACGGCGCGACGCAAGCCTTCGCGCGACAGCCGCCCGAGCCCGCCGGCGCGGTCGACGGCCTCGCGGAGGTAGACAAGCATGATGATCCCCGTCGAGGTCGCCATGCCGAAGCAGGCGATGTAGCCGACCCAGACCGTCACTGAGAACTTGTAACCGAGCAGCCACTGCACGAGCACCCCGCCGGCCAATGCCCCCGGCACGGCCAGGAGCATCAACGCCGCGTCGGCGAGGTCGCGATAGGTCCAATAGAGGATGAACAGGATCAGGGCCACGACCGCCGGCAGGACGACCGCCAAGGAGCGCCGGGCGTGCTCCTGGTGCTCGAACTGGCCGGTCCACTCGATGTTGACGTCGGGCAGCTTCACGCGATCGGCGACGACGAGGCGGGCCTCGGCGACGAACCCGGCGGCGTCGCGGCCGCGGACGTTGAGGCGGACATAAGTGCGCAGGAGGCCGTTCTCGCCCTTGATCGTCGCCGGCCCCTCGACGACGCGGACGTCGGCCACGTCGCCGAGCCGGCACGGCGGGGCCCCGACGGGGGTGACGATCAGGTCGCGGACCGCGGCCCCGTCGCCCCGCCAGGCGCGGCCGGCGCGGACGCGGACGGCGTGCCGCTCGCGTCCGGCGACGGTCGCGGTCGCGACCTTGCCGCCGAGCGCCACCTCGACGACCTCGCCGACGTCGGCCGCCAGCACGCCCCGCCGCGCCGCCCTGGCGCGGTCGAGCCGGACCTCGAGATAGCCCTTGCCGCGGAGCGGGTCGGCGACGACGTTGGCGGCGCCGGGGAGCGTCCGCAACGCCGCGGCGACCGCCTCGGAGGCCCGCGCGACCGCGTCGCGGTCGCGGCCGAGGACGCGGACGCCGACCTCGGTATTGACGCCGGTGGCAAGCATGTCGACGCGGTTCTGGATCGGCATCGTCCAGACGTTCGTCCAGCCCGGCATCGGCACGGCTCGGTCGAGCTCGTCGGCGAGGCTGGCACGGTCGTGTTTCCAGAGGATCAGGCGGCCGGCCAGCCGTCGCGCCACGGCCCCGATCGCCTCGTCGAGCCCCGGCACCGGCTCGGGCAGGTCGGCGGCCGGGGCCATCCCCCCGTGGTGATGGCCCGATCGCGGCGCCGGGGCCGCAATCGGGGTCGATCGGGCTTCGCGGCGCCGGGCGACGGCCGCGACGACCGTCGCGTCGTCGCCCGGCGCGCGGGCGACGAGATCCTCGACGATCAGCCGCGCGAAGACGCCCGGCGCGCGGTCGAGCAGCTCGGCGTCGAGCTTGCGGATGTGCTCACGCCAGCGGAGCCTGCGAGCCGGGTCGAGGCCGTCGGCGCCGGGGTCGTCGGCGAGCGGTTCGGGTAGGCCGATGGTGCGGACGAGTTCCTGGTTGCGCTGGTACGCATACTCGCGCAACTGGGCGTCGAAGACCGGCACGACCTCGGCGACGGCCCCGGCGATCAAGGGGCGACGGTCGCGCGGGGGCCGGGCGAGGTGCTCGGCATCGAGGATCTCCAGGGCAATGCCGGCATGGCGCGGCGCGGCGGCGGGGTCGAGGCGGCGGCGGGGCCAGAAGGCACGGGGTCGGAAGTTGACCATCGTCTCGATCATGTCCAGGGGCGCCGGGTCGGTCGGCGACTCGGCGCGGCCGGCCTTGCCGACGACCATGTCGACCTCGGGGAACCGGCAGAGGACCATGTCGCGCGCCTTCAGGTCGTCGGCCGACTCCGTCGCCGAGGCGCGGGGGACGCTGATGGGCATATCCATGAGCATCCCTTCGTCCAGCGGCGTCATGAACTCCGAGCCCGTCGGCGTCATCCACGACGAGGCCGCCAGCGCGATCGCCACCAGCGCCGCCATCCCGCCGGCGCAGGCCCAGGGGCCCCGCGCGGTCAGGCCGAAGGCGAGGAGCGAGCCCGCAAGCACGGCCAGCGAAAGCGTCGCGCTGCCGAGCGGCGCGAGGCTGACGAGGAACGTCGCGCCGAGCAGCCAGGCCAGCGGCGCCGGCCGATCGAGCAGGTGGTCGAGCACCGGCCGGTAGACCTCGACGACCCCGCGGACCAGCCGGCTCTCGTGCTCGCCGCGGATGCGGCCCCGGAGCATCGTGGCGCAGAGCGCCGGCACGAGCGTGATCGCCAGCAGCGCCGACGCCAGCAGCGCGAAGGTCTTCGTCGCCGCCAACGGGAAGAACATCTTCCCCTCCATCCCGCCGAGGGCGAAGACGGGTAGGAAGGATAAGAGCATGATCAGGACGGAGAACACCAGCGGGCAGCCGACCGTCAGGCAGGCCGGCAGGACCACCCCGCGCACGTCGCCGCGGACCGGGCGGTCGCCGAACCGCTCGCGGAGCCGGTGCATCGCGTTCTCGACGACGACGATCGACGAGTCCACCAGCACGCCGACCGAGATGGCGATCCCGGCCAGCGACATGATGTTCGTCTCGACCGTGGCCAGGCCGAGCCGCCGCAACGCCCAGAGCACCGCGAACGACGTCAAGGCCGCCAGCGGCGGCATCACGGCGATCAGCAACGAGGCCCGCGCGTGGCCGAGCACGAGCAGCACGCAGACCATCGCCGCCAGCATCGCCTCGACGATAGTGCCGGTGACGGTGCCGATCGCCCCCCGGATCAAGGGGGTGCGATCGTAGAAGGGGACGACCTTGACCCCGTCGGGCAGGCCGTGGCCGATCTCGCGGAGCCGCGTCTTGAGCCGCCGCGTGACTTCCAGCGGGTTCTCGCCCGAGGCCATCAGGACGACACCGCCGACGGCCTCGTTGCCGTCCTTCTCGAGCACCCCGCGCCGTTGGCCCGGCCCGATCGCGACCGCCGCCACGTCCGCCAGGCGGGCCTTGCCGCCGGCCAGCGGGATCGCCTCGAGGTCGCGGAGGACCTGCGTCGGATCTCCCCCCCCGGCGCCGAGCCAGCCGACTCCGCGGACGATGTACTCGGCGTTCCCCTTCTCGACCACGTCGCCGCCGGCTGCCACGTTCGACCGCGACACGGCTCGGACGACCTCGCCGAGCGTCACGCCGAGGGCCCGGAGCCGGAGCGGGGCGACGTTGACCTGGAACTCGATCGGCGCCCCGCCGACGGTCGCGACCTCGGCCACGCCCGGCACCGACTCGAGCCGGGGGCGGACGTAGCCGTCCTGCACGGCCCGCAACCGGCCGAGGTCGAGGCCGGCCCCCTCGACCGTATACCAGAAGATCTGGCCCGTCGCGAGGGCGTCCGGCCCGAGCGCCGGCCGCGCGTCGCCCGGCAGGTCGGCGGCGGCCCGCGCCAGCCGCTCGGCCACGAGCCGGCGGGCAGCCGGCAGCGGGACGGAATCCTCGAAGATCACGTGAATCATCGAGTAATTGACGTCGCTCGACGACCGCACCGAACGCACGCCGCGGATGCCCTGGAGGTGGCCCGAGAGCGGGCGCGAGACCCGGTCCTCGACCTCGGTGGGGCCGTGGCCGGGCCAGTCGGTGAAGACGATGACCTGGTTCTCGGACAGGTCGGGGATCGCGTCGACCGGCGTCTGCTGCGCCGCAAACACGCCCAGCGCCGCCAGCGCGATCGCCGCGAGCACGACGGTGCGGGGGTGCTCGATCGAGGCGGTGATGATCCGGTCGATCATGGCCGGGCGCCGCCGAGGTACTTCGCCGGGTCGCGCCGGAGGGCCGGCTCGCACCCCGAGCAGCAGAGCAGGACCGCCCGGCCGTCGACGACGACGCGGACCGGCTCGCCCATCGACCCCAGCGGCTTGCCCGAGACCGGGCACGTCTTGTTCGCCTCCGAGGGGGCCGAGGCGATGGGCGTCGGGGGCGGGGGAGATGTTGCCGCCGACTTCGACGAGCCGAAGTAGCCGGCGGCGAGCGCGGGGTTGAGCCGGGTCTCGGCGTCGATCAGGAAGGCGCCGGCGATCGCGACGCGCTGGCCGGCCTCGAGGCCGGCGATCACCGGGTAGTCGTCGCCGCAGCGCGGGCCGAGCCGGACCTCGACGCCGTCGAACATGCCCGGCATCCCCTCGACGTAGACGAGCCGCTGCGTCCCCGTGTCGACCACGGCCGACTCGGGCACCGACAGCACTTGCCCGCGCGGGCGGAAGGCGACCACGCGGGGGACCAGCACCATGCCGCCGCATTCCTCGCATTTGTGGCCGGGCTCGTCGGCGGTGACCTTCGGGTGCATCGGGCACCACCACCGCAGGCGCTGGTGGTCGGCGAGGGTCTGGCGGTCGAGGACTTTGCCGTCGAGGGGGCAGCGGCCGGCCTTCGTGGCGACCTTGTCGGGGTGGTCGGGGCAGGCGCAATACGCCCGCGGCTCCCCCTTGCGGAACGTGGGCGGGTCGCTGGGACTCGACCGGAACGGCTCGATCTCGGCGGCCGGCACCTCGACCCGAGCCGAGGCCGACAGGCCGGGCAAGAGCAACCCCTCCGGGTCCTCGACCGCAATCACAACTCGGGGCCCCCGCGACCCGTCCGGGCGGCCGGGCCGGACCGCCTCGACCCTCCCCGCGAACGGCCCCCGGCCCGGCAGGGCGTCGGCGGTCACGCTCGCGGCGCGGCCGGCCTCGAGGAACGGGAAATCCGCCTCGGAGCACTCGGCCTCGAGCCGGAGCCGCGTCGGGTCCGCGATCACCCCGATCGGGTCGCCGGCGCGGATGGCCTGCCCCGCGCGGACGGCGACGTCGGCAAGCTTGCCGCCGATCGGCGCGGGGATCGGGACCTCGGCCGGCTCGCCCTGCACCCGGAGGCGGGCGACCGGCTCGCCGTCGCGGACCGTCGACCACTCGGAGCCGGCCACGGACGCGACCACGCCGTCGGCCGGCGCGACGACGGGCCGCGCGCGGCGGTCGTCGAGCGCGAGGACCCCGACGACCTCCAGCGGGCGGGCGAGCGGCCGGAACTCGATCGGCGCGGTCTTGATCCCGGCGAGCTGGATGCGGTACGGCGAGAGCTGCATCCGGGCGACGACCCCGTTGGGCAGCGGCGTAGCGTCGCCGCGCCGGCGGCGGACGAGCGCCATGTTGCAGACCGGGCACTTCTCCGGCCAGTCGGACACGACGCCCGGGTCCATCGGGCAGAAGTACTCGGTGTCGCCCGCGACCGCCCCCGGGGCCGTCGCCGCGCCGAGCCAGCGGGACGACAGGGCGTCCCAGTAGGTCTTCAAGGCCTCCCACTCGCCGACGACCACGAAGACCACGGCGAGGACGGCCAGGAACCGCAGCCGCACCGAGACCACCCGCAGGGCCGCCAGCGCCCGCTCCCGTAACGAGGTCAGTTGCTCATTCGTAGTTATATTTGCCATGTTCATGCTTTACCGGGTCCGCCGCCTTGGCGACCTCCCCGTTCCCCTGGCCCTCGTCGTCGGGAGACTCCTGGCAATCCCAGTGGGTGATCATGTCGAGATCCTCCTGGCGGATGACCCAGATCGGGTCGGCGCCCAGGACGCGGTAGCGGACGACGGCGCGCTCCTCGGGGTTCGCCAGCGTCAGCCGCGCGGTGACGACGCGCGAGCCCTCGTCGGGGACGTCGCCGAGGATCGCGAACGACGTGAGGGCGCGGTCGGGCTCGCGGTGGCCGTCGACGACCTGGATCGCCGGCCGGGAGCCGGCGACGCGGCCGGGGACCCGGCCACTTTTCCAGTCCTCCAGGGCCGCGGCGACCGCCCGCCGCGCGACCTCCGGCGGCGGCGCGAACCGCCGGAACCCTTCGGGCTCCTTCGATCGGCAGCCGACCGCCCCGGCCGCCATCGCGGCCAGGAGCCAGCGGCCGAAGCCCCCGCGCGGACGTGGCATCGAAAAACCCTCGCGAACGTGGCCGGCGAACGACGACGAAAGGCCTGTCCCTCGAACATAATCCTTGCACGTCCCGGCGGGCTAGGGTAGATTCGACGGAAATCGGGACGATCGCGGCGCGACCGCCGAGCATCCCGAACCTTTCCAATCTCGACGGCGAGAATCTCGAAGGTCTCCATGCGGAATCGGGGTCGCTGGCAGCGGGCACGGCTCTGGGCCGGGGCGATCGTCGCCCTCCTGGCCGCGCCGGCGCTCGCCCACGGCGACTGCGGCGCGAGCGGCCACGACCGGGACGGCTCGTTGGCAATCGCCGGCCACTTCGATCGGCTCCGACATGCCGGCGCGATCCCGAGGCAGCCGGCCGGCGACTCGCCGATGCCGACGGCCCCGTGCTCGGGCCCGTCGTGCTCGCGCCAGCCGGTCGCGCCGCCGGCGCCGCCGCCGATGACTCCGGGCTGGCGCGTCGAGTCGTGGTGCTGCCTCGACCTCGTCCTCGTCCCCGCCCCGTCGCCGTCGCGACCGCGGCCGACGTCCGAGCCCGGCGCCCGGCCGCGGCACCTCGGCCCGACGATCTTCCACCCGCCCCGCACTCCCGCCGCCTGACCCCATCGGCATCGGCGATCCTCCCCGGTTGCGCCGGCCCCCCGGCCGCGGGCCGCGCGGTTGCATCGCGATGTCGCCGATCGTCGTCCATCCTTCCATGACATTCCGATCGAGTCTTGCGCGGGAGTCCTTACCATGCGACGTCCACGGACCGGGTTCACCCTGATCGAATTGCTCGTCGTCATCGCCATCATCGGCATCCTGATCTCCCTGCTCCTGCCGGCGGTGCAGCAGGCGCGCGAGGCGGCGCGGCGGACGCAGTGCACGAACAACCTCAAGCAGATCGGCCTGGCCTGTCACAATTACATCAGCCAGTTCAACGTCCTGCCCTTCGGCAAGGGGCATGACTATGTGAAGTCGGTGCCCGGCTCGGCGGCCTACGCGCGGTGGTCGGCACACAGCCAGCTCCTGATGTTCCTGGAGCAGGGCAACCTGTTCGCGAGCATCAACTTCAACCTGCCCCCCGAGACCCCCGGCATGGCCGGCGCGGTGCCGTTCATGCCGCCGTTCCAGAACCCCGACCGCGCCAACGCCACGGCCTGCCGGATCCAGGTGCAGACGTTCCTCTGCCCGTCCGACCCCACGGACACCAGCTCCACCTGGCCGGGGAACAACAACTACCTCGGCAACCAGAGCACCTGGGCCTGCGACCTGGGCGAGAACAACCCGGCGACGATCGCGCCGAGCGAGCGGCCGCAGGGGATCTTCTACTACGGCAGCTCGGTCAAGCCGGCGGACATCCCCGACGGCCTGAGCCAGACGGCCTTCTTCAGCGAGAAGAGCCGCGGCAACGGGTCGCCCGACCCGCGGACCGACATGCTGATCATCCCCAACCAGACGTCGCTCGACGCGACGTACCTGACCTGCACCGGGCTCCTGCCCTCGCAGGGGGTGCCGCTGACCAGCGTCCAGGGGCTGAGCTGGGTGATGGGGGAGATGTGCTGCACGACCTACAACCACGTCTCGCAGCCGAACAGGCTGACCTGCGCCGGCCTCGGCTTCCCGGGCACGATGGCGAACATGGCCATGCAGGTGCCGCCGTCGAGCCAGCACCCCGGCGGCGTCAACGTCCTGATGGGCGACGGCGCCGTCCACTTCGTCAAGAACGGCATCGACCTGACCACGTGGCGCGCCCTCGGCACCCGCCGGGGCGGCGAGATCATCAATATATCCTTCTGAAATCAGGAGCTCAACGATGCGATCCCGGACCACGATGATCGCCGTCCTGCCGCTGCTGGCCCTGCTCGCCGGCTGCGGCGGGCGCGACCGCTACCCGTCGAGCGACTTCACCCCCCCCGCCGAGACCGCCCGGCAGTCGCTCGAGGCGGCGCTGAACGCCTGGAAGGAGGGCCGCGCCCCCGGCATGGTCGAGGGGACGACCCCCGCCGTCCAGGTCGTCGACTCGCAGTGGCGAGGCGGCCAGAAGCTCGACGGCTTCGAGGTCGTCGGCGAGGACGAGGCCGACGGCACCAGGCAATACAGCGTCCGGCTCAGCCTGAAGGCCCCAGCCGCCGCCAAGGAGGTGCGCTATCACGTCATCGGCCGCGATCCGGTGATGATCTATCGCGACGAGGATTATCAGCGCATGATCAACATGGAGGACAACCCCAAGCCCGCCCCCCGCGCGGGGCTCTGACCCCCGGGTCGCGTGACTCCATCTTCGTGGGGTCCGCTCTTGCGGACCTCTTCCGTCAGCTCAACGGAGGAAGAAGTCCGCAAGAGCGGACCCTACGGAAACGGAAGGCCGACGCCCCCGGGAATGGACCCTGAGGGCGTCGGCGATGGCCGATGGCAAGGCTCAGAGGTTGTGAATCATTCGTCGTTTGTGCGCTCGACTAAAGTTCTAGTGTACATCTGACAGACAAGCAGCGTAAGGACTTACATCCATGCCTGTTGCTGCATGTACCTGAACGCCTGACGAGTGATTCACAGCCTCTCATGCCTTCTTGGCGGGGTCCTTGCCGTCGACCCACTCGCCTTCGAGCTTCTGGTAGCTCGGCGGCTCGAGCAGCGAGCCCTCGTCGCCGGCCTTCCAGCCCATGACGTGGACGGGCTTCTCGCGCTTGTGGCTGCGGGCCTCCCACTTCTTGGCCCACGACTCGTCGGCCTCGGAGATCTTGCCGGAGTCCTTGTCGAAGAAGTAGGCCTTGCCCTTGCGGTAGGAGTCGACGCCGAGGTTGACCGTCGTGATGGCCGCGTAGCCGAGCTCGGGCGGGCAGAGGGTCGCGGGGTTCCGGGAGCGGAGGCAGCCGAGGAAGTGCTCCCAGAGCGCGGCGGTGTCGTCCTTCGGCTGCTCGGGCTTGTAGCGCTCGCCCCCCTCGCCGGTGTTGGCGCCCGGAGGGGCGGGCCGGCCGCTGATCTTCTCCGGGATCAGGTTGAAGCCCTCGCGGTTGTCGCCGTGGAAGCGGATCGTCCCGGTGTGGCCGCGGATGACCTCGCCGAGTTGGATCTCGTTGCACATCGTCGCCGAGATGATGACCTGGCACCCTTCGTCGTAGTCGGCCACCACCGTCGCCACGTCGGGCACGTCGCGGCCGTCGTACTCCATGTACAGGCCGCCGGCGCCGACGACCCGGCGCGGGAAGCGGACGCCCGTGGCCTGGATCAGGTGGGTGAGTTGGTGGACGAACAGGTCGGTGTACATGCCGCCGCCGAAGTCCCAGTAGCAGCGCCACTGGGCGTACCGGGCGCGGTCGAAGGGCTGCTCGGGGGCCAGGCCGAAGTCGGTCCCGAGGAACATCTTCCAGTCGATCGTCTTGGGGTTCATGTCCTCGGTCAGGCCGTAGTAGCGCCACTGGCCCACCGTGGAATTGCGGTAGTAGCTGGTCTGGGCCTGCATGACCTTGCCGATCTTGCCGGCGGTGATCAGGTCGTTGGCCATCCGCCAGCGGGGGTCGGCCGTCGACTGGACGCCGACGGTCATCACGCGCTCGTTCTTCTTGACCGCCTCGACGACGCGCCGGGCCTCGTCGATGGTGTGGGTCATCGGCTTCTCGCAGTAGACGTCCTTCTTCGCCTCGCAGGCGTCGATGGTCATCTTGGCGTGCCAGTGGTCGGGGGTGGCGATGACCACGGCGTCGACGTCCTTGAGGTCGAGGACGCGGCGATAGTCCTTGGTGACGTGCTGCTTGTCGTTGACGTCCAGGCCGGCGCGCTTGGCCGAGGGATAGAGGCCGCGGGCCTCGTGCCCCTTGCCGTCGGCGGAGTACTTCGTCGGCCCGCCGTCCCAGACGTCGCAGACGGCGACGAGGTCGACGTCCTTCTTCTGGTCCTTGCGGCCCAGCAGGATGCCGATGTGCTCCTGGGCGCGGCCGCCGGGGCCGAGGATCGCGAAGTTGATCCGCTCGTTGGCGCCGCGGACGTCGCCGATCGCCGGATGGGCGAACGTGCCGGCCGCCGCCACCGCGCCGGTGGTCTGGAGGAAGCCGCGACGGCTCACCGACTTCTTCTCGGTCATCTCGTTGTCTCCCAGGGTCCTTCGCGAGGGGTCCGCACCCACCCCGACGGCCTCCCTCGTGTGCACCGAGACGGCGACGGTCGGAATGATCCCCTCATGGTGCCCCCCGGGCCCACCATTTGCAACGGGGTCCCGGCCACTTTTCCCCGGAGAAACGGCGGCGGGCCCGTCGCCGATCGGGCGGCCAGTGCCTACACCTTCCCCTGTCGTCACCGCCGGAGGACTCGCCGCATGAGGTTCGTCAAGGAGTCGCCCATCGCCGCCCCGCCGTCGGCCGTCTACGCCTTCCACGAGCGGCCCGACGCCCTCATAGCGATCACCCCGCCGTGGGAGCGCGTCGAGGTCGTCGGCGACGTGCCGCCGATCCGAGTCGGCAACCGCGTGACGCTCCGCATGAAGGTCGGCCCGTTCCCGATGACGTGGGTCGCCGAGTACGACGAGGTCGAGCCCGGCCGCCTCTTCGCCGACCGCCAGGTCTCCGGGCCCTTCGCCTCCTGGCACCACCGCCACCGCTTCCTCGACGACGGCCGCGGCGGCACCCTCCTCCGCGACGAGGTCGATTACACGCCCCCCTCGGCGCCCTCGGCCGCCTGCTCGGGGGAGGGTTCATCCGGCGCAAATTCGAGAAGATGTTCGATTATCGTCACGAAACCACGAAGCGGATGGTGGAAGAGGAATTCCTCCGCAGATGACGCAGAGGAAATCAGATGAAGAAAGTTTTTTTAATTTCAATTCCTTCATCTGATTTCCTCTGCGTCATCTGCGGAGGAATTCCTCCCCGTCTCACGCCGTCGCCGCGTCCAGCGGGCTGCGCCAGATGGGGCGGACGGGGAAGAGGATGCGGGCGGCGTCCAGGGCGGTGTGGGTCGAGGGCTCGACGCCGTCCTCGGCGACGGCGCGGTCGACGCCGGTGTGGCCCAGCGCCAGGCGGACGAGGGCCGCGGGGCCGAGGGTCAGGTGGCGGCGGCTGAGCTTGTCGGGCTCGAGCCGCGACCCTTTGCGGTCGATGTGGAGCATCCAGCGGTCGTCGTCGACGGTCAGGCCCAGCTCCAGCGGCAGGGCCACGCCCGAGTCGACGGCGCGGCGGGAGAGCTCGGGGAGGATGAGCCGGAGGAACCGCTCGACGTCCGGGACGTGGTACATCGAGGTCGCGCCTTCCCACTCCTCCTGGTCGATGACCCGGCCCGACGCCTGGCGGAAGGCGTCCATCGACGGGTGGTCGACGGGGGCATACAGGACGACCTCGGGATAGGCCCGCTCCAGCGCCTCGGCGCGGACCCGGCCCAGCAGGGCGCGGAGGGCGTGCGGGTAGGCCGGGTCGGTGGCGATCTCGAGGACCTTGTGGTCCTTCACGAACGCGTAGCCGCGGACCGCCTCCCCCTGGCAGGCGACCCAGATGACGTGGGCGTATCGCCGGCCGATGATCCAGCGCCAGTAGTCCTCGGAGCGGACGACCGAGCCGGTGGTGTTGCCGTAATTGAGGTCGTACAGGTCCATCAGGTCGTTGATCTCGACCTGCCGCCAGGGCCGGACGTGCCAGGGCCCCCCCTTGGCCTCGAGCAGGCCGTCGCCGGTGGCGGGGAGGTTGCGGCTCAGGGCGATCCCGAGCGTCTGCCGGCCGCAGACGCCCCAGCCGAGCGGCCGGTAGAACTGCGGCATGCCGGTGGTCAGGGCCTGCAAGACCGCCCCCCCCTCGCGCGCGCGATCGTCGGCCAGGCGGATCAGGTTCTGCGCGAAGCCGAGGCCGCGGTATTCGGGGAGGGTGCCGACCCACATCACGCCGTTGATCGGCAGGTGCTCGGCGCCGTAGCGGACGGTCCGCTCGGTCAGGTGGACGTGGCTGGCCACCCGGCCGTCCACCTTGACCAGCAGGCGTTGATCGGGGCGATACGAGGGGTCGCTCAGGGCGCCGAGGAACGAGTCCCGGTCCGGGCCGTGGAAGACGTGGAGCAGGGTCTGGTAGACGGCCTCGTGGTCGGCCTCGCTGCCGGGGCAGAACTCGACCGCACCTCGGCGGAACGGGAGCCGGACGACCGGCGCTTGCAATTTCATCAGTGCGACCACCGTTGCAGAGGCGAGGAGCGCCCGAGGGATGGGCCCCATCGCCTTGTCCTATGATTCACTACGTGTATTGTAGGGGGATGGTCCGCGCCCCGCCGCATTCCAGTCGGTTTTCCGCGCCGTTTTTTTCCGGTCCGAACGCCCTTGCGGCGTGCGGTCAACAGAAGGCCCCCGGCACGGCCCGCGCCATCGCGTCATGCAAGCGGCGGCGATCGTGCAGGACGAAGGGGTATTCGCGGCTGCGGGCCACCTGATTGTGTCGCAAAGCCGCCGCGAGCCGTTCCCGCTCGCGGATGAGGTCGTTGCGCCGCCCCTCGACGGCCCCCCGGAGCGCCTCGTTGTACCGCCGGATCGCCCGAAACCGTTCGACACGCTCGCGATGCGACGCCTGAGGGGCCTCGATCGCCACCCACTTGGCCCGGATCAGGGTTTCGAGGTCGGTGGCGACGGGTGAAGTCAGGTGACGATCGGGATTATAATCAAGGTCTCGCAAGACTTGATCGACCGCATGCAACGAGTCGGCGGTCGCGGGGTCGTCGGGCAGGCCGAGCCAGAGGGTCAGCGAGAGGGTCAGGAATGGCGGCGGCGGGGCGCCGAGGAAGCCGCGGGCGACCTCGTCCCCGAGTTCGTCGTACTTCGCCCCGCCGATGCCGTGGAGGAACAGGTCGCCGAGCAAGAGGCGGGCGAAGAGAGTGGTTGTCAAGGCCCGGGTCCGGAGCCGAATCCCTTGTTCCGGCAGCATTTGCAACACCTCGACGGCGCAACACGCCTCGCGGTCGGGGCCGAGTGGCAGGTTGAGGAACGGCTCGGGCTCGTCCGCGATCCGCAATTCCAACGTCGCCGGGTCACGTTGACGGGCCAGCAGCGGCCGGCGTCGGGGCGAGGCGGCCCGCCAGGCCCAGAACGGGGCTTCGAGCCAGTCCCCTTCGCGGCCCAATGCCGGGACGGGATGATGCCGGCTCCGGATGCCGTGGCTCGCACGGTGCCGGTCGAGGGCGGCGTTGTGGACCGACCAGTACCTCGGCAATTGCGCCAGCAGGTGCGAGGCGAACCAATGGAACGCCTCGGTCTCGCAGACGAGCCCCAGCGGGACCTCGTAGTTCCGGACTCCCCAGCGCTGTTCGATGCCGTGCCGGGCCGCGGCGAAGCGCTCGCCGATCCGGTCGGAGCGGCCGGCGGCGTCGAGGGCCAGGGGCCAGAACTCCTTGATGAGAGGGTCCTCGACCTGGCCACTTATTCGCTCCAGGACCCGCGCGGGGAAGCTCGCGAAGAGGGCGGGATCGCGGGCGTTGAGGTCTTCATACGGGACTTCGCCGGCCCACTGATCGAACTCGACGGGGACGGCCTTGAGCCCCCGAGCGGTCCGCTCGGGGACGCGGACCGAGGCGCTCTTGGGGGTGTCGTTGTCGACGATCAGGTTCAGGCCGACTCCGCGGCCCTCGCGGGCGATGGCGGCGACGGCGACGTTCTTGACCCAGACGCCGGGGTGGAACAGCTCGGGCTGGTGGCCGGTGACGACCCAGGGGGCCCCGGCCGACGGGTCGCCGGGCCAGTCGAGGCCTATCCGGTCGTGGAAGGCGCGGGAGGCGTCGAGGGCCTGCCGCCGGGCCATCGCCCGGAGCCGACCGGCGCGGCGGCCCTGGAAATCATGGTCGTTCGCCGCGAGGGCCCGGGCGTTGGCGGCCAGGAGGGCGCCCGCCTCGGCCAACGGGGGGTCGGCCAGCAGGGCGCCGTCGCCGCGCGGTGCCCGGAGCCGTCGCGACGTCATCGACAACAGCCCCCGGCCACTTCCAGGCCCGACCGCTCCAGCGCCGCGCGGAAGACCGAGCGATAGTGGTTCAGGCGGTACTCGGCGTCGTCGAGCGCCCCGCCGAAGGCCCGCGACTCGTCGAGGTAGATCAACGGGACCGGCACCTCCACGATCGACATGTCGTGCTCGGCCGCCTGCACCCAGACCTGAAGCGGCATCGCGTAGCCGTCGTCGGTAATGTCGAACTTCGCCAGAGCCGACGCCCGGTACGCCTTGAAGCCGCAGAAGGCGTCGGTCAGGTGGAAGCCCAGGCACTCGTTGAGCCAGCGCGTGACCTCGACGTTGATCCGACGCCGCGCCTCGGGGGGCGTCTGCGACGGGTCGAAGACCTTGAGGTACCGGCTCCCCGAGACGATGTCGTACTCGTCGAGCGGCCCGGCGACCTCCGGGATCCGGCTCGGCTCGTGTTGGCCGTCGCAGTCGAGCGTCACCAGGCCGTCGTAGCCGTGCTCGAGGGTGTACGCGAAGGCGCTCTGCAAGCCCGCCCCATAACCCCGGTTGACCGGGTGCCGGACGACCCGGACCGTCGGGAACTTCCGGAGCAGTTCCGGCGTCCGGTCCGTCGAGCCGTCGTCGACGACGAGCACGTCGCCGGCATGCCGCAGGACCTCCGCGAGGACCGGCTCGATGTAGGCTTCCTCGTTGTGCACGGGGATGGCGGTCAGCAAGCGCATGAGCAATCCAGTCCTGGTGTTGTGGACCGCCGGCGTGGCGGCCACGCCGCCTTCGCCGGAACTCCTTGCAATCTTCGCGCCCCCGCATTCTAGGCGACCCCACCTTGAAGTCAACGCGGCGGACTTGACACCGTCCGAGGGCCATTCCCCCCTGCGCACCCCGGACATCGCCGACCCCTTCGGATCAGCTTTCATCGATGGGATGCGGTCGTCCGAGGCCCGATTTCGGGCCTCAGAAGCGTCGCGGCGGGGCCGAAGTCGGGCTCGGCGCCACGCCGACGACGACCGAGGACGCCGGCCGGGGCGTCGCGGGCAAGGGTATCTCATCCAAGACCATTACGTAGTCGTAAGTTGCATCATCCTTCGGTTCGTTCCGCGCCGGCACTTGCGGGGCCGGCGGGGTCTCGGCCGGGGGCGTCCACGCCGGCTCGTTCTCGCTGCTGGAGAGGATGCGCCCATACAGCTTCAGCCGCGCGTTCTTGCAGGCGATCAGCGCCGTCGAGAGCTGGCGGAAGCTGCGCTGGTGATCCTGCAAGTAGCGGTGCCGGCGCATGCCGTCGTCGCTGACGTCGACGGCCGCCGCGTCCATCACCTGCCGCCGCTGCTCGGCCTCCTCGGCCTCCAGCTCCGGCAGGATCGACCGCAGCGCCTCGAGCTCCGAGGCGATGATGGCGCGGAGCCGCTCCATCGGCCGATCGGCGTCGATCGCGATGCCCTTGGCGAGGTACCGCGCGTGGCCCTGGAGGTGCGCCTCGCAGGCCACGTCCAGCGCCATGCCCAGGCCGTGGACCGTGCGGGCCCGCTCGTCGTCGAGGTCGCCCAGGGCGCAGCCGAGCATCGCCAGCATCCGCCCGCGCCAGTCGGGGCAGAGGTGGCCGCTGCCGGTGAGCTGCTCGTCCAGCTCGTCCCATTTGGCGATCAGCCAGCGCACGCCGTCGGCCCGCGCCAGCAGCGGGATCACC
>DASZMJ010000555.1:0-1507 GCA_035551935.1 Isosphaeraceae bacterium
CCCGGACGACCCCCGGGGGCCCCGCGGCGGCGGACCGGACGCGCAGCCCCTCGCTCCCCTCGACCAGCTCGACCGTCGGCGACTCGGGCACGACCGCCAGGCCCGAGGGCGGGCCGGCGTCGGCGGGCATCACCAGGGCGAACGGCTCGCCGGGCGCGACGGGCTCCTCGACGCTCCGGCTCCCGAGCAGCAGCGCCGTCAGCTCGCCGATCATCGGGACGAAGGCCGGGGAGGCGGGGAGGTTCGAGGCGCCGAGGTCGGCGTTGAGGATCGCGATCGTCCCGGCCCCGCAGGCCGAGACGACGAGGAAGGCGCCCCGATCGCCGAAACCGGCGCGCACGTCGTCGGCCAATCCGTCGGGCAGCGGCCGGGAGGCCAGGCCACCGGAGAACCGCAGGGGCGCGACGACCGCGGTGGCCGCATCGCCGAAGACCTGGAACGGCGGGGCATCGCGCCGGAAATCGGAGATGAACCGGCTCGCGCGCGATTGGCCCGACGGCGCGGGCGCGAACTCGACCGGCAGGCGCAGGTCGGCCCCGGCCAGGTCGGCCAGCCTCTTCAGGTTCGCCGCGTCCGCCGGGTCGGCGACGACGTCGAGCAGGCCCCGGCCGCGACGGAGCCGGCCGGCGAGCAGGGCGAGGGTCTCCTCGGGGAGCCTGCCGGGATGGTCGATCACGACCAGATCGGCCGCCGCCAGGGCCTCCCGGTCCTCGACGGCCGGGTCGCATCGCACGACCCGCGGGGCGGGCCGGTCGTCGCGCGACTCCGCGGGGATCAGGGCGCGTTCGAGGTAGTAGCTCGACGAGGGGCGCAGGTCGCGGGGCTGCCGGGTGAGCAGGGCGAAGACGGGCGGCGGCCGGACGTCGATGGCGAACGACCGCGCGTCGTCTCCCGCCAGGGAGTCGGCGCCGTCGACGAGCCGGACGCGCCCCTCTTGCCAGCCGACGGCGCGCGGGACGACCTCGGTGCTGAGGGTCGTCCGCGACCCCGCCGCGCAGAGCCCTTCGAGGCGGTAGACGGCGTCGGCGAGCGACAGCTCGGCCTCGACCTTCCGGGCGGCGGTCGAGAAGTTGCCGACGTCGACCTCGAGCGTGAGCGGCCGCCCCTGCTCGGCCCGGCCGGAGCCGCCGACGCGGAGGACCGCCAGGTTCGGCGGCGTCTCGGCCGCGCCGACGAATTCGAGCCGGACGGCCGTCTCGCGGGGCAGGACGCCGAAGTCGGCGGTCGCCCAATTGGTGCGCTGGAAGTCGCTGAGGATGACCAGTTCGCGACGGCCCGGCGCGCCGCCTTCGCCCCCCGAGAGCAGTCGTGCGGCGGCATCGAGGGCCGCGCGGACGTCCAGCCGCTCGGGCCGGGGCGACGCCTTGCCGAGGTCGTCGCGGAGCGCCCCGAAGTTGCTCGTCGGCCGGTCGAAGACGGCGCGGGCCGTTGCCCCGGCGAGCACGAGGTCGGCGACCAGGCCGGGCCGGAACGACAGGTGCCCCGCCGCGAGCGGCCTGGCCCGTTC
>DASZMJ010000556.1:0-7917 GCA_035551935.1 Isosphaeraceae bacterium
GGCACCGCCGTGTTGGTGGCGCCGGTCAGTTGCGTCGGGTCATTGTAGTACGATACTCCGAGGTGCGCCACCAACGCCCCCGTCAGCGTCCGGTTCGAGTACGGCGGCGTGAACTCGTACAGGTCGCCGCTCGGCAAGAGGTAGTACCAGTAGTCGCCGGTCACGCCCGTGTAGCCGTCGTACGACACCTTGCCGCGCAGGTACTTCTCCTGCTGGCCCCGGTTGTTCTGCCAGTAGCCGTGCGGGTCCTCGTACAGCCCCAGCGTCGACTCCAGCCAGTACGCCTGCGTCTCGGCCACCGCCGTGTAGGTCAGCGACAGCCCCGCAGGGTCGGTCGCCGACAGCGTCACCGTGTCGGTGGCCCCGGCCGACATCGCCTGGTCGGGCGTCTGCGTGAAGACGGGTGGCCCGGCGGAGGCGACGACGTTGACGGTGAAGGTACCGACGTTGCCCTGGGCCACCGCGTTGCCGGCGAGGTCGGTGACGGGCGTGCCGCCGAGCGTGATGGTGTACGTGCCGTCGTCGGCGGTGGACCAGGACCCGCCGGGGGGGGTGATCTGATAGGTGACGGTGATCGTCGCCGCGTCGCCGAGCGGGTCGCTCGCGCCGAGGGCCGTGGTCTTGACGACGGTCGCGTTGATGGGCGGGCCACCACCCGGGGGGATGACCTGCACGGTGGCGCCGACAAGTGTGGCTGCGGCGACGGCCACGTGATCCGTGAATGTGAGGGTGAAAGTGTACGGGTTCGAGGTCGCGGCGTTGCTCGACGTCACTCCGGGGGCCTGGAGGGTGACGGTCGGGCCGGCGGTGTCGGGGGTCGCGTCGTGCTGGAACGAGCCGATGTCGGTGCCGTTCGCGCCGGTCCGCGGGGCGAAGCCGCGCTGGTCGGTCGGGAGGCCGTCGACGTTGCTGCCGGCGCCGAAGGCGGGGCTGCCGGCGGTCAGGGCGACGATCCTGGTCGGGCCGCCGTTGGCCTGGAGGCCGTTGGGGTCGAGCCTGGGGTCGACGCCCACGAGGTTGTTCGCGCCGACCGGGGTCGTCGTCGGGACGGCCTGGATCAGCGAGTGGTTGGCCGTCACCGTGCCGACGACGTCGAGGCCACCGTTGCCGGCCACCAGGGTGCTGTCGAGGGCCACCGTCCCCGCGGCCTGGTCGATGCCCCCGGCGCCATTCAGGGCCACCGTGGAGTTGACGAGGTGGACGCTGCCGCCACCGACGTAGAGGCCACCGGTCGAGGCCGTGCCGGCGGTGCCCGGCGAGCCGGCGACACCGTGGCCGGCGCCCAGGCTGCCGCCGGTGCCGCCGCTGCCGTACGTGCCGCCGGCCCCGGCCTTGGCGGTATTCGCGGCGACGGTCTCGTCCAGGAGCGTCAGGGCCCCGCCCGAGACATAGAGGCCGCCGGCCTGGCCGTTGCCGCCGGTGCCACCGTTGCCGCCGGGCCCGCCGGTGTGGGCGCCGCCGCCAAAGATCCCGGTCAGGCTGCCCGAGAGTCCGGGTTGAGCCCCGGTGGCGATGCTGCCGGTGATGCCGCCGGCCAGGGCCCCGCGGCCGCCGGTGCCGCCGCTGCCGCCTTGCCCGCCTCCGGCGACGTTGTTGCTCAACGTACCGACGGCGAGGGTGACGGTCCCGCCGGCGACATAGAGGCCGCCGCCATAGCCCGAGTCGCCGGCCCCGCCCTGGCCGCCCTTGCCGCCGAGGAGGCCGCCGGTGCCCCCGGTGTGGCTGTTCGTCCCCGTGAGGGTCCCGAACCCGCCGAGCGTGCCCAGGGCGCCCCGGCCGCCACGGCCCCCCTGGCCGCCGGCCCCGCCGGTGGCCAGGTTGCCGTCGACGGTCGAGTCGAGGAGGGTGAGCGTCCCGCCGGTGACGTAGAGGCCGCCGCCGTTGGCCGCGGCCCCCTTGCCGCCGGCCCCGCCGTCGCCGCCGTCGCCGCCGGTGCCGGCGGCGTGGACGGTGCCGCTGGCGGCGGGCCGGGCGAACCCGGAGGAGCCGAAGATCGAGCCGGTCGTGCCGGCGAAGGCGCTGCCGCCGTCGCCGCCGAGGCCGCCGGCACCCCCCGCCCCGCCGACGGCGGAGTTGCCCTGGAGCGTGGCGGCCGCGAGGGTCAGTCTCCCCTGGGACAAGTAGAGTGCCCCGCCGCTGGCCATCCCGGCATTGCCGCCGAGGCCGCCGGCGCCGCCGGGCTTGTCGACGCCGCCGTGGCCCCCGGTCCCGCCGGCCCCGCCGGCCCCGCCGATGGCCTGGTCGCCCTGGAAGGTCGTCTGCGAGAGGGCGACGGTCCCGCCCCCGACGTACAACGCCCCGCCGGCCCCGGTCCCCCCCGCGCCCCCGGCGCCGCCGTCGGCCCCGGCCTGGCCCTGGGTCGGATTGGCGGGGTTCAGGCCCGAGCCGCCCGCGCCGCCGGCCCCGCCGGCGCCGCCGATGGCCTGGTCGCCGGCGAACGTGACGCCGTCGAGGATCAAGGTGCCGCCGGCCAGGTAAACGCCGCCGCCGCGGCCGTCGCCGCCGGTCGAGCCCGGACCCCCGGCCGCCGCGGCCGCGCCCGCCGCCCCGGCGCCGCCGACGGACCCCTGGGCCTTGTCGTTCGAGACGGCCACGTTGGCCAGTGTGACGGTCGCCCCGTCGACCAGCAGGCCGCCGCCGATCGCCGCGTTGCCGCCGACGGCGCCGCCGTCGTGGGCCATCCCGCCTTCGATCGACAGGTTTTCGAATGTGACGTTCATGCCCGCGCCGACGACCTCGACGATGCGGCCGCTGAAGCCGGGGCCGGCGCCGAGGACCGTCGCCGAGGGCCCCTGGCCGACGATCGTCAACGACCGATTCGCGATCTTCGATGCGTTCTGGATGACGAGCTGGCCGGCCTGGAGGTTGGTCAGGTCGTAGTGGCCGGCCGACAGGACGATCGTGTTGCTGGCGAAGCCGTCGCTGTCGGCCTGGGCGATGGCGTCGCGGAGGCTGGCGTCGCTGGCGGTCGGGTAGAAGGTCCCCTGCCAGGGGGTGGCGTTGGCGACGACGTCGGTTTTCGCGGTCGTGACCGAGGACAGGCCGTTGCTGGTGACAGTGAGGGTGTAGCCGCTGCCGAGGCGGTTGAGGGTCAGGCCGTCGAAGACCGCGACGCCGTCGGAGGCGGTGGCCGACAGGGTGCCGCCGAGGGTCGCGCCGCCGGGGTTGGCGGCGAGGGCCAGGGTGACGGTCCCCTGGAAGGCCGGGTCGGGATGGCCGGCGGCGTCCTCGGCCGCGACGACGAGGCCGAAGCCGTCGTTGACGATCACCCGGCCCGGCGGCTGTGCGGTCACGACCAGTTGCGAGGCCTTGCCGAAGGAGGCCAGCTCAGGGATCAGCGAGTCGGCCTTCGGGCTGCCCAGGCCGGTCACCTCGTCGTAGCCCGGCCCGGCATTGTAGCCGCCATTGCTGCCGGCGGTGATGTCGTGGAAGTCGCCGGACGAGAGGGCGTAGAGGAACGGCAAGGTCTCGCTCGCGCCGTCGAGCGGCCCGGCCCCGACGATCGCGCGCCCCTGGTCGACGACGGCGAGGATGCCCGCCCACGACGGCGACGCGAGGCTCGTGCCGCCGATCTGGAACCAGGCCCCGCTGCCGTCGGTGTTGTCGAACGAGTCGTAGATGGCGACGCCGGTGTTCGGGTCGGCGACGAAGGACACGTCGGGGATCGTGCGGAAGCCGGTGCTCTGGACCCCCTTCTGGAAGGCCGGCTCGGACTCGTAGGGGCTGGTGCCGCCGCCGCTGCCCGACCAGCCGGTCTCGCTGGCGATCGTGTTGTCGGGGTTGAGGTTGAGCGTCGTGCCGCCGACGGCCAGGACGTTCGGCGAGGCCGCCGGGTAGTCGCCCGGCGAGCCCGAGTCGCCGGTCGCTGCCAGGAACGTGACCCCGGGGTGGCCGCTGGGGGTCGTGAACGTCGGGTCCATCGACTGCTCGCCGCTGGCCTCGAAGAGGCCCCAGCTCATCGAGATCGTCGTGACGCCGGGCAGGCCCGCGGCGGTCTGGACCGCCTGCAACAGGTCGGCGTTGTTCGTCCCGGTGTTGGCCTCGACGACCACGATGTTCGCCCTGGGGGCCATGGCGTGGGCCCACTCGATGTCGAGGGCCTCCTCCATCTCCCACGTCCCGCTCGGGAAGCCCGCGCCGTTGGGGTCGGTACCGGGGAGGGTCGTGCCGCCGGTCTGGTTGACCTTGGTGAAGCTCGGCGGGTCGGGCAGGCCGAATTGCTGGTCGAAGACCGCCAGGTCGCTGCTCTTGAAGTTGGGGTCGATGCTGTTGAGGAAGGCCGGGTCGTCGTAGGCGTCGACGATCGCGATGGTCTGGCCGGTGCCGTCGGCGGCGGTCGCGCCGAAGGTCAGGTTCGCCAGGCCGTAGGCGGTCCGGACCTGGGCCGGGGTGTAGCCGACGGGGCTGCCCGAGCCACCGGTCAAGGGGGTGGCCTGCGGGGTGGAGCCGGCCACGGTCGTGAAGTGGCCCGGCGCGTGCGAGATCAACAAGTTCAGCACGGCCGACGGGACGACGCGTTCTTCCAGCCGGTCCACGATCGGGCGGGTGGCCCGGCGGCGGATCGGCCGGAGGCTCGGGCGCGGGCGGCTCGGGCGCGGGCGGGAGGACATGGGGCTCCCTCCGGGGTGCTTGGTCAATCGGGGCGCGGCTCGGGTCCGGGTCGGGTCGTCGGCGATCGGGCGGGTTCAGGGCGTCTCGACGTGGTTCGCGAGCGTCGCGAACAGCTCTCCCAGCGCGTCGTGGTAGCGGGTCCAGCGGCCGACGGAGGTCCGGTAGACCGGCCTCCGGACCTGGACGACGCTGGCGGTGCGGACCGGGCGGCCCGCGCGGTGGAACTCCAGGCAGGACGGCTCGAACTCCAGGCCGATCGCGTCGAGGAGCCGGCGCGCGACCCCCTCGATGTCGGCGACCGCCTCCTCGTAGTCGACCTCGACCATCGGCCTCGGCAGGGTGCGACGCCAGTGGTCCATCACGCGGACGTGGTCGGCGAACCGGCGGGCGACGTGGCCGGGGTCGTTCGCCCAGCGGATGCTCCGGAAGTTGGTCATCCAGCACGAGACCGCCACGTCGCGCAGTTCGCGGCGGCAGTGGACCACGACGGCCCCGGGGAAGAGAATCGTCAACAATCCGACATACAAAGAATTGTCTGGCATCTTGTCGACGACCCGGTCGGCCCGGCCGCCGTCGAGCTTGGAGAGCGCCTCCTCGTGCCGCCGGGCCAGCTCGGCGACGCCCGCAGCGTCGAGGTCGGCGACGCAGGCCAGCGGGCCGTCGGACCGGCCCGCGACCGCGGGGATCGCCTCGAAGTCGCGACGGCCCTGGGTCAGCTCGCCGGCGCCGAGGACGCGCGAATGGCCGGCGAGGACCTGCTCGATCAAAGTCGTGCCGGACCGCGGCAGGCCGACGATGAAGACCGGCCGCCTCGTGCTCGACCCCGCGCCGGCGAGTCGCTCGAAGGTGGCCGGGCCGAACGCAGCGATCAGGCCGTCGACGAACCGCGAGTGCTCGTCCGGGTCGTACCGCCGCGACCGCTTCGCGTGCCGGGCCAGGGCGAGGGCGTTGGCCCGTCGGAGGCAATCGGCCGCCCGGTCGTACTCGCCGAGGCCGTCGCGGACGTGGGCCAGGCCGAAGAGGAGGTCCGCGCGCGGGCCGTCGGCCAGGTCGGGGTCTTCGAGTCGGCGTTCCAGGGCCGCGACGTCCTCGGCCGGCAGGGCGCCGCGGAGGAGGGTCGCCAAGCGGGCGCGGGCGGCGGGGAGGTCGGGCTGGAGGCGGATCGCCTCGCGGAACCGGGCCTCGGCCTCGGCCAGCTCGCCGCGCTCCTCGTCGAGGCCGCCGAGGCTGACGACCGCCGGCGCGAAGTCGGCCCGGAGTCGCAACGCGGCCTCGTACTTCTCCCGCGCCTCGGCCGCGCGGCCGGCGTCCTGCAAGAGCCAACCCAGTGCGTTCAGGCCCGCGGGCCTGTCGGGTTCGAGCGCGAGGAGCTGCTCGTAGGCGTCGATCGCCTCGGCCTGCCGGTCGTCCTCGGTGAGGGCCTCGGCGAGCAGGGCGAGCGACTCGACCGACCCCGGCTCGAGCTCGACGGCGCGCCGGAGCCAGGGCAATGCCTCGTCGGGCCGGCCGTCGAGCTGGAGCGTCAGGCCGACGTTGGCCAGGGCGCGCGGCAGGTCGGGGTCGAGCCGGAGGGCCTCCAGGTAGCATGCCCGCGCCTCGACGAGCCGGCCGAGGGCGCGCTCGGCGTTGCCGAGGTTGTTGTGCGCCTCGGGCAGGTCCGGACGCGACGCGACGGCCTCGCGGCAGTGCGGCAAGGCCTCCTCCGCCCGGCCGAGGTCCAGCAGGAACTGGCCCAGGTTCGTCCGCGCCGCGGCCGATCTCGGGTCGAGGTCGACGGCCTTCCGGAAGCATTCCAGCGCCCCGGCCTTGTCGCCGAGGGTCCGCAACGCGTTGCCGAGGTTCGTCCGCGAGAGGGCGTCGGCCGGACGCAGGGCCACGGCCGCTCGGAACTGGGCGACGGCCTCGTCGAGCTTCCCGAGCCCTTGCAAGGCCAGGCCGAGGTTGTTGCGGGCCTCGGGGAAGTCGGGCCAGAGCTGCAAGGCCATCCGGCAGCAGGCGACGGCCCGGTCGAGCTTCCCGAGCGCCCGGTACGCCTCGGCGAGGTTCGCGTGGAACGAGGCCGCCCCCGGCTTCAAGGCGACCGCCTTGCCAATCCAATCGGTCGCCGCCGCGTGGTCCCCCTGCTGGTGTCGCGCGACGCCCAGCAGGTGCATCGCGTCGGCCTGCTCCCGCTCCTCGGCCAGCACCGCCTCATAGGCCCGGATCGCGCCCGCGAGGTCGCCCGCCTGATGGAGTCGCAGGCCTTCCGCCAGGCCGTCGCGCGGCCCGACGGCCACGCGACGGCCCGTCCCGTCGCGTCCCTCTGGCGCCCGAACGCCCTCCGCCCCCCTGGGGGCGGTCCCGGCCTGCGGCGGCATCAAGGTGGTGGCTCCCGGAGAGGATTCTCCCTTAAATAACCGGCGAGCCCCCCGAGTTCCAGACCCTTCCCGCGTTTTTCACACGGCGAGAATCGAGATCCGAAGCCGTCAGTACTTCTTGGAGACTTCTCGATACTTCATCAATCAATACCGGAGCACCGCGGCGATCCGCTGATGGACGTCGAGGGCGCCGGGGTCGAAGAAGAAGGCCTCGCCGCCGTCGGCGAGGACCCGTTCGATCACCTCGTCGACGGCATCGTCGAGGGCCGCGGCCCCGCGACCGCCGTAGGAGAGCGGGTGGTCGCCGGAGGGGGCAAGGTCCGCCGGGTGCTCGAAGCCGGTCTCGACCAGCACGGCCTGGCAACACTTCTCGAAGGCGGCCCGCCAGACCTGATCGATCCCGGAGGCGTGCCTGTTGAGGCTCACCGCCTCGTTGAGGCGGACGAGGGCCCGCGTCCGCTTCAGGGTCGCCCCGGCCTGGAAGACGGGCCAGGCCAGCCGGCCCAGGGCGCGGGGCGCAGGGTCGTCGTGGCTGCCGGCCACGACCCCGACGATGGCGTCCGGGTCCCGAGTCACTTCCTAGTTGGACTGTCACCGTTTCCACTATTGCATTGATCTGACAGGGGTTATGATCGGAGGCGGAGGAGATCCGACGGGAGGGACCGCCATGTCGCTCTTGGAACACCCCGACGCCCAGGCCCTCCTGGCCGATGCTGTCGTGACCCCCGACGAGGTCCGCGGTTGTCAGGACCGGATTACGACCTTCTTGCCACGCTATCTGCCACGCTTCTACCGCGCCGAGCAGCGGACCCACGCCACGCTCGTCATCCGCGGCCTGCTCAGCGGACTGCAGCGCAAGACCTGCGAGCCGATCGCCGTCGAGGCCGGCGTCCACCGCAAGCCGGTCCAGAACTTCGTCGGCTCGGGCGGCTGGGACGACGAGGCCGTC
>DASZMJ010000557.1:0-3921 GCA_035551935.1 Isosphaeraceae bacterium
CGCCGCCGCGGGCGCCGGGGCGCTCGCCGCCGCGGCCTGCCTGGGCCGCGCGGCTTTCTTCGTGCTCTGCGCGGCGGCCGGGCCGCCGACCAGACCCACCAGGCCAACCGCCAGGAAGGCGGGCAGGACCAGACCCTTGAGTGTCGTCATCGGGGGACCCTCATCGAACGGATCACCAACCAAGAGATGGGGACGGTCAACGCAAATCGCCGGAACGGATTGGAGCGTCCCGCGGCCGACATCGTGCGAGACGATCAGCGGGAGGGGACGAGGACGACCCCCGGCCCCGGTCGCGGACACTCGACGTCTCCCAATAGACGACGGAGCCGCCCCAACGATTCGCCCAGCCGGCCGTTTTTTTTCTCGGGACCGCCGGTGCTGGCTCGGTTACGATCGCCGGACCCCCCCAAACATCCCTCGAGGCCCCCGATGCGGTACGTTTCCCATCTCGCTTGTTCGGTCTGCGGCGCGACCTACCCGGCCGACCGGCCCATGAACCTCTGCGAACGCGACGGCCGGCCGGTGCAGGTCGTGCTCGACCTCGACCGGATCAAGGCCGGTCGCGGGCCCGACGGGGGTTACGACCCCGCCCGCCGCGACCTCTGGCGGTTCGGCGCCCTCTTGCCGCTCGACATCGACGACCCCGACGACGCCCGCCACATCGTCTCCCTGGGCGAGGGCTTCACGCCCAGCCTGCCATACGACCACCCGGTCGCCGCCGCCGTCGGCTGCCGGCTGGAGGTCAAGGACGAGGGGCGCCCCCACGCCGGCTTCGGCGCCAATCCGACCCTCTCGTTCAAGGACCGGGGCATGGCCATGACCGTCGCCATGGCCCGCGCCCTGGGGCTCAACCGGCTGGCCGTGCCGACGCAGGGCAACGCCGGCGATAGCCTGGCGACGTACGCCGTCGCCGCCGGGATCGAGGCGGCGGTGGTCATGTCCCCCGACACCGACCTGCCCGTCCTCGGCCGGGTCGCCGCCTTGGCCAGGCTCCATCCCGGGAACGTCACGCTCGACCTCGTCCCCGGCACGATCGTCGATTGCGCGCAACGCGTGCGCGAGCATTATCTCCCGCTCGGCTTCTTCAACGTCGCCACGTTCCAGGAGCCGGGCTGGCGGACCGAGGGGAAGAAGACCCTGGGCCTCGAGCTGGCCGAGCCCCGCGGGGGTGACCGGAATTGGTCCTTGCCCGACGTGATCGTGTATCCGACCGGCGGCGGCACGGGGGTCGTGGGCATGGCCAAGGCGTTCGACGAGCTCGAGGCACTCGGCCTGGTCGGGCCCGATCGGCCGCGGATGGTCTGCGTCCAGGCCGAGGCGACCGCGCCGATCGCCCGGGCCTTCGCCGCCGGGGCCGAGGACATCACCCCCGCGCCCCCCGGCGCGACGATCGCCACCGGCCTGAACGTGGCGCGGAACGTCGGCCACGTCAACGTCCTGCGGATCATCCGCCGCACCGGCGGCGCGGCGTTGACCGTCACCGATGACGCCATCCGCGCCGTCGTCGCCGCCGAGTGGCGCGCGCGACGGTTCGCCTGGTCCCCCGAAGGCGCCGCGACCCTCGCCGTCTTGCCCGAGCTGGCCGACCGCGGCCTGGTCCGCCGCGGCGACCGCGTCGTGCTCGTCAACACCGCCTCGGCCGAGAAATACCTGCCCTCCCTCCGCCCTTGCCTCGACGGCGGCCTCTGAGGGACGACGGGTCGGGTGCGGAGCGGGAGGCCATCGTTCCGCTCGGAATAGACCATAACCTCCTTTCCAATCGGGCGGGGTTGCGCTAAGATTGGGGATGGGCCGCTGGCGACGGTGTGGGCGGCCCGTGGGCGACGATGGACCGGCCGGAACAGGCACGGCGTTTGCATAATTAAACAGGGACCGCGGCGGGGGCGTGATCTGCCCCCGAAGGCGCGAGGCCGCCTCCCCGCCGCGACGGCCGAGGGGTCGGGGGACGACGATGACGACGCGGATCGAGCCGGGGACGACCCGGATCGGCTGGATCGGGACCGGGGTGATGGGCTCGTCGATGTGCGGCCACTTGCTGGCCGCCGGCTTCGGCGTCACGGTCTACAACCGGAGCCGTAACAAGACGGCCGCGCTGGTCGCGCGGGGCGCGGCCGAGGCGGCATCGCCCCGCGAGGTGGCCGCGGCCTCGGACGTGACCTTCACGATCGTCGGTTTCCCCGAGGACGTCCGCCAGGTGACCCTCGGCGCCGACGGCACGCTCGAAGGGGCCCGGCCGGGCTCGTTCCTGGTCGACATGACGACGAGCGAGCCGGCGTTGGCCGTCGCGATCTTCGAGGCGGCCAGGGCCAAGGGGGTCCATGCCGTCGACGCGCCGGTCTCCGGCGGCGACGTCGGCGCCCGCGAGGCACGGCTGTCGATCATGGTCGGCGGCGAGGCCGAGGCCGTCGCGGCGCTCGACCCGCTCTTCCGGCTCATGGGCAAGACGATCGTCCACCAGGGGCCCGCCGGCGCCGGCCAGCATACGAAGATGGTCAACCAGATCCTGATCGCCACGAACATGATCGGGGTCTGCGAGGCGCTACTCTACGGCCACAAGGCGGGCCTCGACCTGGCCGAGGTGCTCAAGAGCGTCGGCAGCGGCGCCGCGGGGTCGTGGAGCCTGAACAACCTCGGCCCGCGGATCATGGCCGGCAACTTCGACCCCGGCTTCTTCGTCGAACACTTCCTCAAAGATATGCGGATCGCCCTGGCCGAATCCCGCCGGCTGCGGCTGGCGTTGCCGGGCCTGGCCCTGGCCGAGCAGCTCTACCGGGCCGTCGAAGCCCAGGGGCACGGCCGCGACGGGACCCACGCGCTGATGCTCGCGCTGGCGCGGCTCTCGGCGATCGACTGGCCACGGAGGACGACCGATGCTTGACGCCTCCCCGGCGACCCAGAACCCGACACCGACGACGGGCCGTGCGATGAACACCCTCGAATCCGCCGTCCCGACTCCCCCGCGCCCCCGGCGCGTGCTCCTGGTCGAAGACAACCCCGAGGGGTCCGCGGCGCTGGAGCGCGTGCTGTCGATCAAGGGCTACGAGGTCGTCGTCGCCCCCGACTGCGCCGCGGCGTTGGAGGCCCTCGACGACGGCCCGGCCTTCGACTTCGTGCTGACCGACCTGCTCCTGCCCGGCGGCGACGGCCGCGAGGTCGCCCGCGCCGCCCGGGAGCTCGACCCCCCGCCGCGGATCGCCCTGATCACCGGCTGGACCCTCGACGCCCCCCCGCTCGACGGCGACGTGCCCGAGGTCGACCACGTCTTCCTCAAGCCGCTCGACGTCCGCGCCCTGCTGGCCGAGTTCCTCGACCCCCCCGCCGACGGCCCAGGCGCCTGAGCGATCCGATGATCCGGCCGACCCGCCCCGACGACACCCCGGCCCTCGTCGCCTTGGCCGAGGGGACCGCCGTCTTCAAGCCGCACGAGCTCGTCGCGCTCCGCGAGGTCCTCGACGATTACCACGCCGTCCACCACCGCGAGGGCCACCGCGCCTCGACCCTCGAGCGCGACGGCCAGGTCGCCGGCTTCGCCTACCACGCCCCGGCCGCGATGACCGACCGCGCCTGGTACCTCTACTGGATCGCCGTCGACCGCCGGTTCCAGTCCCTCGGCCTCGGCGCCGAGCTGCTCCGCCACGTCGAGGCCGACATCGCCTCGAAGTCCGGCCGCCTCCTGCTCGTCGAGACCTCCTCGCTCCCCCACTACGAGCCCACCCGCCGCTTCTACCTCCGCCGCGGCTACGACCTCGCCTGCACCCTCCCCGACTTCTACGCCGACGGCGACGACCTCGTCATCTTCCGCAAGCGGATGGACAACCTCGCCCATTCATCGATGACATCGGCCTGATCCTCGTGTATCCTGTACGGGACCGCTCCCCGTAGGGTCCGCCGTGCGGACCGATCTTCGTATGAAAAAGAGAA
>DASZMJ010000558.1:0-24150 GCA_035551935.1 Isosphaeraceae bacterium
ACCGCCCGCCTCTTCATGAGAATAGGAAGAGGCGGGCGGTGCCCACCCTACATGAGCATTACCCCCGGCTGAGGTCGCGGGCGCGGGCGGCGCCGGGGACGGGGGGAGGGGCCTCGTCGAAGAAGGTGTCGCGGTCGCGGATGATGGCCTGGGGAAGTAATACGTCGGTCTGGGTGGTGACGTGGGGGTTCTTCTTGATCGCGGTGCCGATGGCCATGATCTCGACGAGGCCGACGCCGATCTCGTAGACGAAGAGCTTGATGCCGATGACGCCGTCGGCGCCGAGGGCCTCGGCCTCGTTGCGGATGTGGGCCAGGCAGTTCTCGCGGGCCTCGTAGACCAGGCGCGTCACCGTGTCGATCTCGCCGCGGCCGAACGACTGGAAGAACGTCGCGATCCCGCCGGCGATCCCGAGCGCGTAGACCGACGTGCCGAGCAGGAGCCGGAACGGCGCATATCCCAGCCGGGTCAGGTTCCAGAGCTCCTCGCCCGTCAGCTCGGATGTGACCGGCCGGTCGAGCTTGCCGAGCGCGGGGTTGTTCGAGGCGGTCCCGACCATCAGCATCTCGCGGACGCCGACGCCGAACGGCAAGATTCGGGTCGTGATGTCCACGACCGCGTTGCAGCCGCGGGTTTCGGCCTCCTGCTCGATCCGCTGGAGCGCGAGGTGCCGCGTGTGGTTGTACATGTCGGAGAATTCTTTGACCTCGCCGCGGCCGAACGTCCGCAGGGCGCCCATGATGCCGCGGCCGACGCCGAGCGAGTAGGCGACGTTGCCGACGACGAAGTGGCGCGGCTCGTAGCCGGAATCGAGCTGGCAGTAGAGGTCCTGGCCCGAGCACGCGGTCGAGAAGAACGGGCCGTGGTAGTCGTTGCCCGTCACCGACGACCCCAACGCGATGAACTCGACGAGATTGCTGACCATCTTGAGGTCCGACGTCACGCCGGTCAGGCCGTGCGCCTTCTCCTCGGCGGCTTCGTTCTCCAGCCGCGTGATCGCCGCGTGGCGGCCGTCGGAGATCAGCTCGGTGACGCTGGCGATCTCGCCGCCGGCCAGGGTCTTCAGGCCGCTGGTGAACCCCCGCACCACGCCGAGCGAGTGGACGCTGTTGCCGACGACGATGTTGCCCGGCGTCCACCCCTTCTGCGCCAGGCAGTAGATCTCATTGCCCGAGAGGCCCGTCAGGATCATCGCCGTCACTCCCATCGATCGGGGACCAATTCAACGTCCCCAAGCTGTTCGTCGCCCCCGGGCGATTCTTGCCGACCCCTTGGCACACCGGATGCACTTCTGGCACTCTAAGGCGCCGGGTTTCCCGGAGCGAGCCGAGGTTCGTGGGCCAGAACGGGTCTCGGCTGCCTCTTCCCGACCCGAAGCGCCGGCGAGGGCATCCATCCCCCCGGCAGGCTTCGGCCGAATCGAAGGGAATGGGACGCCTCGCTTATGCTTCGGGTCGGGAAGAGGCAGCCGATCCTGGCCCGGGAGCCGCCAACACGTTCGGACCGGAGGGCAATGCGATGTCCGCCGTCACCGCCGAGGAGTTGATCGCGAAGAAGTGCGGCCCCTGCGAGGGGGGCGTGCCGCCGCTCGCGCCCGAGGAGGCGTTCGAGCTCGCCCAGGCCACGCCGCAATGGACGATCGCGCCGGACGGTAAGAAGATCAGCCGCCACTGGCGCGTCAAGAACTTCAACGCCGGGATCGACTTCTTTAACAGGGTCGCCGCGCTCGCCGAGGAGGAGGGACACCACCCCGACCTCCACCTGACCGGCTATCGCGAGGTCACGGTCGAGTTGACCACCCACGCCATCGGCGGCCTCTCCGAGAACGACTTCATCCTCGCCGCCAAGATCGACCGCGTGCCGATCGCGGTCAAGTCGTGAGGTGCGATCACCCGAACGCTCCTCGTAGGGTCCGCTCTTGCGGACCATCCTCTTATCATCGAATGAAGATGGTCCGCAAGAGCGGGCCCTACGGAGATTCGCCTTCCAGGCGAGGGGAAGACGATCATCGATGGACACCAATCAGGTCGCGCGCGTCCTGGACGAGATGGGGACCCTGCTCGAGGTCCGCGGCGAGAACGCCTTCCGCTGCCGCGCCTATCACAACGCGGCGCAGGCCTTGCGTACGCTCCCCGACGACCTCTCGGAGATGATCGCCGACGGCAGCCTCGGCGACGTGCCGGGCATCGGCGAGACGATGCTCGAGAAGATCACGCAACTGGTCACGACCGGCCACCTGCCGGCCTTCGAGGCGTTGAAGGCCGAGACGCCCCCGGGCCTGGTGGCGCTCCTCAGAATCCCGGGACTCGGGCCGAAGAAGATCAAGACCCTGCGCGATGAGCTGAAGATCGCGGGGCTGGCCGACCTCCGCGCCGCGGCCGAGGCGGGGAAGGTCGCCAAGCTCAAGGGGTTCGGAGGGAAGACCGAGGCGGCGATCCTCGAGGGGCTCGACTTCGTCGAGTCGGTCGGCGACCGCATCCTCCAGAGCAAGGCGCGGCGGCTCGTCGCGCCGATCTTCGAGGCGGTGAAGCTCCAGAAGGGCGTGAACCGCGCCGAGGTCTGCGGCAGCCTGCGCCGCCGGGTCGAGACGATCGGCGACCTCGACATCCTCTTCAGCGCGAAGAACCCGAAGCCGGTGATCGACCGCTTCGTCGCGCTGCCCGACGTCGCGAAGGTGCTCGCGCACGGGCCGACGAAGGCGAGCGTCCGGCTCGAAGGGGGCGTCCAATGCGACCTGCGCGGGGTCGACGACGAGCAGTTCCCGCTCGCGCTGCACTACTTCACGGGCTCGAAGGCCCATAACATCGCGATGCGACGCCGGGCCCTCGACCGCGGCTGGAAGCTGAGCGAGTACGGCCTCGAGGGGCCCAACGGCCCGATCCCGGCGCGCGACGAGGCCGAGCTGTTCCGGGCCCTCGGCCTGTCCTACATCCCCCCCGAGCTGCGCGAGGACGTCGGCGAGATCGAGGCGGCCGAGAAGGGCGAGCTGCCGGAACTCGTCGACCTCGACGACCTGACCGGCACCTTCCATTGCCACACCGACTGGAGCGACGGCGCCGCCACGATCGAGGAGATGGCCGCGGCCGCCCGCGCCCTGGGGTTGAAGTACCTCGGCATCGCCGACCACTCGCGCTCGGCCGGCTACGCCGGTGGCCTCAGCGTCGACCGCGTGAAGGCCCAGTGGGAGGCGATCGACGCCATCAACGAACAGTACGGCAAGAGCTTTCATATTTTCAAGGGGACCGAGTGCGACATCCTCGCCGACGGCGCGCTCGACTTCCCGGAGAAGATTCTGGAGGGATTTGATTATGTCGTGGCGAGTGTCCACTCGCAGTTCAAGCTCGGCCGCGAGGCGATGACGGCGCGGGTGGTCCGGGCGGCCCGACATCCCCGGGTCACGATGCTGGGGCACCCGACGGGCCGGCTCCTGCTGGCCCGCGACGCCTACGCGATCGACCTCGACGCGGTGCTCGCCGCGGCGGCCGAGGCCGGCACGATCGTCGAGATCAACGCCGACCCGCACCGGCTCGACCTCGACTCGCTCCAGGCCCGCCGCGCCCGGGCGCTCGGCGTCCGGATCGCGATCAACCCCGACGCCCACTCCACCGGCGGCCTGGCCAACCTCGACTACGGGATCGGCGTCGCCCGCCGCGCCGGCCTGGGCCCGGCCGACGTCTTCAACGCCCAGACGCCCGCCCGCATCGCCGCGGCCCTGAAGGCCGGCAAGTCCCCCAAAGGACGCTAAACCGCGGGTTTGCGAACGGCCGCCGGCCCGCCCCTTGCGGGCATCCTGGTGCCTCCTATAATAAGAGTGGCGGGGGCTGCATGATATCATCCCGCGCGGCCGTGGGGGGCGGGCTCGGGGCCGTCGCGGGACGTGGTCGCGGAGCGGGGAGGGTCGAATCCGATGGCGCAACTCAAGTCGGTCGCGGCGAAGCCGAGGTACTTCACCGTCGAGGAAGCCAACCGCGCGTTGCCGCTGGTGCGGGCCATCGCCGGCGACATCGCCCGCCAGACCCGCACGGTCATCGACCTGCGGGAACGCCTGGCGTCCTTGCACCGCGACCAGCGCCGTCGGCCGGCCGCCGACCTGTACTCCGAGGAGCTCGCCCAGTTCCAGCAGGAGCTCGAGTCCGAGGAGGCCAAGCTCCAGACTTACCTCGAGGAGCTCGAGGGGCTCGGCGTCGTCCCCAACGGGCCGCTCGAGGGGCTCTGCGACTTCCCGAGCCTCCGCGACGGCCGCGAGGTCTACCTCTGCTGGAAGCTCGGCGAGCCCGAGGTGCTCCACTGGCACGAGAAGTCGGCCGGGTTCGCCGGCCGCCAGCCCCTGACCGCCCCCCGGACGAGCCCGCGGTCGCGCTGAACGATGGTTGGATCTCTCATGGATCGATACCGAGGTGATGTCGCCACGCGCCCGGATCGGGGTCGGCGCCGAGGTCGGGGATCGTCATGAGACCCTCCTCGGCGAGCCCGACGGCGCGGGCCTGGCCGAGCCTCCAGCACAGGGCCGTCAGGGCGCAGGCGACGGCGTCGAGCTGATGCTCGGTCGCCTTGGGGTGGTTCAGGCCCGGTACCCAGGCCCTCAAGGCCCGCTGGATCCGGCGGCGGCCGGCCGGCGTCCGCTTGCCCGAGCAGGGCAGGCCGAGCAGCCGCAAGGTCGCGAACGGATAGACCTCCAGCGGCTCGCAGCCCCGCGCGCGGAGGGCCGTCGCGATCCGCATGCCGCGGCGGGCGAGCACCTTGAGCAAGGCCGTCGCCAGCGTCGGGATGCCCATCCGGGCCAGCTCGCGCTCGAGCTGCCGGCTCCGGGTCCCGGGGTCGTGGCGACAACGGCAGTCGTCGTCGAGGCAGCAACGGCCGAGGGGCCGGGTCAACGGCGCGTTGATCGCGACCGTCCCCCAGCGGCCGGCCACGTCGGCAAAGGCCAGGACCTCCTCGTCGGTCCTCGCCGTCGCGAGCACGTCCAGCCGCCCGCCGCGAAGGACGGCCACGCCCGACTCCCGCTCCGGCACCCCGGCCAGGTCGATCCCCACGCAGACCCCCGGCCGCCGAGGCCGACGTCTCGATCTCGAAGCGGGTGCACCTTGGTACATCCGTCCAGATTAACACGGCTCGACTCTCTCCGGCTATCGATCTTGTCCGGTGATGGTGGCGATGCGGAGCGGCCGGAAGCCGATCGCGTCGGCGGCGACGAGGTGATAGCGGACCCCGTGGACGGCCCCCTGGACGGCCATCGACCACTGGCCGATGCTGTGGAGGTGGCCGTAGACGCATGCCGAGACGCCGGCGGCTTCGAACCGCTCGACGCAAGGGCCGGGTCGGCCGTGCGCGTCGAACGGCGGGAAGTGCCAGAGGAGGTAGAGGGGTTGGCCGGCATCGCGCAGGGATCGGGCGTGCGCGAGGGCGCGGTCGAGCTCGGCCAGGGCGGCGGCGGGATCGGGGTCGTCGGCGGGGACGCCCCGGGCGCCGCAGACGACGAGGCCGCGGGTCGCAATCGCGTCGCCGCCGACGGCCGCTTGCGAGCGGCGGAGCATCGGCCGGATACGATCGACGCCGTTCCACCAATGGTCGTGGTTGCCCGGGGAGAGGACCTTGGTGCCCGGCAGGCGGTCGAGCCAGGCGAGGTCGGCCTGGAGGTCGCGGTGGTTGCGGGCCATCGAGATGTCGCCGGGCAGGAGGACGACGTCGCCCGGCCCGACCGCCGCCCGCCATTGCCGCTCGATCCGGTCGACATGCTCGCACCAGCGCCCGGCGAAGCGTTCGCGCCCCTCGGGCCGGGCATGCGAGAGGTGCAGGTCGGAGATCGCCCAGACGTCCATCCGATCGTCCCCCTCGCCGTTGCGGCGGGCCGGCCCGTCTGCCAGAATGGGCGGGGAACGGCCCAGGTTTTCCTTGACGCCCATGACGATCATACCCCGAGCCGTCAACGACCCGATCGACCGCCTCGCGCCGACCCGGCCGCCGCGCGCGTGGAGCGTCATGCGCCAACGCTGGGCCGCCCTGCTGTTCCTCCACTGGGAGGTCGAGCCCGACGCGCTCCGGAGCCTCCTGCCTCCCGGCCTCGAACTCGACACGTTCGAGGGCCGGGCCTTCGTCGGCCTCGTGCCGTTCACGATGACCGGCGTCCGGCCGAGGCCCCTGCCGGCGGTCCCCGGGCTGTCGAGCTTCCATGAGGTCAACGTCCGGACTTATGTCCATTATCGTGGCCAGGGTCCCGGCGTCTGGTTCTTCAGCCTCGACGCGGCCAATGCGGTCGCGGTCAAGCTGGCGCGATGGTCGTATCACCTCCCGTATTATCACGCGGCGATGACGCTCGACCCGACCGACCGCGACATCCAGGCCGCGTTGGATCGCGGCGAGTCGCCGACGATCGACTTCGCCTCGGAGCGACTGGCCCCCGGCCCGAGGCCGGCGTCGTGCCGCGTCCGCTACCGCCCCGAGGGGACGCCCCGGCCCGCGCCGTCGGGGACGCTGGAACATTTTCTGATCGAAAGATATCTCCTCTACGCCTGCGCCGACGGCCGGCTCTACCGGGGGCGCGTCCATCACCCTCCCTACCCCGTGCAGTCGGCCCGCGTCGAGGCGCTCGACGAGACCCTCGTGGCCGCCGCGGGCGTCGCCCGGCCGGCGACCGAGCCCCTGGGCCACTTCGCCCGCGAGGTTCGCGTGCGGGTCTACCCCCTCCGGCGCCTCGACGGCTAATCGAACCTCTCGACGATTCCCCCGGAACCCGCCCACCAGGACCCCGGACACCATGCCATCGATCCCGTTGCGGACACTCCCGACGCTCGCCCTCTGCCTCGTCCTCTCCACGGCCCCGGCCGTCGCCGACGGCCCGTCGCGGCGGCCGTTCGCCAAACCGGGCACGCCGCGCCAGACCGAGCGCATCCGGTCGTTCGACGTGCAGCACATCAAGGGCGAACTGGCCCTCGACCCCGACAAGTCCGAGGTCCGCGGCACCGTCACGCACACGATCGCTCCCCTGGAGCCGGCGCTGAAGACGCTCCGCCTCGACTGCGGCCCCCGGCTCGTCGTGGAGAAGGTCACGGTCGACGGCTCCGATTGCAAGTTCGAACATAAAAAAAATGATTTGACGATCACGCTGGGCCGCCCCCGCGAGCCGGGCGAGGCGATGAAGGTGGCGGTGACGTACAAGGGGTCGCCGAGGCGCGGGATGTACTTCGTCCCGGCCGACGCCGACCACGGCCTCTGCGTCTGGACCCAGGGCGAGCCCGACGAGAACCGCGACTGGCTCCCCTCGTACGACTATCCCAACGACCGCGCCACCTCCGAGATGATCGTCACCGCCCCCAAGCCGCTGACCGTCGTCTCCAACGGCGCCCTGGTCGCCACCGTCGAGGACGGCCGCACCACCACCTTCCACTGGAAGATGGACGTGCCCCACCCCAGCTACCTCATCTCTCTGGCCGCGTCCGACTTCGCGGTCTATCGGGATTCGTACAAGACCTTGCCCGTGGAATACTACGTGGCGAGGACCGTCGACGAGGCGACCGCCCGGCGCACGCTCGGCAAGACGCCGGCGATGATCGCGTTCTTCGGCGCGAAGCTCGGCGTGCCGTACCCGTACCCGAAGTACGCCCAGGTGGCCGTCCCCGAGTTCACCTGGGGCGGCATGGAGAACATCTCCGCCACCACGCTCAACGACGGCGCCTTCTTCGACGCCGTCGAGGCCCGCGAGCGGGACGCCGACGGCCTCGTCGCCCACGAGCTGGCGCACCAGTGGTTCGGCGACCTCGTGACGTGCAAGGACTGGTCGCACATCTGGCTCAACGAGGGCTTCGCCACCTTCTTCGACGCGGTCTACACCGAGCACGACCTCGGCGACGACGCCTATCGCCTCAAGCTCGACGGCGACCGCCGCGGCTACATCGCCAGCGACCGGGCCTACCGCCGGCCGATCGTCGAGGAGCGTTACGACGACCCGTTGAAGCTCTTCGACGGCGTGACCTACCCCAAGGGCGCCTGCGTCCTCCACATGCTCCGCGGCCTGCTCGGCGAGGACGCCTTCTGGGCCGGCATCCGCCGCTACCTGAAGGACAACCGCGAGAAGGTCGTCGCCACCGACGACTTCCACAAGGCCATGGAGGCCGCCTCGGGCAAGGACCTCGACTGGTACTTCGACCAGTGGACGAAGAAGGCCGGCCACCCCGAGCTTAAGGCCCGCTGGCGCTACGAGTCGGACGACCAGACCGTCCGCGTCGTCGTCGAACAGGTCCAAACGCTCGACGACCAGACCCCGCTCTTCCGCCTCCCCACGACCCTCGAACTGACCGACGACGACGGCGCCAAGTCGATCCCGGTCGTCGTCGACGGCGCGAAGGAGGAGTTCGTCATCCCCGCCGCCAAGCGGCCGAAGCTCGTCCGGCTCGACCCGAAGGGGTGGCTCCTGAAGACGCTCGACTTCGAGCGGCCGGTCGAGGAGTGGGTCTACCAGCTCGAGCACGCCCCCGAGGTCCTCGGCCGCGTCGAGGCCGCCGCGGCGTTGAGCAAGCACAAGCACGACGAGGCCGCCCGCAAGGCGTTGCTCGCCGCCTGGTCGCGCGAGTCGTATCACGGCGCGCGGCGGATGGTCCTTGACTCCCTGGCCAAGTTCGGCGAGCCGGCGCGCCCGGCGTTGCTCGAGGCCGCCCGCGACAAGGATGCGCGCGTCCGTTCCGAGGCGATCGCGCGGCTCGGCGAGCTGAAGCGTGACGACGCCGCCGAGGCCACCCTCCGCGCCGCGTGGTCCGACGCGGAGGAAGCCTACGGCGTCCGCTCGGCCGCCCTGCGGGGGCTCGTGAAGTGGGGAGTCAAGGACAAGGACGACCTGCTCTCGGCCGGCTTGAAGACGGCCGCGCACCGCGACACCATCGCCGCCACGGCGTTGGAGCTGTTGCTTGACGAATCGGGCCCGAAGGCCCGCGAGCTGGCCGTCCGCTACAGCCGGCCCGGCCACGGCGCCGGCCTGCGGTTCGTCGCCTTGAATGCCCTCGACCGCCTCGGCGCCGACGACGCCGAGATCCAGGACGCCCTCATCGACCTCGCCAACGACCCGAGCCGCAACCTCCGCTCGCGGACCTGGGACATCCTCGCCCGCTCCAAGGTCCGGCGCGCCATCCCCGTCCTCGAGGCCCGGCTCGCCCTCGAACAGGAGGTCGTCCGCGACCGCCTCGACGAGGCGATCGCCACCCTCAAGGGCACCCCCAAGTCCCCCTCCGAGTCCGCCGCCGACGACTCCCGGACCATCGCCGACCTCGACCGCCAGGCCGCCGAGGCCGAGGTCAAGGCCAAGGAGCTCCGGCTCAAGGCCGACGAGCTCCGTCTCAAGGCCGAGAAGGCGAAACTCGAGGCCGGCCGGACGAAGTGATCCTCTGTCGGACCCGGCATCGCCCGCAGAGCTTGCCCCGCCTTCCCCATGCCCCGTTCGGTTCGTTCCGAACGGGGCGGGGACGCGGGTCGGTGGCGCGGGGTCGAGGCTCCTTCGGTTCGTTCCGCGCCGAGGCGGTCGGCGATCCGCCTTGCCCGGATGACCCAATGCCCCGTTCGGTTCGTTTCGAATTCCGGGCCGGAGGTCGCAAGATCGGCCCAGTCGACCCAATGCCCCGTTCGGTTCGTTCCGCGCCGGGGCGTTTCCATCCCCGAGGTGGTCGCCCGCGCCGGCGCGTCGGACCCGGCGGCGCGAAGGCCGACTCTCTCGAACCCGACGAGGGAATCCGACGAGGGGAAGTCGGGTCGGTCGCGAGCAGAAGGACAGCATCCCGGCCTCGTGAGCGAACATCCGCAGGACCACCTCTTCAGGACAAATGTAAAAGTTCGACGGCGAGTCCCTAATTCAACATTCAATCCCAAATATGCACCATGAATTGCGTTTTTGCAAATCCATCTCCGGAAATTCATGACGTCATCGATTCCATCACTTCCATTTCGCCGCCGGGTGGGGACTGGGCGCTTGCGGGCGGAGCGGGTCGGGCTGGTATCCTGTGGGCCTCCCGGAGGTTTGTAGGGTCCGCTCTTGCGGACCGCTTCCGATCCAAGAAGGAACCGGTCCGCAAGAGCGGACACTACGAAAGGCAAGCCTTCTGGGTGATCCCGAATGATCCGACACGAGGGCAGCGATGTCCGATGACTGTTCAAGACGCTGAGAGTCCCATGTATCGAACGATCCGCTGGGGCTTCGTCGGCGCCGGCAAGATGGCGACGGCGCTGGTGCGGGGGATGCTCCGCGCGGGGACGGCCGAGCCGGGCATGGTCGTGGCGAGCGACGCGCTGGAGGAGGCGCGGCAGGCGCTGGCGTCGGCGACGGGGATCGGCGCGGCGGGGTCGAACGCGGAGGTGGCGGCGAGGAGCGACGTCATCGTCCTGGCGGTCAAGCCGCAGAGCATGCCGGGGGTGCTCGAGGAGCTGCAACCGGCGCTGATGCCGGGGCACCTGGTCATCTCGATCGCGGCGGGGGTGTCGCTCGAGACGCTGGCGGCGGGCCTGGGCCCGGATCGTCGGCTCGTCCGGGTGATGCCGAACACGCCGGCGCTCGTCGGCGCGGGGGCGGCGGGCTATTGCCTGGGCGAGCACGCGACGGCCGCGGACGAGGCGGTGGTGCGGTCGTGCCTCGAGGCCGTCGGCCGGGCGTACCGCGTGCCCGAGAGGCTGCTGGACGCGGTGACGGGGCTGTCGGGGAGCGGCCCTGCATTCGTTTATATCATGATCGAGGCACTCTCCGACGGCGGCGTCCGCGTGGGATTGCCGCGCGACGTGGCGACGGCGTTGGCGGCGCAGACGGTGCTCGGCGCGGCGAAGATGGTGCTGGAGACGGGCCTGCACCCGGGTACGCTCAAGGACCACGTGACGAGTCCCGGCGGCACGACGATCGCCGGCCTGCACGCGCTGGAGCGCGGGGGATTGCGCGCGGCCCTCATCGACGCGGTCGAGGCCGCGACCCGACGCTCGGCCGAGCTGGCCGCCGAGGCCACGCGGCCGACCTGGAGCTGAGAGAGAGTCCGGAACGGAGGCCCCGTGAAGCTCGGCCTGATCTCCGACGTCCACGGCGACCCGGTCGCCCTCGAACTCGCCTGGGCGCATCTGACTGTGCTCGGCGCCGAGGCGATCGTCTGCGCCGGCGACCTCGTCGGCTACGGCCCGAGGCCCGACGAGGCGGTCGCGTTCGTGACCGAGCGGCGCATCCCGAGCGTCCGCGGCAACCACGACCGCTGGGCCCTCCGCCGCGGCCCCGGCGTCTTCGACCCGTTCGGCGGCGGCGCCCCGTCGGCGACGACGCTCGAGTTCCTCCGCGGCCTCCCCGAGCACGTCGAATTGCCGTTCGGCCGGCGCGTCGGCGTGGTCGTCCACGGGGCCCCCGGCGATGACATGGAGTTCATCACGCGGAAGGCCCACCCGCCGAAGGCCCTCCGCAAGCTACTCTCGAGGCTCGGCGCCGACCTCTTGATCCACGGCCACACCCACGCCCCGATGTGGCACCGCTGCGACCTCGGCCTCGTCGTCAACCCCGGCTCGGTCATCTCCGCCCCCGTGGTCAAGACCTCGCGCACCTTCGCCCTGGTCGAGACCGACACGCTCGACGTGACCTTCCACGACGTCGAGAGCGGGGCCCTCGTCGAGGTCGAGCCGTGGGAGAAGGGGCCGGGGGCCGGGGGCCAGGGGTCGGGGAAAGCCGAAGATTGAGGGCAAAGAAAGGACTGTGGGAGCCGAGAACTGCCCGGCCCTCCTTCGATCTCCTCCCCTGGCCCCCGGCCCCTGTCCCCCGACCCCCGCGGCTTGCTACACTGGCGTTTTGGCCGCGGCGACGCGCAAGGGAAAGGGAACGAGAGCCGATGGAAGACCGTGGGCGGCCGGTATTGGTGCTGGACTTCGGGGCGCAATATGTGCAGTTGATCGCGCGGAGGGTGCGCGAGCGGCGGGCGTTCGCGAGCATCGTCCGGCACGACATCACGCCGGAGCGGGTCGCGGAGCTCGACCCGTTGGCCCTGATCTTGTCGGGGGGCCCGGCGAGCGTGTACGAGCCGGGGGCGCCGCGGTGCGACCCGAGGCTGTTCGACCTGGGCGTGCCGGTGCTGGGCATCTGCTACGGGATGCAACTGGCGTGCGAGGCGCTCGGCGGCAAGGTCCAGCCGGCGCCGGCGCGGGAGTTCGGCCGGGCCGAGTGCCGGGTGCTGGCGCCCGACGACGACCTCTTCGCCGGCGTGCCCGCCGAGATGCCCGTCTGGATGAGCCACGGCGACCAGGTCCGCGACGCCGGCCCCGACTTCATCCCGCTCGCCGCGACGGCGACCTGCCCGCTGGCGGCCGTCCGCCATCGGTCGCGGCCCGTCTACGGCCTCCAGTTCCATCCGGAAGTGGCCCACACGCCCTACGGCCCCTTGATCCTCGGCAACTTCCTCGATCGCGTCTGCGAGAGCCCCGGCACCTGGACGATGGGCGCGTTCCTCGAACGCGCCCTGGACGACATCCGCGCGCGCGTCGGGCCCGAGGACCGGGTCGTCTGCGGCCTGTCGGGCGGGGTGGATTCGTCGGTGACGGCGGCCTTGCTGGCCAGGGCCCTGGGCAACCGGGTCGTCTGCGTCTTCGTGGATACCGGCCTGCTCCGCTCGGGCGAGCGCGCGGCGGTCGTCGACGCGTTCGGGCGGCACTCGGAGGCGGAATTGCGCGTGGTCGACGCCGCGGACCGATTCCTCGCCGCGCTCGAAGGCATCGCCGACCCGCAGGAGAAGCGGGTGCGGATCGGCCACACGTTCATCGACGTGTTCCGCCACGAGGCCCTGTCGATCCCCCGCGCCCACTTCCTCGCGCAAGGGACCTTGTACCCCGACGTGATCGAGAGCGGCGGGTCGGCCGACGGCCCGGCGTCGACGATCAAGCACCACCACAACGTCGGCGGCCTGCCGGCGGAGCTCGGCTTCGAGCTGATCGAGCCGCTGCGCGACCTGTTCAAGGACGAGGTCCGCCGCCTCGGCCTCGAGCTCGGCCTGCCCGAGTCGCTCGTCTGGCGCCACCCGTTCCCCGGCCCCGGCCTGGCCGTGCGCTGCCTCGGCCCGGTGGGCGCCGAGCGGCTCGAGGTGCTCCGCCAGGCCGACGTCATCTTCCTCGAGGAGCTGAGCAACGCCGGCCTCGACCGCCGCGTCGCGCAGGCGTTCGCCGTGCTCTTGCCGATCCAGTCGGTCGGCGTCATGGGCGACGGCCGCACGTATGAGAACGTCATCGCCCTCCGCGCCGTCGAGACCGACGACTTCATGACCGCCGACTGGTCCCAACTGCCCCACGACCTCCTCGCCCGCGCCTCGACCCGCATCATCAACGCCGTCAAAGGCGTCAACCGCGTCGTCTACGACGTCACCAGCAAGCCCCCGGGCACGATCGAATGGGAGTAGGGGGATTGCGGATTGCGGAATTCGGATTGCGGAATTGAAGAGAGAGCTTTGATCCCTCTTCAATTCCACAATCCAAAATCCGCAATCAAAGCGTTTCGTAGATCTCGGGCGAGCGGCTCTCGATGAGGTGGAAGAGGCCGCCGGCGGCGAGGCGGGCGAAGTGGTCGCTGACGCGGTGGGCGTCGAGGGCGGCCTGGTCGTCGTACTGCTCGTAGAGGAAGAACTTGCGCGGGTCGGTCGTCGAGCGGTGGGCCTGGTACATCCGGCAACCGGGCTCGGCGCGGGTGGCCGGGGTCAGCTCGGCGAGGAGCCGGATCGCCTCGTCCTCGTGCCCGGCCTTGATGACGTAGGTGACGGCGACGCAGAGCATGGAACGAAGCTCGCTGGGGATGGGGATGGATTCTCAAGAAACCCTGTAACGGGCGATCCCTTCCTCGTTCATCTCGAGGCCCAGGCCCGGGGCGTCGGGGACCGCGACGCGGCCGTCGATCGCGCGGATGGGGGCGCCGAGGTGGTGGCGGAGGGTGGTCCCCTCCGCGACGACGAATTCGAGCAAGCCGAGCGTGTTGGGGATGCTCGCGAGGAAGTGGAGCGCCGCGGCGACGTTCAGGTAGGTCGTGAACCCGTGGTTGACGACCGGGACGCCGCGGTCGGCGGCCATCGCGGCGATCTTGATCGCCTCGGTGAAGCCGCCGCAGCGGGTCAGGTCGACCTGGACGACGTCGATCTTGCCGACGTCGATGAGCTGCGCGAACGACTTCCGCTCGCTCTCCTCCTCGCCGGCGGCGATCCGCAACGTTGAGGCGGCCGAGAGCTTGGCGTAGCCGTGATAGTCGTCGGGCAGGAGCGGCTCCTCGAACCAGAAGGGGTTGTACGGCTCGAAGGCTCGGGCGCGCTGGATGGCGGTCTTGGCGTCGTAGACGAGGCCGGCGTCGATCATCAAATCGACGTCGTCGCCGAGGCCGGCGCGGGCCTCGCGGACCAGGGCGACGTCGGTGGCGGCGTCCTGGCCCATGGGGTCCCAGCCGAACTTCACGGCGGTGAAGCCTTGCGCCACGAACCGCCGCGCGCGCTCGCCGGTCTCGCGCGGCGTGGCGCCGAAGAGTGAGCTGGCGTAGGGCCGCAGCGACTTCGTGAACCCGCCGCCGAGCAGGCGCCAGACCGGCAGGCCGAGCGCCTTGCCCTTGATGTCCCAGAGGGCCAGGTCGATGCCGCTCATCGCGTGCAGGCCGACCCCGCGCCGGCCGCCGTAGATGTTGGCGCGGTACATCTTCGCCCAGAGGTACTCGGTCTGGAACGGGTCGGCGCCGACGACGACGTGCTTCAACCCCGTCGCCGTCGTGTGCGAGAACGGCCCCTCGATCGCCCCCTTGGCCGCGATCGGGCTCGAATCCACCTCGCCATAGCCGACGATCCCCGCGTCGGTCGTCACCTTGACGATCAGGGCATCCTGGCCGCTGTCGCACTGCTCCTTCACGTCGGGCAGTCGGCAATAGATCGCCTCGACGTCGGTGATCTTCAGGTCGCTGATCGGCGGCGGGGCGGCTGGCATGGGCGCGTCCTCTCCTCGGGGTTACGACCCCAGAGGATAACGGAGCCGGCCCCGATTACCAGGGGGAGGCCCGGCGGCGACCGTTCAGATCTCGGCGCCCATGTCGAACTGCTGTTCGTCCTCGCGCACGCCCCCCATGCCGGCGCCGAGCTTGCGGTAGTCGTCGACGACCTCGATGGCGCGGAGGTACTTGACCATCTTGAACCCCAGCTTCGTTTCGACGCGCAAGCGCAACGGCGCTCCGTGCTCGATCCGCAAGGGCTCGCCGTTGAGCTCGAACGCGACAATGGTCGTCGGCTGCTCGGCGGTGAGCAGGTCGATGCACTCGTAATAGCGCGTGCCGGTGCTCTCGGCGACGCCGCCCGGCTTCTCCTGGAAGCCGAACGAGAGGAAGGCGAGGTAGCGCGCCTCGGGCCTCGGCCCGCAGAGCGCGAGCAGGTCGCGCACCCGCACGCCCGACCAGCGGCCGATCGAGGTCCAGCCCTGGATGCAGTTGTGGAGCGTCGTCTGCTCCTGCCTCGGCATGGCGCGCAGGTCCTCCAGCGTGAGGCTCAGGGGCTGTTCGACCGCGCCGAGGACCTCGAGCTGGTAGTCGGCCCAGTTTCCGGCGAGGAGCCGCTCGTACGTGTCGTCGCCCGCCTGCGCCTGCGGGAACTCGGCGATCGGCGGATAGCCGTTGATGCGGAACCAGGGGGTGATGGCCGTCTCCGGGTAGTCCTGGACATTCACGAGCCGGTGCAGGAAGGCGCGTCGGACCGGGTCGACGAGCGCCGAGAGGACGCGATGCGTGCCTTGCTTCCGATACGCCGAGGCGAGGTTGGCGGCGACGTGGAGGAGGACGACCGCGCCGACGATGCCCAGGCCCAGGCCGATCGCGTGCGACGCACGCCTCGTGTGGCCCTCGCCCAGGACCATCTTCCCCATCTCATCGCCGAAGCCGTGCCAGACGACCATCACGAGATGGACCACGAGGAAGGCCCCGAACCCTACCAGGCCGAGGAAGTGCAAGCTCCGCGCGGCCTGTCGGTTGCCGAACGCCCGGCCAAGCCACGGGAATCTCCCCAGGAGAGAAGGCGACTGGGCCATCCCGGTTAGAATCTGCAAGGGTGTTAAAGCGAAAACAAGACCGAAGTACGTGAGCTGCTGGAGCGCGTTGAACGGGCTGGGGCCGTAGGACGTGCCGGGGGACGGCGTGCGGAGGGTCGCGTACAGGATGAAGTCGCGGAACGCCTCGGGGATGGCATGCCAGGAGGTCGGCACGAGGCGCCGCCATTGGGGAGAAATGAAAAGTAATATCACATAAACAAATCCGCAGATTACCCAGCCCATGGCCGCGAGGAAGTGCCAGTAGCGGCCGAGGCCGAGGCCATGGCCGCCGGGGAGGGTTAGCCAGGCGGGCCAGGCGACTTCCTCGTCGGTCGAGCACCAGATCGGCCGGGGGGGGATGGGTTTGCGCGAGAGCTTCAGCCACTCGCTGCCCGGAGTGCTGTGCACGTTCCAGTACAGCTTCGGATGCGCCGCCAGGATCGCCAGGCTGCTGCGGAACAGGAGGGTGAGGAAGAGGAAGTTAAACCAGTGCGTCAGGCGCACCCCGAAGGGGAAGCCCAGGGCGAACGCACGTGTTTCGCAAATCCTTGTCCTGCAAGGATTTGCAATCTAGTGCACGGAATTCAACTAGTCGCAAGTTCTTTGCAGACAAGGATTTGTGAATTAGATGCGTTTGCCCTGAGGGGAAGCCCAGGTCGCTGCCGTACATCGACGAGCCCTCGGTCGCAAGGTCCACAGTGTGAGGTTGCGTCGGCGGGGGGACGGCGCGAGGGGGAATGCGCACCGCCAACGGCCTTGCGTTCGTCCATTCTCTGATCGATCGTGTGGCAAAAAACGTACCGGGCTGCGCTCATTCGCTCACTCGGTCAGGTCGACCGAGGCCCGATAGCCGGCCAGCTCGGGGAGGCCCTCGATGGCGCGGCGGACGGCGCGACGCTGCCAGAACCGGACGACCCGCGCGCGGACGACCACGCGGCGGTCGACGACGAGGACCTCGACGTCGCGCGCGGTCGCCGACGACCTCGGCGACGCGACGCTCGAGCAGTCGCTTCAGGGCGGCGTCGGCCGCCGGGTCGGAGCGCGCTTCCAGGTCCGCCGAGGATCGCGACGCGGCGGCCTTCCGCTCCCGAGCCGGCGCCACCGGCGCCGACTTGCGGCCGAAGAGGCGGAAGCGGCGGGGCGGGGCCGATCGGGGGGGAGCGGGGTCAGGCCAGGCCTCGTCGCGGGGCGGGGGGTCGTCGTCGGGCTCGGTCGCCGCGGCCTTCGGGTTGCGGACGAACCGGGGCGGGTTGAGCACCGGGTCGGGCCGGGGATCGGCGGGCTCCAGCGGCGGCAGGCTCGTCCGCGGCGGCGCGACCGCGCCCCCCGGCAACGTCGGCGCGACCGGCCGCCTCGGCCTGGGCGTCGCGACCGGCCCGGAGGGCGGTTCGATCGCGGGCGGGAGGGGGTCGGTCGGCGCGGTCAAGGGGGGGTCGTCGGCGCGCACGCGGGTTGCACAGGGGATCGTGAGCAAGGCGCACGCCAGGATGGTCCGGGTCCGCCGCATCGGTCGAGGGCCCTCGCGGGGAGTCGGCGCCGAGGTGTCGGCCCGCGGCGCGATCGGCTAGGATTGTGCTTCGGCACGGGGGGACGGATCGTTGAACGGTTCATCACGAGACGACGGGGAAGCCGCGCGATGACGCTGACGGGACGGGTCGCGGTGATCACGGGGGCGTCGAGCGGCATCGGCGCCGAGCTGGCTCGGCAGGTCGCGGCGCAGGGGCTGAGCGTCGGCTTGACCGCGCGCAGGGTCGACCGACTCGAGGCGCTCGCCGAAGAGATCCGATCGAAGGGGGGGACGGCCGCCGTCGCCGCCGCGGACGCGGGAGACATCGACGCGACCCGGGGCGCGATCCGATCGCTCGCCGAAGCCCTCGGCCCGGTCGATCTCCTGATCGCCAACGCCGGCTGGGGCCGGTCGCTCACCGCGCACGAGTTCTCGGCGGCGACGATCGAGAACATGATGCGGGTCAACCTCGTCGGCGCGGCCGCGGCGATCGAGGCGGCCTTGCCGGCGATGCTGGAGCGTCGGAGCGGCCAGATCGTCGGCATCAGCAGCCTCGCCGCCTTTCGCGGCCTGCCCGGCGGCGTGGGCTACTGCTCGAGCAAGGCCGGCCTGTCGGCGCTGCTCGAATCGCTCCGCCACGACCTGCGCGGCTCGGGCGTGGCGGTCACGATCGTCCACCCCGGTTACGTTCGGACCCCGATGACCGAAGGGGCAGGGCGGCCGTTACCGTTCCTGATGGAGGTCGGGCCGGCCGCGCGGCGCATCCTTGGGGGGATCGCGGCGCGGCGGCGTTACGTCGATTTCCCGTGGCCGCTGGCCACGCTCGCGGGCCTAGCCCGCATCCTCCCGGCCGCGCTCGTCGAGCGGGCGCTCGGAGGACGGTCGCTCTGACGGCCGTCCCCGTTATTGCTGCGAGATCGTCGCGCTCGGCCGGCCGGCGACGATCTGCCGGAGCTCGCCGACGATTCCCGCCGGCACGCCGATGATCGCGGCGGCCGCGGTCTTCGACAGCTTGCCGCCGTTGGTCGTCTCATAGTAGTCGCGCGGCTTGAAGAACAAGGGGTGGCGGTCGGCGATTGAGGCCGGCCGGTCCGGCGGCAGGCCCGCGATCGCCCGGCCGTCGCCCGACGCGACGACGCCGGGCCCTTCCAGCGGCGGCTCGGGCATCGCCACCTTGCGGCTGGAGCGCGACGCCTGGCAGCCACTCAGCGCCAGGGCCGCGATCACGAGTCCCAGGAGGGCTGTCCTCCGCATTCCACGCATGGGGCTATCCATCCTTTCCGTCGCGGCCTCGAAAGAACGGGCTCGCGGCGATCCAGGAAACCATACCCCACGATCGGCCACCGCGCCGGCATCGCGCTCGCAGTGGGCGTGTCATAGTAGAGGTCGGGCGGACCTCGCCGCCCCGGTGCGCACCACGAAGGGGAGAGTGATCGATGCGTCCCCGACCGACCGCGATGCTCATCGCCGCCCTGCTGACGTTCCCGCTCTGCGGTCGCACGGCCGAGGCAGGCGGCTGGCGGAAACACCGCCCGCGTCGTGTGGCCGTCGTGGCCAGCCCGCAATGGCAACCGACGGCACGTCGTCTCTACGCCGCGCCCCGCGAAACCTACCCGACTGTCTTCGGCTTCCGGCGCCCGTATCCGCCGTTCCAGCCCGGCCCCGGCCTCTATCGCGGCACGGCCTACCGGATGCCGTACTGGTCGCCGTTCACCCAGATGGGTTCCTACGGCAACACCTTCGGCGGCAACCTGATCTCGCCCAACGCCGGCCCGTTCCCGTACGGCTGGTGAACGACGGGAACGGGAGGGGGACAGGCACCTCGAAGACTCGGAGCCTGTCCCCCTCCCGTTCGGCCCGGAACACTTTATCCGCGGGTCGGACGTCAGCGCCGGAGGGCGTCGGGCCACTTCATCTCGGGCCAGTGCATGTGGCGCATGCGGTCGAGCTGGCGCTCGTGCCAGGGGCGATCCTGGCCGGGGATCAGGAGTGCGACCGCGAGGCCGACGCCGAGGCCGAGGCCGAAGCCGAAGAGGACGGCCTGGCCGGGATTGCGCGCGATCATCCCTTCGGCCTGCCGATACTGGTGGGCCCAGGCGGCACGGGCCTGGTCGAAGCCTTCGCGCACCTGATCGCCGGCGTCGCTGATCCGCTCGCCGACCCCGGACCGCTGCGCGGCGCCACCGTCGCCACCGTTGTTGCCCTGCTTGCGGGAAGGCATCGTCGTCGCTCCTTTCATCCGGTGAGTCTTAGGGTTCGTGGAACTGACCGATCACCCCTCCCGTTGCAAGCGACATGCCGCCCGCCGCCGATGGAGCCATTCTCTAGGTGTGAATGGGAAGCACATTTCCCGATGCCGGCAACCGGGGTTCTCCGCGCCCGGTGGCTGCGCCGAATCATCCCGGAGATGAAGCCCCTCGGCGCACCATTCGCTTGGAGGGATTGCGGTTCGGGCCGGCCGACTCCAGGCCGACCCCGATTGATCCCAAGAGACCTGACAGGAACCACGCCATGCGCCGCATCTTCAGCGCGACCCTGATCCTCGGCGTCCTCGCCCTGCCGCTCACCTTCCTGGCCGGCTGCGGCGAGACGACGTCGAGCACATCGAGCACCGAGATCAAGACTCCCAGCGGGAAGGACAAGGTCGAGTCGACGGTGAAGGAGACCACGACCGGCGACATGAAGGAGAATAAGTAACGCCGGCCCCGGCCCTCGCAGCACGCGCGACGCCCCCCGGTTCGCACCGGGGGGCGTTTTCATGCGCATGCGCGATCGCTTGCCGAATCGGTGTGCTGAATCGCGACCCTGACCCCGACTTGGCATTGCGATTGCTCCCCAATTCCCGCCGAGTGCAGCGACCGGCTGCGTGGCCGGCGCGGACGCGAACCGGAGGACCCCGGACATGGCGATCAACGCGCAGCAGCTTCAAGGGCAGTGGAACCAGCTCAAGGGACGAGTCAAGGAGCGCTGGGGGCAATTGACCGACGAGGACCTCCAGATCCAGGGCGGGAACGTCGACCAGCTCGTCGGCCGCATCCAGCAGCGGACCGGCGAGGGTCGCGAGGCGATCGAGAAATACCTGACCGACCTCACCGAGCGCGGCTCGTCGGCGATCTCGCAGGCGGCCGAGGCGGTGAGCCAATACGCGTCGCAGGCCGGCAGCCGGCTCCGCGAGGGCTACGGCCAGTTCTCCGACCAGGCCCGCGACCGCTACGAGATGGCCGAGGACATGGTCCGGCAGAATCCCGGCCAGACGGTCGCCGCCGCCTTCGGCGTCGGCCTGGTCGTGGGCCTCGTCGTCGGCCTGGCCCTCCGCTCGCGCTGAGGCGCCGGCATGGGCCGCGTCAATCCGTCCCCTTCCCAACCCGACCACCCTGACCCCCTCCGGGGGAGGAGAGCAACATGCTCCGCTGGGCATTGACCTTCTTCATCATCGCCCTCATCGCCGGGGCCCTCGGCCTCTCGGGCGTCGCGGGCGCCTCGTCGACGATCGCCTACTACCTCGCGCTCGGCTTCATCATCCTGGCCGTGATCTCCCTGATCGTCGGCCGCAGCGCCGCGCCACCGGTCTAGCCGGACCGCGGGATGCGGGATGAAGTCCGTCACGATTCGGGGCCCGGCGGCCGATCGGTGGAGGGCCGCCGGGCCCTATTCCTTGCGCCCCAGGTGCCTGTCGAGGAAGTCGAACGACACGCGGCCGTCGATCTTGTGGCCGCCGTTGAAGTACGCGATCCCGGCCCGATCGCCCAGGCCGAGGCGGTCGTAGGCCCGCCGGACCTTGGCGAATTCGTAGCCGATCCACTCGTCCGGCGCGACGCCGTCGTCGTGCCCGCGCTCGACCAGGAACGGCCGCGGCGCGATCAGGCCCGCCATCTCGGCGTAGTTGAAGCCGTCGGCCAGGCCGAACTCGTACATGTCGTGCTCGATCGTATACATGTAGCTGTAATTGCGATCGATGTTCGTGCATTTGACGACCCACTCGTTGAAGTCGGCCGAGCAGATCGACAGGCAGTAGCCGGGCAACAGCGCGGGGACGCGCATGGCGGTCTTGCCGCCGTAGGAGAGGCCGTAGAAGGCGATGCGGCCCGCGTCGACCTGCGGCAGGGTCGCGAGCCATTGCAGGGTGCGCTCGTGCTGGCGGACGATGACCGAGAAGAGCGACGCGCCCAGCGGGTTCGCGCGCCGCTGGAGGTCGCGGAAGGCGTCGTGGCCGATGTAGGGGTTCTGCGGGGCATAGACGATGTAGCCGCGATCGGCCAGCTTCGCGCCGAAGGCGTTGTAGGGCGACTCGACGCGCCGATTGACGACCGGCTCGGGCGTCCCCTCCAGGCCATGCTGGCAGACGACCACGGCACGCCGCTCGCCCGGCGCGATGTCCTTCGGCAGGAGCAAGACGCCCGAGGCGACGACGTCGGGCCAGACCGGGATCTGCACGGCGTATCCCGTCCATCGCGGCTCGTCCATGACCTTCCACGACCGGGCCTCGAGCGGCCCTGTCGCCGCCGGCAGGCGGCCGATGACCTCGTCGTGGAACCGATCGCGGAGCGTCGCGGTCGTCTCGACCCAGCGCGCGGGGGATGTGGCGTCGGCCTTCGCCCAGAGGGCGGCGCGCCGCAGTTCCGACGTCCGCGCGAGCGTCTGCGAATGCGCCTCCATCTGCCTCACGAGCCGTTCCATCCGCGCCCGCGGCGCGACCGGCAGCCGGATCGCGGCCGGGGAAGGGGGGCGATCGTCACCCTTGCCGAAGGTCGAGCCATCGACCTTCAGCAAGGTCGCGCGGAAACGGGTCCGCGCCCGGTCGTCGGCGTTGGCGGTGGCCCTGGGGTCGTCGTATCGGATCAACTGCAAGGCATCCGTCTTGCCGAGCGCCTCGAAGGTCGGCCGCGCGCGGGCGACCTCGGCGGCGACGGCGTCGGGGTCGGGAGTGGTCAGGCGGCCTCTCGCGGCGTCGGCGCGGCCGTTTCGCGGCGGCGGGGGTCCGGCGACCTCGGGCCCGCGGCAGGCCTCGACGAGCAACGACCGCGGCGCGATCAGGGTCGCGACCTCGGCGTCGCCGTAGCCGTCGAGCAAGGACCAGACGTTGCGGTACACCGGCTCCTTCCAGAGCCCTTCCCTCGGCCCGAACGACCCGCCGACCCACGCGGCGTCGATCCTCGGGTCGAGTGCTGCCGCGTACAGCGCGACCAGCCCCCCCTCGCCTTGGCCAACGACCCCGATCGGCCGCCTGGCCTGCCCCGGCCGCGTGAACCAGTCGACCGCCGCGCGGACCTCGTCGACCTCGTAGCCGAGGAGGTGACGGCCGACCTCGTAGGACATCCGGTAGATCCACTCGCGGTGCGTGAGGTTCGTCATCCGCACGTTCGGGTTGCCCGAGAACTCGTCGGAGCGGTCGAGCAAGGTCGGCACGACGACCCGGCAGCCCGCTTCGGCCAGCAGCCGCGCGAGCTGGGAGCGCGGTTCGAGCCCCGGCTCCAAGCCCGCGAGTGCCTCGGGGGGCGTGTCGGCGTCGCCGATAACGACGACGTCCGCCTTCGGCTCCCCCGCGGGCTCGAGCAGGAGGCCCTCGGCCTCCACGTCGCGATAGACCCCCCAGCGTACGGCGAAGACGCGATGGGTCGACGTCTCCAGGAGCTTCGCCGGCGCGTCGGTCGTCGCGACCAGGCTCATCGCCACCGGCGCGACCCTCGGATCGACCGCGCCGAGGATCGTCGCGAGCCGGGCACGGTTCGACGCGATCGATCGTTCATAAGCGACCGGCGAGGTGAGGTCTCGTTTCCAGCGCGCCTGGCGCGCCTCGACACTCTCGGCGAGCCTGCGGTCGAGAAACCGCGCGATGCCGGCGACCATCTCGGCGGCCGGGTCGCCGCGGTGCTCCCACGGGCTCGTGCCCGCCAGCGGCTGGGCCGCGGAGGGGCGACCCACGAGGAGCAACGACACGACTACCAGCGGGGCGAGGCATCGCGGCGACATGGTTCGCACCCCTTTCCCTTGGCCCATCGTTTTCCCGGAATGTCCCGCCCGAGACGATCCCGCGCCCCTCGGCGGCTGTCAAGCGGCGGGCCGGACCGGGGCCTCGTCGCGTCCTAACTCCTTGAGTCCAACCCATGAAGCGCCGCCCGCAACGGGCTCGAAAGGTGGCGCCGTGAGAGCATTGGAGTTGACGGAAGTCGGTACGCGGACTAGCATAATCTGAATAGCCAGGGGATCCGCACTTCGAGGGCGGGCCGTGCAAGCGAACCGTTGGAAGAGGGCCGGGACGCTGGCCCTCGTGGGGTTGTTGGTGGTCTTCGCGATGCGGTCGCCTGCCGTCGCCCGGCCGGCCCGTCGGCGCACGGACCCGCACCAGTCCCCCTCGTCGGCCCGTCCCCCCGGCTCGTTCCGCGTCGTGCGGGCCTGTCTCGACGAGCCGACGGTCTGCTGGGAGAGGGCGGCCATCCTCAAGGGATGGTCCGAGACCCTCCTGCCGCCTGAGGACCTCCCGCAGCGTCTCCTCCCACCCGAACGTTCCGACACCGACCACCGCGACCGTGTCGCAACCACGCCGCCTCACCCAAGGTGCTGAAGCTCGGCGGTCGGTGCGACGCCGGCGCGTCCCCCCCTGGTCAAGTCGCGCGCCCCTCCCGATG
>DASZMJ010000559.1:0-2715 GCA_035551935.1 Isosphaeraceae bacterium
AGGCGGACGCCGGCGCGGCCACCGGCCGTCCGCCGCCTGGCCTTCGCCGGGGGCCAGGCCGATCTCGAGCGGCGCGAGGTCGCGTTCGACGACGGCGCGCGGTGCGAGCTGTCGGATCGCGAGCGGCAGCTCCTGCATTACCTCGCCTGCCACGCCGGCCGGGCGGTCTCGCGCGACGAGCTGCTGGCGCGGGTCTGGGGCCTGAACCCGGCGGGCATCACGACGCGGACGATCGACATGCACATCGCCCGGCTCCGCGAGAAGCTCCACGACGACCCCAACAGCCCCCGGATCGTGCTGACGGTCCGCGGGCAGGGCTACATGCTCGCCCCCCAGGCGCCGCCATGAGACGCCTCGGGCCGGTCTGGCTCATCTTCGGCCTCTGCGTGGCGCTGGCCTCGGGGGCGATGTACCGCCTGGGGGCCACGGCGCTCGACCTCGAACGCGCCGAGGCCCGGGCGCGCCGCCAGGCCGCGCTCGAGGAGAACCTGCAACTGGCGCTCTGGCGGATGGACTCGGCGCTGGCGCCCTTGATGGCCGAGGAGAGCGCGAGGCCGTATTTCTCGTACAGCCCGCTCTACCCGGCCGAGCGCGCCTTCACCCGCATGTTTGCCGAGATCCGCCGCGGCGACGTGCTGGTGCCGTCGCCGCTGTTGACGTTCTCCTCGGGCCAGGTCCGCCTCCACTTCCAGTATGGCCCCGACGGCCGCCTCAGCTCGCCGCAGGTCCCCGCCGGCAACATGCGCGACCTGGCCGAGGCCCGCTACCTGCCCCCCGATCGGGTCGAGAACGCCTCCCGACAGCTCATCGAGCTCGGCCGCCTCGTCAGTCGCGACGACCTGGCCGTCGCGCTCGCCGGCGACGACCCGACGCCCTCGAACAACCTCAACCCGGCACTCGCCTACGGGCCGGAATCGCAAGTACAATCACAATCCCAGATCTCTAATGAATACATGATGCGTTCCAGGAGTACGAAGGTTGCCCAGAATGCGGCGCCCGCGCAGGCGCTGCCGCTCTCGGCGCGATCGAGCGTGAACCAGGGGGCGCTCCGGGCGTCCTGGATCGGCCCCGCGCTCATCCTGGCGCGTAGGGTTCGCGTCGAGGAAGGGACGTTCCTCCAGGGGTGCTGGCTCGACTGGGATGTCATCCGCAACGACCTCCTGGCCGGCGTCGCCGACCTGTTGCCCCACGCGAGCCTGGAGCCGGTCCGCGCGCCGGCCGGCCTGGCGCCGTCGCGGATGCTGGCGTCGCTGCCGGTGCGGCTGGTCCCCGGGGCGGAGGCCGACGAGCCGGAGCCGCGCTGGTCGCCCGTCCGCCTCTCGCTCGCGATCGCGTGGGCGTGCCTCGCGCTGGCCGCGTCGGCGGTCGCGCTGTTGCTCCTCGGCGCGCTCGGGCTGAGCGAGCGGCGGGGGACGTTCGTCTCGGCCGTGACCCACGAGCTGCGCACCCCGCTGACGACCTTCCGCCTCTACACCGAGATGCTCGACGAGGGGATGGTCGCCGGCGACGAGGCGCGGCGCTCGTACCTCAGGACGCTCCGCGCCGAGGCCGACCGCCTCGGCCACCTGGTCGAGAACGTCCTGGCCTTCGCCCGGCTCGAGCGCGGCCGCGCGGCCGACGGCCGCGAAGTCGTCACGCCCGACACGCTGCTCGATCGCCTGATCCCCCGGCTCACGCTCCGCGCCCGGCAATCCGGCATGGAACTCCTGGTCAACCCGTGCGATTCAACGGCCCGCGTGCGCGTGGACCTCTCGGTGGTCGATCAGATCCTCTCGAACCTGGTCGATAACGCGGTCAAGTATGCGGGCGACGCCCCCGATCGCCGCATCCACCTGGATGTCGCGCCCTCGGGGCGCTGGCTGTCGCTGGCCGTGCGCGACCACGGGCCGGGCCTGCCCCCCCGGGCAATCCGCCGGCTATTCCGGCCGTTCTCGAAGTCGGCCCACGACGCCGCGCAGTCGGCGCCTGGCGTCGGCCTCGGGCTCGCCCTGAGCCGCCGCCTCGCCCGATCGCTCGGCGGCGACCTGCGGCTCCAGGCGAACGGCCCCCTCGGCGCCTGCTTCGTGCTCACGCTTCCCTTGGCGTGACCCCCCAGGATGGGGCGAGGATTCAATTGCGTTCGCGGCCGGATTCCCGGCGGCTCAAGGCGTCCCCCGTTTCCTTGCGACGCGGCGAGAGAAGCGATCGACGTCGATCACGCGGCGACGGTGGAGGCCGCGGGCCACGGTCTCGGTGCCGTCGTGGGCGTCGACCTGGAACGTGACGGCGGGGCCGTCGACGTGGATGACCCGCGCCCGGCAAACGACGGTAAAACCCTCGGGGACCGGGGCCAGGTGCTCGACCTCGACGTGGGTGCCGACGCTCCGCTCGTTCGGTTCCAGGCAGGGATCGATCGCGTGTCGAGCGGCATACTCGAGGTGGGCGATCAGCCAAGGGGTCGCCAGGACGGCCGGCATCTGCTCGTCGGCGAAGCTGATCCGGTTGGTCGCGTCCACGACCAGGTGGGACACTCCCGTCATCCCCGTCCTCGGTGCAAATTTCATGGCCCGGTCCGGGGACATCCCCCGCCTCGATGCGCCCATCGCTTTCCCAGGACTCGTTACTTGACCCTGTCGCTTGCGAAACCGATAATCATTATCGGTACGATAGGTGGTCAGGGGCGCAAGACTGCGCCGCCGAGAGAAATGGGACCATTCTTTCGTTTCCCCGGCAAGC
>DASZMJ010000560.1:0-9041 GCA_035551935.1 Isosphaeraceae bacterium
AGGGGTCGGCCGGGAGAGAATCCGGCCGGGGGAACGAATACGAACGGACCCGCGCTCGTCTAGCAGGCCGTGTCGGGCGTCCGCAAAAAAGCCGAGTGGGAGCCGCCCCCGCTCGCTTCTGTGGATTTTCGGCGCGGTACCCGCCACCGGGCGTGGTATGCTCGGTGGCTCCGCCACGAAGTGGTGGCCACCTGTCTCTCGGCGGACTCTCATTTCGAGGGGCCGTTCCCCCCCGACACGAAAGGCATCCGTGATGATGACGACATTCCGAGGACTGGTCGTGCGCGCCGTCGTGGCCGCCGGCCTGGTCGGCTTCGTGTGCGCGCCGGCAGGCGCGCAGACCGCGAAGTCGAAGGCATCGAGGCCGAAGCAACCGACAGCGAGCGCCCCGGCGCCCGCGGCGGCCGAGCCGGAGAAGCTCGACGAGATCGACCTGCTGGACGGCCTGCGCACCGGCCGACTGGCCGTCGACGCCGTCGGCACCGGCGACGGCCGGATGACCGTCCACGTCACCAACCGCACCGACCGCCGCGTCCGCGTCATCCTGCCGCCGACGCTCATCGCCTCCGGCGCCTCCGGACAGATGATGGGCGGCATGATGGGCGGCATGGGCGGCGGGATGGGCGGCGGCATGATGGGCGGCATGGGCGGCGGCGGCATGATGGGCGGTGGGATGGGCGGCGGCGGCATGATGGGCGGTGGGATGGGCGGCGGCATGGGCGGTGGGATGGGCGGCGGCATGGGCGGTGGGATGGGCGGCGGCGGCGGGGTGTCGGTGATGCCGCCGATGATGGGCCTGATGATGGTCGGCAACCTCATCCAGAGCCAGGTCGCCCCCGGCACCTGGCAGCCCATGCGGATGATGGGCGGTGGCGGCATGATGGGCGGCGGTATGGGCATGATGGGCGGCGGCATGGGCATGATGGGCGGCGGCGGCATGGGCATGATGGGCGGCGGCATGCGGTCGGTGCCCCCCACCGGGCCGCTGGCCACCACCCTCCGGCCCGACGAGCAGCAGAGCCTGCCCACCAACCTCGTCAGCCTCGACGGCCCGACCGACCAGGCCACCCCGGCCCGGCCCGCCGAGGGCGAGAAGCTCGCCCTCGGCGACGTCGCCCAGGTCGCCCGCGACCAGCGGGTCAAGGCCGTGGTCCGGCGGCTCGGCCAGGACAAGGCCCCCGAGAACGTCGCGCAACTGGTCATGTGGCACGTCGCCGCCGGGCTCGACTGGCCGACGATCGCCCGGCTGTCGCGGGGCTGGGCCAACGCCCACGAGGTCGCGCTGGCCAAGCAGTTCGTCCTCCGGCTCGACGCCGCGGCGTTGCCGGCCGGCGAGTCGGGCGTGCTGTACTGGGACGTCACGGCCCGCGACGCCGCCGGCACGGCGCTGGCCGACGAGCTCAAGAAGCTGCTCGACGGCCGGGACGTGCTGGGCCTGAGCGTCAAGCTCGGCGTGCCGGCGCGGCCCGAGGGGCCGGCGTTGGCCTGCCGGGTCGCCCTGGGCGGCGCCGGCGACGAGGCGGTCGTCTCGGTCTCGGCCAGCGGCGGCGGCGGCGGCACCTGGGAGCCGATGGGCAAGTTCGGCCTGCCGGCCGCCGGCGACAAGGGCCAGCCGGCTTCGGCCCGCGCCGCGGCGGTGGCCGGCGCGGTGGCCGAGGGGGTGCTGGGCCGGCTGGTGCGGGTGCAGCTGACCAAGGGCCCGCGGGTGCGGGGCCGCGAGACGTTCCGGATCCGGATCGACAACGCCTCGCCGCTGATCCTCAACGGCCTGGCGTTGGCGGGCCCGGGGGCGGGGGCCGAGGACCTGACGATGCTGGCCGGCTTCAGCCTGCCGCCGCGGCGGCACGTGGTGGTGCCGGCGGGGGCCGAGGCGGTCGGCCGGCTGAACCTGACCAAGGGGGTCCGCCCGGTGGCCGCCGACCTCAGCGGCCTCTGAGCCTCGCCGCCTCGGTCCGACGTCTCCGACGCCCCGGCCCCCACGATCGTCGCGGGGGCCGGGGCGCTTCTTTTGTTGGAGAGCGGAGGAAAGAATCGCCGAGGGCAAAGGACACAGAGCAATGGATCGATGACAAAACGTAGGTCCAGCTCCTTCGACCCCCGGCCCCCGTCATCTGCCCTCGGCCTTCTGTCCTCTGCCCTTTGCCCTTGAGCCCCCTTCCCTCCCGTCCTCGCCCCGCTTCCCGAGCCCTCAGGCCGCGCGGGCGCGGCGGCCGATGAAGGCGAGGTAGCCGATGGGGACGAGCAGGCGGGTCAGGAGCATGTTGGCGATCAGGCCGCCGATGACGGCGATGGCCAAGGGTTGCTGCATCTGGGCGCCGGGGCCGAGGCCCATCGCCAGGGGAACCAGGCCGAGGATCGTGCAGAGGCTGGTCATCAGGATCGGCCGGAATCGGGTCCGGCCCGCGCGGACGAGGGCGTCGTGCAGGGGGATCCCCTCGGCGCGGAGCTGGCCGATGTACTCGATCAGGATGATCCCGTTCTTCACGTCGAGGCCGATCAGGAGGATCGCGCCCATCAACGACGAGACGTTCAACGGCGTCCCCGTGATCCAGAGCGCGAGCATGGCAGAGGCCAGCGAGATCGGCTGGGTCAGGAAGATCAGGATCGGCAGCGCCAGGCTGCGGAACTGGAAGCCCAGGAGCAGGAAGACCAGCGCCGAGGCGACGAGGATGACGGTGATCAGGCTGCGGTATTCCTCGTTCTGGGCGCGATACGAGCCGGCGAGCTCCCAGCGGTAGCCGGGGGGGAAGCTGAGCGCGGAGACCTTGTGGCCGATCTCGCGGTTGATCCCGCCGAGGTCGGTCCCCTCCTTGCGCTCGGCCTCGACGGTGATGACCGGCTGCTGGTTCTCGCGCCAGAGGACGTTGGCGGTGCGGACCGTCCGGATCGTGGCGAGCTGCCCCAGCGGCACGAAGCCGAGGCCGGCGCCGGGCCCACCGCCGGAGCCGGAGGCGGTCGCGGCGGCGAGGCTGATCGGCAGCAAGGGGAGGCGGTCGCGGTCGTAGCGGACGCGGTCGGGGTAGCGGACGCGGATCGAGGTCATCCGATCCTGCTCGGGCACCGTGCTGGCGACCTGGCCGTACAGGGCGGCGTTCAGTTGCGCCTCGACGTCGGCGACCGTCAGGCCGACCCGAGCCGTCTGGGCGGCGTCGGGCCGGATGACGATGTCGGGGTTGCCGAGCAGGACGTTCGAGTTGGTCTCGGTCACGCCGTCGACACCCTTGACGATCTTCTCGACCTGCTCGGCCAGGGTGCGGATCTTCGCCACGTCCGGGCCGAATATCTTGACCTCGATCTCCTTGTCGATGCCCGAGAGGTCGTTGATCTGGTCCTTGATCAGCGGGACCAGCTCGACGGCATCTTTCAACTCGGGGACGGCCTGCTCGATCTCCTCGCCGAGCGACTCGAAGATCTCGCCCATCGGCCGGCGCTCGCCGGGGGGCTTGAGGCTGACGAGAATGTCGCCGGTGTACGGCTCGGTGGCGAAGAAGCCCAGCTCGGCACCGGTCCGGCGGATGTAGCCGGAGATGTCCTTGGTCTCGCGGAGCACGTCCTCGACCCGTCGCATCACGCGGTCGGTCTGTGCCAGGGAGGTGCCGACGGGCATGTTGTAGTCGAGGACGAAGGCCCCCTCGTCCATGTCGGGCATGCGGTCCTGCTTGAGCTGGAGGCTGATCAGGATCGCCGGGCCGATCATCAGGACGGCCAGGAGGACGCCCAGCCTCGGGAACCGCAGGCCGACGCGGAGCATGCCCTCGTAGCCGCTGGCCAGGCGGTTGTAGATCGGCCCGGTCGTCGGCATCGGCCGCCGCGCGAGGAACCGCGCCGCCAGCACGGGGATGACCGTGAGGCTGACGACCATCGACACCAGCAGCGAGATCGACAGCGCGAGGCTCAACGACTGGAAGAACTGGCCGGTCACGCCGCGGACGAACGCCAAGGGGACGAAGACGAGGATCGTCGTCAGCGTCGAGCCGACGACGGCGCCGCTGATCTCGCGGCTGGCGAGGTCCACCGCCGCGTCGCCGGTCTGCCCCTCGGCCAGGTGCCGCGCGATGTTCTCGATGACGACGACCGTGTCGTCGATGATCAGGCCGATGGCCACCGCCAGGCCGCCCAGCGACATCAGGTTGAGCGTGTCGCCGGTCAGGTACAGGAAGACGAAGCTGCTGATCAGGCTGATCGGGATCGCCAGCGCCGCGATGGCCGTGGCGCGGACGCTCTTGAGGAACAGCAGCAGGACGACGATGCTCAAGAGGCCGCCGATGAGGATCGCGTCGCGGACGTTGGCGATCGAGGTGTGGACCAGGATCCCCTGGTCGTACACCGGCTCGATCTTGATCCCGCCCGGCGCGGTCTCCGCGGCCTTGGCCAGGACGGTCTTCAACTCGCTCGAGATGGTCAAGGCGTTGCCGCCGAGGCGACGGAAGACCGTCAAGGCGACCGCGTCCTTGCCGTTGGCGCGGATGGCGGTCGTGCGGTCCTGGTGGCTGACCTGGACGCGGCCGACGTCGCGGATGCGGATCGGCTGGTTGTTCTTGTCGGCGACGATGACCTCCTCGAGGTCGATCGGGTCGGCCGCCTGGGTGTCGGTGAGGACCTGGTACTGGAGCGTGCCGCGGTCGAGCCGGCCGACGGCCTTGAGCCGGTGCTCCTTGTTGAGGCGGTCGGCGACGTCGGCGATCGACAGGTTGGCCGCGGCGAGGGCCTGCGGTTCGACCTCGACGAGGATCTCGCGGATGTCGCCGCCCGCGACCGTCACATAGGAGACGTCGGGGATGCGGCTGATCCGGGGTCGGAGGTCGTAATAGGCGTAGTCGTGCAGGGCCGACGGGTCGCGGCCGCCGGTGACGACGAACGAGATGATCGGGAAGACCGACGGCGTCTGCCGCTCGGTGATCGTGCTGGTGCCCGGCGGGAGCTGGGCGCCGACCTCGGCCATCCGGGCGCGGATGTCGTTGAGGGCCTGGATCATGTCGGTGTCGGGCGCGAAGTCGATCGACAGCTCCGCGGCCCCGCGGACCGACTTCGACCGCACCCGGACCACCCCGAGCACGATGCCGACGGCCTCCTCGATCGGCCGGGTGACGGCGACCTCGACGTCCTTGACCGCCAGGCCCGGCGTCTGCGCGATGACGACGATCCGCGGGAAGGCGACCTCGGGGTAGATGCCGCTGGGCATCCGCAGCATCGCCACCAGGCCGAAGGCCGTGAGCAACAAGGTCGACAGCACGATCAGGCCGAAATACGGCCGGGCCCGGCCGACGAGGTTGATCCCGCGGGCATGATGGGGATGCGAGGGGGGCGCGGCCTTCTCCCTCGACTCCGGCTCGATCGTCAAGCTCATCGGCCCTTCTCCGCGTGCTCGGCGCCCTTGGCGTCGTCGGCCTTGCCCTTCTCCGCCTTTTGGCCCGCATCCTTCACCTTGGCCTTGTCTTGATCCTTGGGCTCCTCCTTCTCCTCGGCGCCCTCGACCTTGACCGGCGTATCGGGCGGGAGGTTGTAGCCCCCCTCGACGATCACCGGCTCGCCGGCCTTGAGGTCGGTCTTGAGGACCTCAACCCAGCCGTCGCTGACGACGCCGAGCTCGGGGTGCAAGGCGACGGCCTTGCCGCCGCGGACGACGTTGAGGACCGGCCCCTCCTCCAGCTCATACACGGCGACGGCCGGCACCTGCAGCGCCGCCGGTCGCTCGGAGACGGTGATCCGGACCCGCACCGACTGGCCGACCGTCAGCTTGCCCTCGCGGTTCTCGACCAGGATCCGGATCGGCAGGTTGCCCGTCTGCGGGTCCGCGACCCGGCCCACGAACGTCACCTTGCCCGTGAGGCCCGCTTCGCTCGCCTCGTGTCCTTTCTCCTCGTGTCCTTTGTCATCCTTGTCATCTTTCTCTTTGTCATCTTTGCCCTTCTCCTCGTCCTTCCCCTCCTCGGCCTCATCGGCCCGGGGGGCCCTCGGGTCGGCCGATTCGATGGTGGCCGTCTGGCCGACGTGGACGGCGAGGGCCGAGCGGGGGGGGAGCCAGACGGTCGCGTCGACCTGGCTGGTGTCGACGACCTCGCCGATGTTGGCGCCGATGGCGATGGTCTGGCCGGGGTGGCAGGTCAGGCTGTCGAGCACGCCGTCGATCGGCGAGCGGATGGTGTGGTAGTCGAGGTGGGCCTTCGAGAAGGCGACGGCCGCGTCGGCGGTCTTGATCTTGCCCTCGGCCTCGGCGACGGCCTCGGGCCGCGGGCCGATGAGCATGACCTTCAGCTGCGCCTCGGCGGTCTCCTGCTGGATCCGGGCCTGGTCGACGGCCTTCTCGGCGGCGAAGAGCTGCTGCTCGGGGATCTCGCGGCGCTCGCGGAGCGGTCGGAGGTGGTCGAGGTTGGCCTTGGCCAGGGCGACGGCGACCTTGCCCTGGTCGACGGCCAGCTCATTCGCCCGCCGCTCCTCGGCCCTGGGCAGCGACTTGAGCAACGCCAGGGACGCCTTGAGGCCGTCGCGGGTGGCCGACTTCTCGGCCAGGTCGGCCTCGGCGACGGCCTTGTCGAGCTCGACGATCGGCTGCCCCTTCTTGACCATCTCCCCCTGGCGGACGAGCAGGTCGTGGACGTGTCCCTCGACGGCCGGGGTCAGCGTCGCGAGCTTCTCGGGGAGGGCCTCGCAGCGCCCCAGCCCCTCGACCGTCGCGACGACGGCCCCCTTGCGGGCCGGCACGACCTTGACGGTCACGTGGGCCTCGCCGTCGCCCTCACCGTCGGCATGCTGCTCGGCCTCGGCCTTCTTCTCGCCGGCGCCGTTGCAGCCGGCCAGGGCCGCCAGGGCCAGCGCCAGGCTCGCGGTGAGCCACCATCGCATGGGCATCGGAACGTTCCTCGTCTCGCGGCAGGGTCGGGGAGGGGGGTGGGTCGCGGGTCGCGCGTGCGGTTCGGTCCCCACTAGACTATCCGAGCGACAGCCGGCACCGCAGCGGCCGTCTTGGTAAATTCTTCTTCAGGGAAAATGCGCCGGCACGGCCGTGCCGATAGTTGAGGGCGACGGGGACGAGGCCGGAGCTCTCCCCGCCTCTGGAAGAGGCCGTCCGGGACGGGCGGCGGGCGTTCGGGCCGGGGCCCCTTTGCCGAGGGGCGTCGGCCCGGGAAGCAGGATGCAATCTCATGCCCCGAAAACCGACCTTCGCGCCGCTGGCCGTCGGGCTGGGCCTGGCCCTGGCCGGGACGACGGCCCTGGCGGATGACCCCCCGGCTTCGAGGTCCTTGCCCGCGCCCCGACCGGCCCCCGCCGCCGGTTCGCCCGACTGGGTGCCCGGCCCGCCGGCCCCGGCCAGGCCCAAGGCCGCGGCGAAGCCGACCGCCGGTCCCGACCACAACCGGCCCTCGACCACGGCCCGCGGCCCGCGGCCCGCGGCCCCCGCGCCCGCCGCCCCCGTCGCGGCGCGGCCGAGGGCCGACGCCACGGTCCGGCGGGCCCAGGCCGGGCCGGCCGGCGCGGGGATGATCCCGCCGTCGGGCTCGACGCCCAACGGCGTGACCTCGACGATGGTCGGCGGCCAGTCGATCAGCCTCCAGGTGGCCCTCTACGGCGCCTTGACGAACAACCCCGACCTCGTCGCGCTCCGTCAGGGGACCCCGCAGGGCGCCTCGCCCGAGGCCGTCGAGGTCGCGCGCCACTTCCCGACGACCTTGAACCCCGTCCTCTGGCTCGACTACCGGCCAATCACCCTGATCCCCACCGACACCTTCGGCACGGGCAGCCCCGGCGGCAGCAGCGGCACCGGCACCGGGGGGACGACCACGACCAACAAGCACGGCGGCTTCTATCACTACGGGCAGGATTATCTCTATCTTTCTCTGCGACAGCCGATCGAGCTCGGGCACCAGACGACCTCGCGGTACCAGATCGCCAAGGCGGCCCTGGAGCAGCAGCGCTGGACGGTCTTCCAGGCCGAGCTGACGGCCCTGGTCCAGACCTACCGCTTCTTCCAGACGGCCGCCTACCGCCGCGAGCGGCTGCGGGTGGCCGAGCAGCTCGCCGACTTCAACGACCGGCTCTTGCAGACCCTGAAGCGGCGGTCGGAGGCCAACCAGGTCACCGTCGCCGACGTGGCTTTGGCGACCGTCGAGAGCCGGGCGTCTCGGCAGCAGGTCAAGGCGGCGCGGCAGGACTACCTGACGGCCCTGGCCGACCTCCGCAACCAGGTCGGCATCCCCGAGGCCGCCGGCGCCATCGAGCCGCTCGGCGAATTCACCCTGCCGGCGTACATCCCGCCGGTCGACGAGAACCAGATGGTCGGCGCCGCCCTGGCCAACCGCCCCGACATCCGCGCCGCCCGGGCCCAGGTCTCCGGCAGCTCCGCCGCGGTCCGGCTGGCCCGCGGCGACTGCATCCCCAGCCCGGTCATCGGCCCCGAGTACGAGATGGACGAGGCGGGGGTGCAGTACATCGGCTTCGTCTACATCACCCCGATCCCGGTCCTCAACACCGGCAGGCCGCTGGTCCGCCAGCGCGAGGCCGAGCAGCGGCGGGCCTGCATCGCCTTGCAGCAGGCGCAGCAACGGGCCGTCTCGCAGGTCCGCGCCGCCGTCGCCCGCTGGAACGGCGCCACCGACCTGGTCAACGACTCGACCGGCCTGACCGCCGAGATGGCCAAGGAAGTCGGCACCCTCGAACGCCTCTTCGAGGCCAACCAGACCGACCTGACCCGCCTGATGCAAGGCCGGCAGCGGCTGATCCAGCTCGAGACCTCGCGGCTCGACGCCGTCTGGGCGGCTACGCAGGCGCAGGCCGACCTCCTGCTGGCCCTCGGCACGCCGACTCTGATCAACGCCATGCTCCAGCAGGCCCGGCGCGACTCCGGCCCGTCGTCGCCCGCGTCCGCTCCGGCCCCCGCATCCGGCCCGCCCCCCGCCGCAACCCCCGCGCCGTTCCGGCCCGCCGCCGCGGCCCCCGCCGGGCCCCGGCCGCCGCAGCCGACCCGGGTCGGCGCCGCCGCCGCCGCGTCGGCACCGAAAATGTAAGCCTCTCCGGGGGCGGACTCGACGCCGCCCCTGGGAGGC
>DASZMJ010000561.1:0-2114 GCA_035551935.1 Isosphaeraceae bacterium
ATGCAGTCGAGCGCGACCAGGGCGACGACCGTCATGATCCCGGCGATCGAGACGCGGAACTTCACGGGGACCTCCTTGTCGAACGCTGAGGCGGCCTGGAGATCGCTCTCGATTCCGGGCGCATGCGGCACTACCTCGCTCCGCCGCTCCCGCGGCGGAGTGTCACTCCTCGCCGCTCCGCGGCGTCTCGGGGGAGGGCCGCGGAGCGGCCGAAGACGCATTCCGCCGCGGGAGCGGCGGAACGAGGGCCGTCGCGAGAGCCCGGATCATAGACGCCCCTTGGCGCATCGCCAAGGCCACTGCCATGATGGCCGCCGACCCACGGCCAGCCGCGAACGTCACGACGCACCGAGCCCCACAATGAACATATCGGCCAGCACCGACGCCACCTTCCCCGCCGACGCCCAGTGGCTCGCCGTCCCCCTCTTCGACGACGACGCGGCCCCGCCGGCCTCGACGAGCGACACGCCGCTCGGCCCCGTCCTCGCCCGCCTGATCGAGGCCAGGGCCCTCGGCGGCGGCCTCGGAGACGTCACGCCGATCCTGGGCGCGAGCGACCTGGGCGTCGAGGGCGTGCAGGCTTATGGGCTCGGCAAGCGGGAGAAGTTCGGCCCCGGCGCGGCCTTCTCGGCGGGCGTCGCGCTGGCGAAGCGGCTCGCGGGGAAGCCGCGGGGCAAGGTCGCGGTCCTCGTGCCGGATGAGGGGGATCAAGCCGCCATCGCCTCGTCCCTGACCGAGGGGCTCGTCGTGGGGACGGTCGGCCCCGATCTGAGGAAGCAGGAGCGGGGCCGGCATCCGTTCGAGTCGCTCGTCATCGTCGCCCCGGGGACCGATCCCGCTGCTCTCGACGAGTCCGTCCGCCGCGGTGAGGTCGTCGGCAACGCCGTGAACTCCGCCCGCGAGCTGGTCAACACCCCGCCCGCCGAGAAGACGCCCGCGCTCCTGGCCGAGCGGGTCAAGAGCCTCGCCATCGAGGCCGGCGTGAAGGTCGAGGTCTGGGACGAGCGGAGGATTGAATCCGAGCGGTTCGGCGGCCTGATGGGCGTGGCGAGCGGCTCGGACCACCCTCCGCGGTTTGTCGTCCTTAGCTATCACAACGGCGGCGACCGGCCGACGATCGCCCTGGTCGGCAAGGGGGTCACGTTCGACTCGGGCGGCCTGTCGCTCAAGCCGAGCGCGTCGATGGAGGACATGAAGAGCGACATGACCGGCGCGGCCGTGGTCGCGGCCTCGATCGCCGCGGCGGCCCGGCTCAAGTTGCCCGTCAACGTCGTCGGCTACCTGCCGATGACCGAGAACATGACCGGCGGCCGGGCCATGAAGCTCGGCGACGTCCTGACCATGCGGAACGGCAAGACCGTCGAGGTCCTCAACACCGACGCCGAAGGGCGGCTGATCCTGGCCGATGCATTAAGTTATGCGGTCGAATCCAACCCTTGCCGCATCCTCGACCTCGCCACGCTGACCGGGGCGTGCATGGTCGCCCTGGGCACGCGATACGCCGGGCTCTTCGGCAACGACGACGACTGGGTCCGCTCGGTGGAGCTCGCCTCGAAGTCCACGGGCGAGCGGACCTGGCGGCTGCCCCTGGATGACGACTTCCTCGACGCGCTCAAGAGCACGGTCTCGGACCTGAAGAACGTGGGCGGCAAGTGGGGCGGGGCGATCACGGCGGCCAAGTTCCTCGAGCAGTTCGTCGGCGAGACGCCCTGGGCCCACCTCGACATCGCCGGCCCGAGCTGGGCCGACTCCGACAGCCCGACCCGCGACGCGGGCGGCACCGGCTGCTTCGTGAGGACCCTGGTCGCGCTGATGGAAGCCCTCGCCCGGCCTTCGTAGGGGATGCCCGAAGACGGTGGGCGGTGCCCACCCGACCGGAGCGCGCACCGCGAGCGCCACGGCCCCCCCGCGACGCCCTATCTAATCATCGTTTATGAATGCGACCGCGCCGACACGGCCCCTCAGGCCGCCGCCGCGGACCACCTCGGCCCCTCGGGATGCCGTTCGGCCCGCGCGGACATGGCCGGATGTTCATGGGAATTGGCTCCGGTCGGCGTAACGACCATCTGACCCCCCGAGGAATTGGCTCCGGTCGGCGCATCCTCGACACTCGC
>DASZMJ010000562.1:0-6060 GCA_035551935.1 Isosphaeraceae bacterium
TTATCGGATCGCGCCTTCTTTTCGAGATTAAAGGGGTGATGATTTCGGGTCGCGGGCGCCATCGTCGACGCCCGCGGCCGTTCCAGGCCCCGCTCTTGTCCCGCAACCGGGAGACTCCGCCGATGTCCAGCTCCAAGGCCAAGTCCCAGCTCTCCGCCGCCCAGCTCGCCGCCCGCCGCGCCAATGCGCTGCTCTCCACAGGTCCGCGCACCCCCGAAGGGAAGGCGATCGCGGCGATGAACGCCGTGACGCACGGCCTCTGCACCAACGTCGCCGTCCTGCCCGGCGAGAGCGTCGAGGAGTTCCAGGCCACCCTCGAGGGCTGGGTCCACGAGCTCAAGCCGGCCGATTCGTACGAGCGCGAGCTGGTCTACAACATGGTCTGCGCCTCGATCGCCCTGACCCGCGTCCGCATGGCCGACAACGCCGCGGTCTCGGCCCGCGTCCGCGACGCCGGCGCCAGGTGGGACGACCAGCGTGCGCAGAGCCTCACGGCGCTGATCGAGGCGATCTACGCCGACAGGATCGAGGCGCACGAGGCGCTCCTGGGCCGCGGCGACGGCTGCCGCTGGCTGATGGCGCGCTGGAACGAGCTGGCCGCGGCGCTGGACGACGGCGGCCACTGGAGCTTCCCGCTGCGCGACCACGCCATCCGGCTGCTCGGCCTGCATCCCGGCGCCACCAGCGACCCGACGGTCCAGCTCGTCCACGGCCTGGGCCGGGCGCTCGAGGCCGAGCTGGGGCTCAGCGAGACGGAGCACGCCCCGAGCCAGAACTCCAATTCTCGTGAGGAATTGCGCGCGATCGTCGCCGACGAGCTGGAGGCGTTGGAGTCGCTGCGGCCGGCGCTGGAGGCGGCCGACGCGGCCGAGCGCGAGGCGGCGATCGCGGCTTCGTATGTGGATACAACGGATGATGGCATGCGTCGGCACCGCTACTTGCAGGACCACCTGCGCACGCTGCGGCAGCTCTCGGCGTCGCTGATCGCCAGCAAGAAGGCCCGCCATACGCCGCGGCCGGTCGCCGTCCCCGCGCCCGCGCCGGTGGCGCGGCCGACCCCGATGCCGGCCGAGGCGCCGGTACGGAACGAACCGAAGAATGACGCAACCCTTTACTCCGAGATGATTTCTGATGCGCAACCCGTCCCCGGTCCGTCGCGGTTGGTCTCGAGGCTGTTCGCCGCCGAGGCGCCGCGGCCGTCGGCGGCGATCCCCGGGATCGTCTGAGGCCCGAATCGGGCCCTCGGACGACCGTCATGCATCAGCGAGGTCCGATCCGAACGGTTCGGTGGCGTCCGGGGTGCGCTTTCGTAGCAGGCACGTTCCGCGTGCCGTCCGCCGATCCACAACAGCCTCTTTGGTGTCGGCGGACGGCACGCGGAGCGTGCCTGCTACGAGGAAGAGAAGGCGGACGGCACGCGGGACGGGCCTGCGACGGGGAGGGGTGGAGGTTCACTCCAACCGGCCCGGGCGGAGGAAACGGCCGAGCGGTCGCTTGCCGGCGGGGTCGGGGCGGGCTAGCTTGGAGGACGTCGCCCGTCCCCGCGTCCCAACATGCGTCGGGAGCCCGCCATGCCCTTGCCCGGCTCGCGCTGGCGGATCCGGTCGCTGATGGTGCTCGTCGCCCTCTGCGCCCTCGCGGCGGGGTATGCGCGGTACCGGCACGACATGGCGCCGGTCGAGCAGTGCAAGCGGAGGCTCGCGAGTTTCGAATCGTCGGAGCGCGAGCAGGCCATCATCGAGCTCCGGCGGTACGGGCCCGCGGCGAGGGAGGTCGAGCCCCAGTTGCTGGCCATCGCGCTGCGGGATCGGCGACCGAGCACCCGCCACGAGGCGGCCTTCCTCCTCGTCCGGCTCGGGAACAAGTCGCCCGCCCTGGCCCGTGCCCTCGCGACCGATGCGATCGCGGTGGCCCGCGGGCAAGAGGGGTTCTACCTTCCCCGAGGCGCAGACCCGCTGGATGCGCTCGTCGAGCTGGACTCGCCGGCCGAGGTCGTCGTCCCGCTGTTCGCCGAGATGCTCAAGGTACCGGAGCTCCGGCCGCGGGCCCTGTCCTATCTCGGCACGGTGCTCCAGCGCGAGAAGGTCGTGCCGGTGCCGGCGATCGACCTGCTCGTCGGGGCGCTCGGCGACGACGATCGCCGGATCTCGGCGGAGGCCGCGCGGATCTTATCGACGCTCGGCCTCGTCGCGCGGCAGCGGGGGATGGATACGCTCCTGAAGATGGTCGAGACCGCCCCGCCGACGCGGGCCCTCACGGCGGCGATGGAGTTGCTGTTGTTCGAGACGGACCGCTCCGCGGCGGTGCCGATGCTGTGCAAGCGGCTCCGCGGCGAGGACGTCGAGGGGCGATTCGCCGCCTTCCTCGGCCTGGGCATGCTCGGCGAGGACGCATCCCCGGCCGTGCCGGAGATCGTCCGCGCGATGGTCGCCCGGGAAGCGGGCCAGGTCCGCAGCCACTGGTCTCACGGCGGACCGCAGCCGTCCCGGAGGTCGTTGCAGAGGGCGCTCCGCATAGGCGGAGGGAAGGAGCCCTTGACTCTCGCCGTCTTCGCGGGCGTATTCTCCGAGCGGTCGGCAGGGGCCCTGGCGTTGGAGCTCATCGGCGAGGAGGCGGAGGAGCGGGGCGTCGGCCTGCTCCTCGAGATCCTGGAGCATGGGGACGCCCCAATCCGGGTCGGGGCGATCGCGAGCATCGGGGCGATCCGCAGGAATGGCGTGTCCACCGAGGTCGCGCTGCCAACCTTGCTCGGGCGGCTCGCCGCCGAGGTAGAATCCGGCCGGCCAAAGTCCGCGGGCGACGACCAGCAACCCGAGGCCGTCGTCCTTGCGGCGGCCTTGGCCCGGATCGGGCCGGACGACGCGCGGGTCATCCGGGCGATCGCGAGTCTTGTCGGAGTCCCCGACAAGGTGGCCCGTGACAGTGCGGCCCGAATCCTCGGCGAGCTCGGCCCGAAGGCCGGGGCGGCGGTCCCCGATCTCGTGAGGCTGCTGAAGGCGCCGGACGCGGAGGACCGTAGCGACGCGGCGAAGGCGCTGGGAAGAATCCGGGCCGACGGCGATCGCGCGGTCCCGGCCTTGAACGCGGCGCTGGGCGACGAGGACTGGAGGGTCCGGGTCGAAGCCGCCTGGTCGCTCGGCAACTTCGGCCCGGACGAGGCGCGGGCGGGCGTCTCCGCGATGATCGATCTCCTGCACGATCCCGACGACGATCGCCGCGGGTACGCCGCGAGGACATTCCGCCACAACAGTTCCGTCGCCGAGCCGGCGATCCCCGCGCTCCTCGAAGCCATGGGCGACAATCCCGGGTCCTTCCTCGAGTACGATTGCAAGGACGCCCTGCGATCCATCGCGCCGGGTGACAGCCGCGGGGGCCGGTGGTTCATCTCGCTGCGCGACGGGACCTCGCCCGTCCGCCGCCAGGCGGCCTGCGCCATCGGCAGGCTGCATGAGGGCGACGCCAAGTCGATCGCGGCCCTCGTCGAGGCGCTCGACGACCGCGACATTCCCCTCCGCGCGATCGCCGCGGCGGCCCTCGGATGCCTCGGGCCGGCGGCCGAGGGGGCGGCGGGGGCCCTGGAGAAGGCCCTGAAATCGGACCAGCCCGACGTGAGGGAGGCCGCGGCCGTGGCGCTGGCGCGAGTCGCGCCGAGGAGGCCGGAATCGCGCGCGGCGTTGCGGGCGGCCCTGGCCGATCCGGTGCCCGGCGTCCGCCGCGCGGCGGCCAAGGCGCTCGGCGCAATCGGGCCGGACGCGGCCGGGGCGGCGACGGAGCTGAGGGCGCGGTTGCACGACGATTCGCCCCTGGTCCGGGCCGCCGCCGAGTGGGCCCTGAAGGCGATCGTGGCGAAGCCGACACCGAGTCCATCCACCCAACCCGGCCCGGCGACGAGGGCAGCCCAATGAAGCTCGGCCTGATCAACTCCGCGTGGGCCCAGGCGGGACGCGAGACGGCGTTCGGCATCTGGATGACCCGCGAGATCGGCTTCGACACCATCGACATCTTCGCCGACCCGATCGACTGCGGGCCGATGGAGATTCGAATGATCAAGAAAGAATGCGACCTGGCCAAGCTGCCGATCGTCAGCGTCGCGTGCGTGGCGCTGGGGCTGGTCGACTTCAACCCGAGCGTGCAGCGGTTCCACATGGACCGCGTGAAGTCGTACCTCGACATGGCCCGGAATTTCGGCGCGCGGAACGTGCTGCTGGTGCTCGGCGAGTACGTCTGGCAGCGCGAGGTCATCCCGCCGGCCGACCAGTGGGCCGCGGGCGTCCGCAACGTCCGCGTGCTGGGCGAGTACGCCGGCGAGCTGGGCCTGGAGATCGCGCTGGAGCTGGAACCGTTCGCGATGTCGCTGCTCAACTCGGTCGATCATATGGCCAAGTTCCTCGACGATGTCGGCCTCCCCTCGGTGCGCGCGAACGTGGACATCTCGCACCTCGTGCTGGCGAACCAGGCCCCCGAGACGCTCGAACGCCTCCGCGGCCGCGTCGCCCACGTCCACATCTCCGACTGCGACGGCCGCGTCCACGGCGATTTGCCCCCCGGCCGCGGCGTCGTCGACTTCCCCCCCTATCTTCGTGCCATCAAGTCCTTAAATGTCGATGATCTGACCGTCTCCGTCGAGCTCGAATACTCCCCCGAGCCCGACAAGATCGTCGAGTGGGTCCGCGAAGCCTACGAGAGCACGGCGCGACTCCTCCGGGACGAGGGGATGAGGCCGTGACATCGAGGGCGTGTACAACACGCGGCCTCTCCAGATCCTCCCGGACGAAGCCTCTCCGCAGTCCACATCTCTTACCCAAATTGCTCCACTTCGCTCAAGGCCCCGAAGCGCCTCGTCGATATTGTTGAACAACGAGGGTCGAGCGTGGGCCGACGGGAAGGCCCGGCTCCGCGTCTCTGGGGGATCGGAAACGCGCGGAACAACGGTTGTGGATGGACTTCGGGGAGTGGCGCCGATGGGTTTGCGACTCGTGCTGGTGGGATTGGTGACGAGCCTGGGGCTGGACCTGCCGACGGGGCAAGATCTCGGGGCCTGGGTGCGATCGGGGAGGGCGTGGTGCCAGGCGGCCCTCGCCGATGCCGATGCCGATGCGCGGATGCCGAACGGTCGCGATGCCTTCGCCGAGGTGAACCACGAGCCGGCGCGGGCGGTCGTCGAGGTCGAGGTCGGTGCCGCGGATCGGGCGTTCGGCAGGGCGGTCGAGGAGCTGGTCGATCGGGCGCGGGCGGATCGTCAACAGGCCCCGGCCGAGCCGGTGGCCGTGGCCGAGCCGGTGGCCGTGGCCGAGCCAAGGCCGGTCGTCTTCCAGGCGACGGAGGCGGTCGAGGGGCCGGACTTCGGCGATGCGATGGCGATGGCCCTGAATCGGGCAGAGGAGGGGGAATCGGCGTTCGAGCCGACGCGTGTGCCCGAGGTCGAGCCGGCCCGACCGGCGGGGCCGTCGCGGTTGGAGCGGCTGGCTTCGGCGGTGCGGTTGACGAGGCAGGCGGCCGGGGAGTGGATGAGCCTGCTGGACGGGCCGAGGGGTGTCGCGATCGGGCATTGACCCGAGGGGGATCGGAACCGATAATGATTCTCGGTAGGGCCGGCGCGGCGGTCTCGCCTTTCCGGCGGTCCGATCCCCAAACGAGCCACCGGACCCGTTCTCATGGCGTCGAAGCTCCCGAACAAGCCCCGCAAGGTCGTCCCGAAGATCCTGGCGGTCATCCACGCCGACGGCTGCACGGGCTGCGAGGCCTGCCTGGAAGTCTGCCCGGTCGACTGCATCTACAAGGTGCCGGGGGAGGAGTACGCGAGCCTCCAGACCTGGTGCGACATCGACCTCGACCGCTGCATCGGCTGCAAGCATTGCGCCCAGGTCTGCCCCTGGGACGCGATCGACATGGTCAGCACCCTCGAGGCGGCCCACTACGTCGCGCAGAAGGGCGGGCCGCCCGAGTACGTCGAGAAGCACTGGGACGACCTGGTCGACTCGGCCCACCGCAACGCCGAGACGCTGGTCGCCGGCCACAAGAAATGACGAGCACACGCCGAGGGGCGCGGGACGCATCGCG
>DASZMJ010000563.1:0-33539 GCA_035551935.1 Isosphaeraceae bacterium
GCAACCGCGCGGGCCGAAGAAGCCGAAGCCCAAGAAGGCCAGCGGATACGAGAAGAAGCACCTGTCGACGGCCAAGCTGCTCAAGGATCAAGACAAGCGTACCTGATGTCACCTTTACAGGGCTGGCACGGCGGACCCTACTCCTTGGTGATCGTCTCGTCCAGATTCAAGAGGACGCGCGCCACGGCGGTCCAGGCGGCGAGCCGAGCGGGGGTGACGCCCTCGGGCAGCTTCGGCAGGCTCTCATCCCCATCGGCGATGAGGGGCTTGGGGTCGTGACCCTCGGAGCCGTAGCGGCGGGCCTGGCGATCGAGCATCGCGAGCAAGGCGGTCGACTCCTTCTCGGTCGGCCGCCGCGCGAGGCAGCGGCGGAAGGCGTAGGTGAGCCGGTCCGAGTCGCAGGAGCCGCCGGATTCGAGCGTGGTCCGCGCCAGGGCGCGGGCGCAGTCGAGGAACAGGGGCTCATTCAAGGTCGTGAGTGCTTGCAGGGGCGTGTTCGACCGGGCGCGGCGGACGCAGGCGAAGTCGCCGTTGGGGGCGTCGAAGTTCTGGAGGACGGGGTACGGCACCGAGCGATAGCGGAAGGTGTACAAGGCGCGGCGGAAGCGCTCGGGCCCCTTGGCCTCGGGCCAGACCTTCGGGCCGTAGCTCGTCGGCGGCTGGAAGAGGAACGCGGGAGCCGGCGGCCCGACGCTCGGCCCGCCGACCTTCGGGTTGAGCAGGCCGCTGGCGGCGAGGGCCACGTCGCGGACGACCTCCGCATCGACCCGGAACCTCGGCCCGCGCGCCAGGAGGCGATTGAACGGGTCGCGCGCCAGGAGCTCGGGCGTGACGCGGCCTTGCTGGCGATAGGATGCCGAGGTGACGATCAAACGGTGCAGGTCCTTCAGGCCCCAGCCGCGCTCCATGAATTCGACGGCGAGCCAGTCGAGCAATCCCGGGTGGCTCGGCGGCTCGCTCTGCGTGCCGAGGTCCTCGCTCGTGCCCACCAGGCCGAGGCCGAAGTAGCCTTGCCAGACGCGATTGACCAGCGAACGAGCCGTCGTCGGCGACTTACGATCGACCAGCCAGCGCGCGAAGCCGAGGCGGTTCGCCGGGGCGTCGTTCGGCAGCGGGTGGAGGAACGACGGGACGCCGGGCTCGACGGCCTGGGCCGGCTTGAGGAAGTCGCCGCGCTGGAGGACGTGGGTCTCGCGCGGATTGTCGCGGGCCTCGAGGACCAGTTGCGTCGTCCCCTCCGGATGCTCGCGCCAGAGGGCCTCGATCCGGTCGTTCGCGTCCTTCCAGTCGGCGACCGTCGTCCGCCAGTAGCCGAAGACCGCGGCCTCTTGCGCCGGATTGCGGCGCTCGCGCGGGACCGAAAGGGCCTCGCGGACGGCCAGCGGCAGCGGGTCGGCCTCGGCGCCTTCGGCGGTGGTGAAGGCGAGGCGGAAGCGGCCGAGGTTGTGGTTCTGGTTGTCGTCGCTGTTCCAGCCGCCGTGGTTCTGCTTGAGGAAGAACGTCAGGATCGTACCGCCGTCGAAGCCGACCGGCTTCTCGGCGACGAACACCGCCTTGCGCGGCCGGTTGCGGCGGCCGGGGCCGACGTCGATGCCCCAGGCGGTCTCGTCCTTGCCGTCGATCGCGAAGGCGGCCGGGCCGGTCACGCGCTTCTTGTCGCTCTTATCATGATAGAATGGCTTCAATGGGGTCTCGGGCGGGTTCACGTCGGCCGAGGCCCGGACGAACTTGACCTTCTCGGCCTTCTCGGGGTGGTCCGCCGGCGCGGCCTCGACCTCGAACTCGGTGAGGGCCGCCGTCCCCTCGATCGACCGGCCGGGGCCACCGCGGGGGAGGTTGGGGTCGTTGAGGAGTTCGAGCCGGAAGGCGCGGACGTCCTTCGCATCGACCTTGATGGTCATCTTCACCCGATGCTTCGTGGGCGCGTACCCCTGGGCGAGGAACGAGCCGTCGGCTTGCGGGACGTACTTCTGGCCGCCGTCGGAGATCTCGTCGACCTTCGGCCGCACGACGGTCCAATCGGGCTGGCCGCGACGCGCCGACTCTTCCCAGGCGGCGAGCCGTTCGGGCCAGTCGGGGTGCGTGTGCTTGGGCTCGGCCTCGACCTCGCGGACCTCGCGGAAGATGGCCTCGCGGCGCAACTGCTCGTCGGGGGTGTAGACGACGACGTTGGCCTCGTGCGAGTCGTTCAGGAAGGCGAAGACGCGGTAGTAGTCGCGCTGGGTGATCGGGTCGAACTTGTGGTTGTGGCACTGGGCGCACTGGATGGTCAGGCCGAGGATGCCCTTGCCGATGGCGTCCATCCGGTCGAACATCGCCTCCATGCGGAACTGCTCGGGATCGACGCCCCCTTCCTCGTTGATCATCGAGTTGCGCAGGAAGCCGGTGGCGACGCGCTGGTCCTGGGTGGCGTCAGGGAGCAGGTCGCCGGCGACCTGCTCGATGACGAAGCGGTCATACGGCAGGTCGCGGTTGAGGGCCTTGACGACCCAGTCGCGATAGAACCAGACGAACCGCGGCTTGTCCTTCTCGAAGCCGTCGCTGTCGGCGTAACGCGCCGCGTCGAGCCAGACGCGGCCCCAGCGCTCGCCATAATGGGGCGAGGCGAGCAGGCGGTCGACGAGCCGGTCGTAGGCGTCGGGCCGGTTGTCGTCGAGGAAGGCGTCGACCTCCTCGACGGTCGGCGGCAGGCCGATCAGGTCGAGGCTCAGCCGGCGGATGAGCGTGGCCTTGTCGGCCTCGGGCGACGGATGCAGGCCCTCCTTTTCGAGTCGCGCGAGGATGAACCGATCGATCGGCGACCGGACCCAGCCCGGATCCTTCACCTCGGGCAGAGCTGGCCGCGACGGCGCCTTGAAGGCCCAGTGGTCGCGCCCCTTGCGGGCCTGGACGCTCTCCTGGGCGGGCCAGTCGGCCCCGCGGTCGATCCAGGTCCGGAGGCGATCGACCTCCTCGGCCGAGAGCCGCGGCCCCTTCGGGGGCATGCGCTCCTCGGGGTCGTCGCTGGTGACGCGGGCGATGAGGTCGCTGTCGGCCCCCTTGCCGGGCACGATCACCGGGCCGTCGGCGCCGCCGCGGAGGGCGGCCGCGCGGTCGTCGAGCCGGAGGTCGGCCTTCTGTTTCTTCGGTCCGTGGCAGTCGTAGCAGCGGGCCTCGAAGATCGGCCGGATGTCCCGGTCGAAGTCGATCGCCTGCGATTGGGCCGCGGCGGGCGTCGCCGCGGCCGCGACGAGGACGACGACGAGGCCGGTGCCGATGGAGGGGGAGCGTCGCATCGCGAGGGCCACCTTGGGAGGGTTTGCGGAGGGTCGGCGTTGCCGTCTGCGGGAGGGTCTTGCGGTCGGCCGGGGCCAACGCCGATTGTAAAGGGGGCCGACGGGCCGCGTCCATCTTTTTTCGGGACCGGAGGTTCGGGTGAAGGTCCTCGGGAATGTCCTGCTCGCGGCGGCGCTCGCCGTGGCGGTCGGTTGGCCGGCGCTGGCGACGACGCTGGAGGTGATGGGCCTGCGCGGGGCGGAGTCGGGGACGGTCCCGAGCGCGGGGCCGATCGGCCCGTTGCCGTTCACCGACACGACCCTGGCCAGGCCGCTCGCATTGGCGAGGAACACCCTCGAACTGGTCCTGGCGACCGAGGCCGTCGCGTTGCCGGCGGGGATCGCGCTGGCGGTGCTGCTCGTCCGGACGGACATGGCGGGCCGGCGGCCGTTGCTCGCGTCGCTGGCGCTGGCGGTGTTCATCCCGCTGCCCTTGCACGCGACGGCCTGGCTCGGCGCGTTCGGTAATCAAGGGCGCGTGCAATTGTTCACAACGAAACCCATCCTCGTCGGCCTCCCGGGCGCGGCGTTCGTGCAGGGGATGGCGGCGTTGCCGTGGGTGACGTTGCTCGTCGGGGTCGGCCTGAGGGGGGTCGAGCCGGAGCTGGAGGAGGCGGCCGTGCTCGACTGGCCGGCCTGGCGGGTCGTGCTCGGCGTGAGCCTGCGGCGATCCGTCGGCGCGATCGCCGGCGCGGCCTTGGCGGTGGCGGTCCTGACGGCCGGCGACATGACGGTGACCGACCTCTTGCGCGTCCGCACGTTCGCCGAGGAGGCGTACCTCCAGGCCAACCTGAAGCTCGGCAACGGCCCCGAGGCCGTCGCGGTCGTCGCCTTGCCGCCGCTGGTCGTGCTCGGCACGCTCGTCCTCCTCGCCGCCCGCGCCCTCTTGCGCGCCGACCCCGCGCGGCTCCCCTCGCCGCGGTCGAGGGCGCGGACGTGGCGCCTGGGTCGTTGGCGATTCGGCGTCGGCGCGGTCGTCGTCGCGATCGTCGGCAACGCCGTCGCGTTGCCGATCTACGGCCTGATCTGGCGCGCCGGCTGGGTCGGCCGACTCGGGGGCAAGCGTTGGACGTGGCCGACGTTCCGCAAGTCGATCGGCGCCTCGTGGGAGGACCTCGCGCCCAACGTCTCCCAACTGCTCCGACACCCCTCGTGGTACTGGCAGAGCCCGCTCCTGAACAGCCTGATCTGGTCGGCCGCCGGCGCGACCGCGACCCTGCTCGTGGCCTGGCCGCTCGCCTGGAAGGCCAGGCGGCCGGGCGCCTGGGCCTGGGTCGCCGCGGGCGTCGTGGCGCTCCTGCTCGCGACGCCCGGCCCCGCCGCCGGCCTGGCCCTGGTGCTGGCGTACCGGAGCGTGCCCATCGTCTACAACACGCCGGTGGTCCTGGTCCTCGTGGACATCTTGCGCACGCTCCCCTATGCGATGCTCGTGCTCTGGCCCGCGTTGCGGACGTTCCCCGAGGACTACCTCGAGGCCGCCGCGCTCGACGGGCTGAGCCCTGGCTCGATCGTTCGTCGGATCGTGATCCCCTTGACGCGCGCCCCCGCCCTGGCGGCCTGGGGCGTGGCGTTCGCGCTGGCGATGGGGGAGCTGCCGGCGTACAGCGTCGTCGAGCTGCCCGGCACCGAGACGGCCACCAAGCTCGTCTGGAGCCTGCTGCATACCGGCGTCGAGAGCCGGCTGTCGGGGATCGCGTTGATCCTCCTGGCGGTCGTCGGCGCCGCGGGGTTGCCGGCGGCGTGGGCGTTGCGGAGGGTTTACGGGACGGGCCAGGCCGAGATATCCTGAGGCATGAACAAGAAGCCTCGACGCACGGGCCCCAAGACCCGCCCCTCGCGCACCCGACCCCGTCCTCGTCCCTCGATCGAGGACCGCCCCCGCCCCGCGCGCCCCCAGGACTTCAAGCCCGAAGCCAACGAGCCATCCGGGCCGACTCCCTATGCCGCGCACGTCGCGCCGGCGGGGGTCCTTGCCGAGGCCGCCGCGACCATCGCGCTCGATGTCGAACACATCGTGATTCAAGAGCACAAGCGCGCCGACCGCGCCATCGCGCTCGCCTTGCGTCGGCGTCGCGACCTGGCGGCGCCGGACCACCGTTTCATCAGCCGGGCGGCGTTCGCGCTTTTTCGATGGCGAGGCTGGATCGAGCCGCTGCGGCTCTCGAAGCCCGAGGCGCGTCTCCTCTTGGCCGTGCTGCTCGACTCGACCACGGTCCACCCCGTCTGCCGCGTCTGGGCGAAGACGCTCGGCCGGGACCCGGGCGGCCTGATCGCATTGGGCGACGCGCCGAACTGGACGGCGCGGGCCGAGGGGCTCAAGCGGCTGATGGCCGGCCACGCCGTCACCGCCGACCCCTGGCGCCTCTTCCCCCAATGGCTCCGCGAGTCCTTGCCCATCCCCCCCGGCGACCAACCGCCGAAGGCCCGCTTCCTCGCGCTCCTCTGGGCCCTCCAGTCGCGTCCCCCGCTCTGGGTCCGCGCCCAGGGCAAGGACGAGAACGTCACCTGGTCCGCCCTCCGCGACCTCGGCGTCAACCCCTGGGTCCACCGCCGCATGATCCGCGCGGCCCGGCTCGACGAGGACGTCGATGTCTATCATTTAGAGGCGTTCAAGAAGGGCGAGCTCGAGATCCAGGACATCGCCGCGCAGGCCGTCGGCCTCGCCTGCGACCCCGACCCCGGCGAGCGCTGGTGGGACGCCTGCGCCGGCGCCGGCGGCAAGGCCCTGCACCTGGCGGCGTTGATGGTCGGCAAGGGCGTGGTCGTCGCCACCGACGTCAACGAGCGGAAGCTCCTCGAGGCCGTCCGCCGCGCCCGACGCAGCCCCTGGCGCAACCTGACCACGAAGCCCTGGGACGGCCGCCACGTCGCCGGCAAGCCCGGGTCGTTCGACGGCGTCCTCGTCGACGCCCCCTGCTCCGCCGTCGGCACCTGGCGCCGGAACCCCGACGCCCGCTGGAACCTCGACCGCGACGCCATCCCCCGCCTCGCCGCCTTGCAAGCCGACCTCCTCCGCGCCGCCTCCTTCGGCGTCCGCCCCGGCGGTGCTTTGGTCTACTCCGTCTGCACCCTCACCCCCGCCGAGACCACCGACGTCGTCCGCACCTTCCTCGCCTCGCACCCCACCTTCCGCCTCGACCCCTTCCCCCACCCCTTCACCGGCGCACCCACCGACGGCACCCTCACCATCTGGCCCACCGAGATCGACTCGGACGCCATGTTCGTGGCGCGGATGGTTCGGTCATCCTGAACCTGTCTTCTGACGGATCCGCCGTGCTTCGGATCCGATGGGTCCGGCCCGCACGGCGGACGCTCTGAGTCCCGCGAAGAATCATCGCATGGGATCGCTCGTCCTCGCGCGCAATAACTGAAGGATGGATTTCGACTTAGAGAACATTCAATTGTTGTGAAACAAATCGCTCTAAGGAAAGTCTTTGTTTCGCCAAGAATTCTGTTGTGTTTTCCGCCTACCGTAGTGTAATGAGTCCCGCCGTTACTCCATTGGCCCCATCGCAACCCGGCAACGTCGTCGGGAAGATCGATCGACATCGGCAGCGCCCTGAACCCGACGAGGGGATTGCGCGCCTGCGACGCGGCGTCCGAGGACCGAGGCGGGGACTGCCTCGCGGGGGAGCCCACGCGCCCGGGACGCGGCCCGCGGACCGATCCGCCCCTGCCTGGGCGGGCGGCAGCGCGTCAGGACGATCGCGGCCCGGCGCCGGGCCGGCCGGTGCAGATCGATTCGAGGAGCGAGCGGATTCGGCCGACGGGACGGCGAGGGAGATGCACCAATGAAGGTCATTCATGCGTTCCTGATCGCGGCGACGATGGCGGCGGGCCTGGCCCAGCCCGCGTTCGGACAGGCCTCCAGCGGCACGGTCTCGTCCAAGGGCCCCTTCCTCGATGCCGACATCTTCTCCGTCGGCTCCGACGGGGTCTACCGCGAGATCTACGTCGACGCCGGGGCGTCGAGCAACCACCAGCCCGGCGGGCCACCTGCGGGCTCGGCGTTCGTCTTCGTCATCTACGTCACCCAGGATGCCTCTGGGAATTTCGACGAAGGCTTCGGCTTGATCGACGGCACGTTCACCATCGACAAGAAGCTGACCTCGGGCTCGATCACCGCCTCGGGCACCGTCTACAGCCTGTTCGACGGCAGCCCCCATACCGTGAGCGTCAGCCTGGATCTCACCCCCTCGGGCCCGGCGCTCGATGAATCGTATGTTGAGCATATCTCGGTCGGGACCCTCAAGATCGTGAACAAGTTCTCGGGGACGGACGTCCCCGCGACGGCGTCGGGGGACGGCTCGATCGACGGCGTCGACCTCGGCAGCTTCTCCGAGTACTTCGCCGACCTCGGGTCGAGCAAGAGTTCGACCCTGACGATCAGCCATTGAACCCGGGTCGGATCGTGGCCGTGTGCGGCGGGTGGCCCCTCTCTCGGCGCCACTCGCCCCGCGGCGCGACACTGGGGCGGAGCCCGTAGCGACCGTTCGCGTGGTCTGGTATCCTTGCCGGGCGGCCGGCGCGACGGCGACGCCCGCTCCGCGCCGACCGCAGACCGTCCGCCCGGCCTTCGCCGGGGAGCACGTCGTGATGATCCGCAAGTCGATCGGCGTGACGCTCGCGGGCCTGCTGCTGGTGATCGCCCCGCGCGCAACGGCCCAGGGTGACCTGGGCGAGAGCGGCTTCGTCGACTCGGGCGGCGTGAAGATCCACTATGTCACGCGCGGCAAGGGGCCGCTGGTCGTCTTGCTGCACGGCTTCCCGGACTACTGGTACACGTGGCGGAAGCAGATGCCGGCGCTGGCGGAGCATCACCAGGTCGTGGCGATCGACCTGAGGGGGTACAACGAGAGCGACAAGCCCGAGGGGGTCGAGGCCTACGCGATGCCGAAGCTGGTCGGCGACGTGAAGGCGGTCGTCGAGCACTTCGGCAGGAAGCAGGCGATCCTCGTCGGCCACGACTGGGGCGGGGCGATCGCGTGGTCGTTCGCGATGCGGCACCCGCAGATGACCGATCGGCTCATCATCCTCAACCTGCCGCACCCGGCCGCGATCGCGCGGGAGCTGGCGAACAACCCCGACCAGCGCAGGGCCTCGGCCTACGCCCGGCACTTCCAGGAGCCGGGCGCGGCGGCCGAGCTGACCGCGGAGGGCCTGACGTTCTGGGTGACGGACCCGGACGCGAAGCCGAAGTACGTCGAGGCGTTCCAGAAGTCGTCGTTCGAAGCGATGCTGAACTACTACAAGGCGAACTACCCCCGCGAGCCGTACAAGGCCCCGGACCCGGCCGACGTGCCCAAGGTGAAGTGCCCCGTCCTGATGATCCACGGCCTCAAGGACCCGGCGCTCTTGCCCGGCGGGCTCAACGACACGTGGCGGTTCGTCGAGAAGGACCTCACCCTCGTCACCGTCCCCGACGCCGGCCACTTCGTCCAGCAGGACGCGCCGGAGTTCGTGACGAAAGAGATGGTGCGTTGGCTCGCCCGTTGAGGACGCGCCGGGCGGCCCCGATCCTTCGCGTTCCGATCCCGTCGTAGGGCAGGGCTCGCCCTGCCTCTTGAGAATACTTTCAACAAGAGGCAGGGCGAGCCCTGCCCTCCAGGTTCGGATGTCTCGCGTCGACTCGACCGTCGGCTTACCTCTGGAATCGTCCGTCGGTCCGACGCAAACTGAGGGCCGGCGAGCACGCGGGGGCTTGCTGCGGGGCGGCTCCGATTGGAGGGGGATGATTCGATGGGAAGGGTCGCGGGCCGGTCGGTTCGTCGGGTCGGGGTGGTCGTCCTCGTCGCCGTCGCCGTCGCCGTCGTCGCGCCCGCCCTCAAGGCCGAGGGCCAGGCGCGGGGACCGGGGCTCAAGAAGGGGACGGAGGTGATCCTGAAGTCGAAGGAGGTCTCCGTGCGGCTGGGCCAGAAGGTCGTCGCCACGGGGCAGGAGTACCGGATCTATCGCGTCGACCGCGTCGCCGACGGTCGGGCCTGGATCAGTGCGGGCAAGTTGCGCGGCTGGGTCAAGCCGGCCGAGCTGCTGACGCTCGACCAGGCCATCGAGGTCGCCACCGCGCTGATCGAGCGGCAGCCGACCGCGACCCTCCACGGCCATCGGGGCTACCTGAAGCTCCGCCTGCGCGACTACGACGGCGCGATCGCCGACTTCGACGAGGTGATCCGCCTCGACCCGAAGCTCGCGGTCGGCTACAACAACCGCGGTCAGGCCCGGATCCAGAAGAAAGAGTACGACGGCGCCCTCGCCGACTTCGACGAGGCCATCCGCCTCGACCCCAAGCTCGCCGTGGCGCACGACGGCCGGGGCACCGCCCACCTCGCCCGGCACGAGTACGATGCCGCCATCGCCGATTTCGACGCGGCCGTCAAGCTCGACCCCAACTTCGCCCAGGCATACAGCGACCGCGCCGTGGCGTATTACGCCCAGGGCGAGAACGCTCGCGCCCTGCCCGACGCCGAGCAAGCCGTCCGCCTCGACCCCTCCAGCACCCGGGCGATCCAGAGCCGGGGCGCCATCCGGGACGAGCTGGGGGACTACGCCGGCGCCCTGGCCGACTTCGACGCGGCCATCAAGCTCGACCCGGCCTTCGCCGTGCCCTACGGCGCCCGCGCCTGGATCTGGGCGACCTGCCCTGTGGCCAAGTACCGCGACGGCAAGAAGGCCGTCCAATCGGCGACCCGCGGCTGCGAACTGGGCAAGTGGAAGGACTTCAACCTGCTCCACGAGCTCGCCGCCGCCCGCGCCGAGGCCGGCGACTTCGACGCGGCCGTCAAGTGGGTCACCAAGGCCCTCGAGCTCGCCCCGGAACAGGACGCCTCCCCGAAGCGGCTGGCCCTCCTCCGCGAATGCCTCGACCACTACCGCGCCAAGAAGCCGTTCCGCACCGAGCCCCACCCGGGTCGCTCTCCGGGCGGGCCCGGCGGCTCGGCCAACCCCGGTCACTGAAGTCGGGACGACCCACGGGCGGAGGAATCCCGGGCTCCTCCGGGATCGCGGGGATGGAACGTGCTCCGTCGTGGCCCGACCGCGGACCGATTTCGGGCCGTCGGGCCACGACGAACGACAAGCCTTCCGGATAATCCCGTATCCGTGAGGTTTTCCTTGCCGGTTTTCGGCGCGGATTCCAACTGAGTGGGTAGAGGCCGCTCGCGGGGGGTCTTGTGCGCGCCCCGACCGTGGGCGTCCTCGAATCCCCGAGCCACGACGATGCCCCGAGACTCGAAGAAAACCGCGACGACGACCATTCCCCTCGCGCCGAACGAACCCAACGCGCCCAGGCCCGGAGAGACGAAACAAAGCCACTTCGACCCGCGCCGGCGCTCGACGGAGCCGAGGCGCCGGCGCCGAACGAACCCACGGGACTCTGGGGGAAGTGGGAGAGATTGTCGACAAGGACGGGATGCGACCCTGCGCGAATCAAAGCCACTTGGGGCCGACCTCGGCGCGGAACGAAGTGACTCCAGGGGTCCGCATCGGAAAAAACGTACCCATTCGCGCCCCCGCGGCGCCGAACGAACCCACGGGATTCTGGAGAAGCCGGGGAGAGTTTGCCGACGCCCGTCCCGGCGCGGAACGAAGCCACTTCGAGCGTGAGGAGATCCCGGTTTGTGCCAGTGCCGAAGCGATACAAGAAACTGACGACTTGCGTCGACACGGTCGTCTCATCTGAATCCGGAAGTGTTTTCAAGAAAGAAAGTTACGGTTCGTTTTCCGAACGAACCCACCGCCGAAGTCTCGTTCCAGATGTCGACTCGGGGTCCCAGCAGCGAGGACCTTTACCCCACCGACGAGAGACAAGTGGAACGAGGGGGGCTGTAAAATGGGGGGACAAAAGGAAGAGAGGACTCTGGACGAATGCCGAAAATGAAGGGGAAAAATCGCATCGTCGAAAGAGGTGCAGAATATGGCGACAAAACGGGCTGGGTCAAAGACAGCGAATGGAGTACCGGCGGCGAGTGGGTCGCCGCCGTGGACGAATGTGGTCTTGCTGGCGGGGGCGGTGGGGTATGGGTTGTGGCTTTTAGTGAATCGGGGGAGGATGTCGTGGCCGCCGCGGGAATTGCTGGCGGGGGCGACGACGCTGGCGGGGTGCCTGGCGCTGGTGGGGCCGTTGGTGCTGGGGAGGAAAGAGTCGACGGATGGGGGATTGGGGGAGTTGATCTGGCTGTCGGGGGGCCTGCTCGTTTGGGTCTTCGACCTGGCGGCGGCGGCGCGGGGGCGTTGGCGGGGGACGTCGTGGGCGACCCCCCTGGACGTCCAGTTCATGGGCCTCATCGTCCTGGCCGTCGCCCTGGCCGGCTGGCGCCTGAGGGGAGGCTCGAAGTCGTGGTCGTGGACCAACGTCACCGGCTGGCTCCTGGGCGCCTTCTGGATCGGCATGGCCCTGGAGAAGGTGCTGAGTGTGGAGTAACGAGTGCGGAGTGGAGACGTCGCGAGGGCTCGGCGAGGGGGCCTGGGCTCGCGACTCCGCACTCGTGACTCCGCACTTTTCCTCCGACCCTTGACGCCCCCGGCGGGGGCGATTAGCCTCGATTTTGAGTGAACGGGCGAAGGCAACGGGAGCGAGCAACGTGGCGAACGAAACCCAAGGGCCGACGGCGATCGAGCCGAAGCCGACGGCGGTGGCGGTCGATAAGCCGGCGATCGAGAACGAGTTGCCGGCGTATCGGGCGATCCACCCGCTGGCGGTCATCGCGCTGGTGCTCGGGTGCATCTCGGCCCTGAGCTTCGCCGACCTCGGCTTCCTGGCGGCGGCGGTCGCGGCAGTGGTCGTTGGGCTGGTCGCCGATCGGAAGATCCGCAAGATGTCGGACGTGCTGACGGGCCAGAGGCTCGCCCGCGCGGGGATCGCGCTGGGGGCCGTCTGCGGCCTGTCGGCCTACACCTACTCGACCGTCGGCAGCTTCCTCCTGCAACGCGAGGCGGCCCGGTTCGCCCGGCAGTATGTCGACGACGTCTTCCCCGCCGCCGGCGGTGCCAGGGGGGGCGGCGACGCGGGCAAGGGGTCGCCGGTCGCGACGGCCGTCTGGTACCAGTTGCCGCCGGAGAACCGGAAGGGGCTCTCGCCGAACGGGGCGATCGAGATGCTCCGCCGCGCCGGGGCGGACACCTACGAGCTCCAGACCCGTTCGGTGCGGACGATCCAGGATCGGCTCCACGCCGACCCGGTCCATCAGCGGATCGAGTTCGTCACGATCGAGCGGGTCGGCTATGACGGCATCAAGCCCAAGGCGCAGGCCCTCCTGCGGGTCGCCGGCCCGCCCCTCGAGAAGTTCCCCGAGGCCCAGGAGTTCGCCCTGCTCCTCCTCGAGGGCGAGCGCCACGGCGGCGGCCGGATCAACTGGCACGTCGAGGGGGTCGCCTACCCCTACAAGCCCTACTCCTACGTGCCCAAGCCGGAGCCGGTCGACGACGGGCACGGGCACGGGCATTGAGGACGGGGGGGAGGACAGATCGCAGGGGACGGATGGCAGAGGACGAAGGACAGAGGATAAAAGAGAATATTTTAGAATAATATTATAAAAACAAATCAAGATCCGGCGACGCGGGAGCGTTCGGGCTCGGCGGGGGCGAAGATGGTGGAGCTGTCGCCGAGGATGGTGAGGTAGCGGCGGCGGAGGGCGCCGTGGATGGCGTCCCAGGTCTGGGAGGCGGCGAAGGCGCGGGCGCCGTCGGCGAGTCGGCGGCGGCGGTCGCGGTCGTCGATTAGGGCGACCAGGGTCGCGGCGAACGTCGCGGGGGGCTCGGCCGGCTCGACGAGCTCGCCGTTCTGGCCGGGTCGGACGGTGTCGCCGGGGCCGCCGGCGCGGACGGCGACGACGGGCAGGCCGGAGGCCATGGCCTCGAGCACGACGTTGCCGAAGGTCTCGGTCAGGCTGGCGAAGGCGAAGAGGTCGGCGGCGGCGTAGTGGTCGGCCAGGTCGTCGCCGGTCTTGTAGCCGACGAACCGGGCCGACTCGCCGAGCTGGCGGCGGAGGTCGGGCAGCGCCGGGCCGTCGCCGACGATCAGCAGCCGGGCCGCGGGCCGCTCGGCGACGACGGCCGCCAGCGCCGCGCCGAGGTAGCCGATGTTCTTCTCGGCGGCGATCCGGCTGACGTGGCCGATGACCACGTCGTCGGGTCCGAATCCCAGCGCCGCGCGGACGGCCTTGCGGCCGGGCCGGTCGGGCCGGAAGGTGGCCGCGTCGACCCCGCGGGGCCAGAGCACCAGGCGCTCGAAGCCGCGGTCGCGGAGGTCGTGCAGGGTGGTCGGCGAGGGGACGTAGGTCTCGATGGTCTTGTTGTGGAACCAGCGGAGGTAGCGCCAGATGGTGCCGCGGGTCCAGCCGACGCGGTAGTGGGAGGAATACTGGTCGAAGTTGGTGTGGAAGCTCGAGACGACCGGCAGCTTGCGACGCAGGGCGTGCCGCAGGAGGCTCAGGCCCAGGGTCGCCTCGGTGGCGACGTGGACGAGGTCGGGGGCGAAGGCGTCGAGGGCGCGTCGGGTCGAGCCGAAGGGGGGCAAGGGGAGCCTCAGCTCCTTGTAGAACGGCAGGCTGACGGCGCGGACGAGGCGGTGGTGCTCGGCGGCCGGGGGCGTGCCGTAGTCGGGGTGGACGACCTGGACGACGTCGCCGGCCGCGGTCAGCACGCGCGCCAGCTCGCCCAAGGTCCGGGAGACCCCGTTGACCTGGGGGGCGAACGTCTCGGTCACCAGCGTCACGCGCATCGCGGGGCCCCGATCGCCGGGGGTGGTCCCCGCCCGGCGGGGCCATCATACCCGGGCGGGCGCGGCCGCGTCGATTCGGTCCCCGGCCGGCGGCCCAAAAAGTGGCCGCCGGCCGGGACAGGGCGCGGCTCAGAAGAAGATGCCGCCGAAGCCGAAGCCGGTGTTGTTGAACGGGGCGTTGAAGACGCCGAACCCATTGCCGAAGCCCAGGCCGAGCCCGGGGGTGGTCAGGCTGGGCAGCGCGGTGGTCGTGACGAACGGGCCCATGCCGCCGAAGCCGAAGAACGGGTTCGTGGCGGTCGCGGTGAAGCCGAAATTGGGCGTAAAGGTGAAGCCGTTGAAGAGCAGCGGGACCCCGGAGGTCGTGCCGAAACCAGTGAAGCCGGGGACGTTGATGAAGCCGCCGAGGCCGGTGCCGGTGATCGTGCCGGTGCCGGTGAAGCCGGGGACGGTGACGTTCCCACCGAGGGCCTGCGCGGTGGTGACGGTGGGGTCGCCGGCGGGGGACGTCGGGATGCCGGCCGAGACGCCGGTGTTGACGCTGTTGCCCATTCTCGCGCCGGTGATCGCGGCCGCCACGCCGGTGCCTGGGCTCCTGGAGTGTGCGGCGGTCATCGCCCGAGCCCGCCGGAAGTCGCGCGCCTGGGCTGCGACGAACAGGTCGAAGGCACCCTGGACGAGCGAGGCGTCGTAGAGTCGCACGGAGTTGATCGTCGACTCGAGGGCCGAGGAGATCGCGGCGCTTGTCGCCAGCGAGAAGCCGGCGGGGCTCGCATTGGCGCCGGGGGCGGCGGTCAATTGCTGGGCCAGCCCGCCGTACTGCGTGCTGCCGATCCGGGCCCGGAGGAACGTCGTCAGCAGGGTCGCCCCGCCCGTCGGCGCGCCGACCGCCGCGACGACCTGCTGCGCGAGCGTCGCGGTCAGTTGCTGGGTCGCCGCGTTGTAGGCGGCGACGTCCCCCTGGGCGTTGTTGAAGGTCCCGCCGCCGCCGGCGACGCCGAGGTAGTTGGCCCGGACCTGGTCGTACTGGTTGACGAAGTTGGTGAACGCCTGGTAGACGTTGCCGAGCACCTGGTCGGTCACCGACTGCTGCTGCTGCTGTGTGCCGCCGGGGTTGGTGCCGACGGTGCTCGACAGCTTGCCGAAGGCGAGCTGGCCGCTGAAGAAGGCGTTGCCCACCTGGAACAGCGCCGCGTCGTAGAGCTGGACCGAGCTGGTCGTCGCGTTCAGGGCGTTGGTGATCGCCTGCTCGGAAATCTGGAAGAAGTCCCCCGAATTCAGGCCGTTGGTGCCGACGGCCGGGATCGACAGCAGGTCGTTGGCGAGCCCCCCGCCTTGCGTGCCGCCGAGGCGGGCCTGGAGGTAGGGCAAGAGCAGGCCGCCGCCGCCGCCGGGCGAGTTGACGATCGCCAGCACCTGCTGCGTCAGCGTGGCGACGAGCTGCGAGGTCGTCTGCTGATAGGTCGTCAGCGCGTCGGTGGCCGCGGTCGAGGTGGTGCTGTCGGGCAGGGCCTTCGTCGTGGTCGTCGGGGCGAGGCTCGTGAAGTAGGCGTCCCGCGCCTGGCGATACTGGGTCGCGAAGTTCGAGAACGCCTGGTCCACCTGGCCGAGCACCTGGTCGACCAGCGTCTGCTGTTGCTGCGGCGTCTGGCCCGTGGTCACCGGCGTGGCCGCCATCGCCGAGAGGCTGGCGGCGGAGCTCATGACGGTCCGGTCCTCGAGGGCGTCGAGGCCGACGGGGCGGAAGCGGTAGTTGCGTCGACTCCTCATGGATGAGGGCTCCTCTGTTCGAGTTGATCACGGGAGGGCGGTGCGGGGACCGGGCCCCGGGCGCGGGGAGCGGACGCGGCGCGGTTCCCGGCCCGCGCGGGCGTCACGAGCACGGCCCCGCGACGACCCGCGTCGCGGGTCGTGGCGCGATCCCTTGGCCCTGATAGACCGGCAATTCCCGGTCCAAACTGGAGAAGATGGAGAGGTTTTCTCGGCCAGAGGTGTGCAAACGATCGGGCGACGTCGAGCGGGGCCGGTCCCCGGCCCCGCTCGACCCCGTCAGGCGCCCGAGGCGGCCGGCGCCGGCGTGGTGATCCGCTCGCGGGCCTCCCAGCGCGACCCGTCGCGCTCGACGCGGCGGTAGAGCGTGTCGCGCTCGATCGGCTCCCGCCCGGCCTCCGCGATCAGGCGGCGGATCTCGGCGACGCTGACCTCCTGCGGCGTCTCGGCCCCGGCCTCGTGATAGATCTTCTCATGAACGACCGTGCCGTCGAGGTCGTCGGCCCCGAACGCCAGGGCCACCTGCGCCGTCTTGATCCCGAGCATCACCCAGTAGGCCTTGATGTGCGGGAAGTTGTCGAGCATCAAGCGGCTGATGGCCATCGTCTTGAGGTCCATCACCGCCGACGGCTTGGGGATGTCTTCCATCCGCGAGTTGTCGGGGTGGAACGCCAGGGGGATGAACGTCTGGAAGCCGCCGGTCTCGTCCTGGAGCTCGCGGAGGCGGACGAGGTGGTCGATCCGATGGATCGGGCGGTCGATGTGGCCGTAGAGCATCGTCGCGTTCGAGTTCAGCCCGAGCCGGTGCGCCGTGCGGTGGACCTCGAGCCAGGTCTCGGTCGACGCCTTCGCGCCGCAGATCTTCTCGCGGACCTCGGGGTGGAAGATCTCCGCCCCGCCGCCCGGCAGGCTCCCCAGGCCGGCCTCGACCAGCCGCCCCAGGACCTCGCGGATCGACAGCCGGGCGATCTTCGCGAAGAACTCGATCTCGACGGCCGTATACGCTTTCACGTGAATCTCTGGGGCGGCGTCCTTGACCCAGCGCACGACGTCGACGTAGTACTCGAACGGCAGCTTGTGATGCAGGCCGCCGACGATGTGCAGCTCGGTGGCGCCGCGGCCGTGGGCCTGCATCGCGCGCCCGCGGACCTGGGCCTCGTCCATCACGTAGGCGCGGTCCTCGTCGAGGTCGGCGCGGAAGGCGCAGAAGTCGCACTTGTAGACGCAGACGTTCGTCGGATTGATATGGGTATTGACGTTATAATACGCGCGATTGCCGTTGGAACGCTCGCGGACGAGGTTGGCCAGCGCGCCGACCTCGAAGAGGTCGTGCGACTCCTCGAGCGCCAGGCCGTCGTCGACGTCGAGGCGACGGCCCGCCTCGACCTTCTCCCGGATCGCCCGCAACCGCGCCGAGTCGCTCGCCATGTCGGACCCTTTCCCTTCGTGCCCGGGCCGGTCGGCCCGATCGTCCCCAAGAGTTTAGTCGCCCCCGGCGCCTCGGGCAACCGCGGCCGCCCTCCCGTCGAACCGCAACGCCTCGCCCCGCTTCACCCAGAGGCCGATCCCATCCGGCCAGGCCCGGACCAGGCCGGTGTCGGGCTCGTACCGTTCGCGCAGGAACGTGCGCAGGTCGGCAAACGGCGGATAGCCGACGAAGATCAGCTCCGGCGGCCGGGCCCGGAGGTCGTCCATGATCCGACGGATGCGCGGTCGGATGAGGGGGTGGTCGCGATCGGCGTACCCTTTCAGGAGGTCGTTGGCGAAGAACTCCGGGGTGGGGGCGTCGAGCCCCGAGTAGAAGTAGAGCGGGCTCTGGTAGCCCCAGACGAACAGCCTCGGCGACCGCCAGGCCCGCGACCGACGTCCCAGCTCGCGGCCCAGGGCCCGCTGCTGGAGCCACTGCTGCCCCCCTTTGTAGAGCGTGCCCAGCCTCGCGGGCGGGACTCCCAGGTAATCCCGGGCCAGCAGGAAGGCCGTCGCCGCCAGGGACAGCAACGCGACCCCGGCCATCCACCAGCGAATGCGTCCCCAACGTCCCCGCCTCGTGGGCCACTCATCTTCGAGCAAGACCGCGACGGCCAGGGCCGCGCCCGGCAGGGGGATCAGGTAGTAATGCGGCCAGTAGAGCCCCGGCGCGACGAGCTGGACCCAGGCCGAGAGGGTCCACGCGCAGGCCAGCCGCCTCGGCCCCGGACCGGCCGCGAGCCGGAACAGGCCGGCGACGCTCGCCAGCCAGAGCGGCCAGGTGCCGCCGCCCCACCAGACGAGCCAATCGGTCTTCCCGAACGGGAACGGCAACGAGCCGCCCCTCGGGTCGGAGTTGCCGGTCAGCCAGCGGAACCAGGGCGAGGGCGCGTGCGCCGGCGAGGGAGTCTCGGCCGCCAGGGCGGCCCCCAGCCGCACGATGTCCTCGAACGCCGCCCGGCCCGCCCCTTGTACCACCAGGACCCCGATCGCCACGATCCAGGCCAACGCGAACCCGCCCAGCAAGGCGGCCATGTCCCTCCAACGCCTCGGCCGCCGGGCCACCAGGGCGACGCCATAGACGACCACGTTCAACGCCGCCCCCTGCTTCACCAGCGCGGCCGCGCCGACGCAGAGGCCCGCGACGAAGGGCCACGACCGACCCGGCCGCGTCCAGGCCCGGACCATCGCCGCGAGCGAGGCGACCGCGAAGAGGTTCAAGGGGTGCTCGATCTGCGCGGCGTTGCCGTAGAGCCTCGGGTCGGTGCTGGCGATCGCATAGGCGAACGCCGCCGCGACCGCCGCGACCGGGCCGGCCAGCTCGTTCGCGATCCACCCGAGGAGCACGATCGTCGCCAGGACGATCGGGATCGGCAACACCCGGATCGCCCACTCCGTCGGCCCGCCGATCGCGACGGCCGTCGCATAGAACGCATACCCGAGCGGCGGCTTGTTCTCGGTCAAGTCCCGGTACAGCACCGCCCCGTTGACCATCCGTCGGCCGATATAACCATACGCCGCCTCGTCGCAGTCGAGCGGCTCTCCCTCCGCTCCCACGGCCGGATAGGGCTCGACCCCCCAACGCTCGCGAACCAGCGGCGCGAAGGTGTGCCCCCGGAGCCAGACGTCCAGCGCCAGGATCGCCAGCAATCCCAGCCACGCCCACCACGGCGTCTTCCCTCCCCGCCCGGCCTTCACGGCGGTCCCCTTCGCACGCGGTAGAGCCGGACCGGGTGCATCGACCTCGGCGGCGAACGATACAGCTCGTTCCCCTCGGTCAGGCCCAGCGAGATCCGCAACGATTCGAGCGCCGGCCCGACCCGTTCCGGGTCGCTGTCCGGCGGGAACTCGAACGATCCCCACAAGACATGCGTAACTTGATATTGATCGATGGCGTCGCGGATGCCCCAGACCTCCACCCCCTCGCGGACGCCTCCCGCCGCCAGGCTCCGGGGCATGAGGACCGTCGTCCTCCGGCTGGCGAGGCGGAACTCCCAGGGGAACCAGGTCATGATCCGCGACCCCTCCGGGACCGCCTCGGGATGCCCACGGACCCAGGCGCCGGCGTCGCGGAGGGCGGGCCAGTGGGTCTGGTACGGCTTGACGATCCAGGTCGCGTCATATGCCCACGTCGGGTCCGCCCAGAGCAACGCCACGAGCCCCGCCGCCAGCCACGGCCGGCCCCGCGGCGCGACCTGGTGCTCCGCCCAATCCTTCAGCCCGGCCACCGCCGTCGGCAAGGCGATCACGAACAGCGGCAGGTAGTACCGCCCGAGCTGCGCGACCTGAGTCACGTCGGCGACGTTGGCCAGTGTCCCCAGCACGAATGCCGCCGCGATCGTCGCCACCAGCCCGTCGACCTCGCGCCCCCTCGCTTTCTCATCGGGGCGGAACAGCCGCCGCGCGAACCCGAGCACGACCGGAAAACCGACGATCATCGTCGAATAAATGATGATAATGTAAATCGCCTTGATCTTGATACGAACGATCTCCGGCGCGTTGGATCTCGCGTAGAACTGCTCGGGCCTCGTGTGGCCGAACGGGCCGAGGTGGTGCACCGTCCACGACCAGTTGTACGGGAAATACTTCGTATAGGTGTAGAAGGGCTCCCCATAGACCCGGTACGTCTCCCACGCCCACGGGGCGATCACGGCCAGGACCATGAGCCCCCACACGACGAGCGGGACGATGGACTTCGCGCCCCTCGTCCTCAGCCCATACACGAGGGAAAACAAGCCGCTCGCCGCGACGACCGCCATCGCCGTGTTCCGCGCCAGGATCGCCAGCCCGCCGCACACTCCCGCCGCGACGGCCCACGCCCAGCGCCCGCGCGGGCCGGCGTGCCACGACTCGGCCAGGGTCCAGATCGCCAGCAGCGTCGTGAGCGCGACCAGGCCCTCCCTGAGCACGAACCCCGCGTACAACGCATGCACCGGCAAGACCGCCAGCAACGCCAGGCTCCCGAGCGCGACCCCCGGCCCGAAGCGTCGCCGCGCGAACACATAAAGCGATGGCAGTGCGAGCAGGTCGAGCACGAAGCTCACCCCCTTCGCCACGCCCACCGTTTGCTCGAGGTCGTCGCCGATGCGGATGCCGGCGATCCGGAAGACGCCGGCCAATATGGAGGAATAGAGCGGCGTCGCCCAGTCGTCGAGCACGCCGCGCCCCTTCAGGATGGCGCCGCCGTCGATCGAGCGATAATCGATGAAGTAGCTCTCGACGTAGTGCTTGACCGCCCCCTCGCCGCGCGCGATCGACGCGGCGATTTCCAGGTAATGGCAGCTATCCCCCGGCACCAAGGGGAGGTCCCCCCCGGCGATCCAGACGACCGCCCGGATCGCGTACCCGACCCCGAACGCCGCCCAGCACCGCCGGCCGTGCCGCCCGAGCCAGGGACCCGCGATCAGGCCGGCCGACGCATAGGCCGCGAAGATCGCCAGATGCCAGCGCGTCAATGCGAGCTGCGACGGCCTCCGGAGCGCCGCCAGGACGGGTTGCTCGTAGAACTGGTGGGCCACGAAGTCGAACGCCGGCGCCACCCAACCCCGCGCCCGGTCCCCCGCCCCGGCGGCGACCGCGACGACCAACAGCGCGACCCCCGCGAGCAGGGAGGCCCGCGAGGGTCGCCGGTCGGTCTGGTGTCCGGGGGTGGCCTGGGCCGGGGACGTCATGGGCGATTCTGGGCCCCCTTGAGCATCGCCTCGCGGCGGGCGCGGAACTCGGTGCCGGGGGACCACTCGGGAAAGCGGTCCCCCTGGGCGACGCGGTAGCCGACGGTCCACAGCAGGCGGACGTCCTCGACGGCGCCGGCGAGGTCCCAGTCGGGTTTGACCTCGTCGCTGGGCTTGTGGTAGTCGCGCTCGGTGTACTCCTCGCGCTTCTTGAGGCCGTAGCCGGGGGGCTTGTCGGGGAACTCGACGCCGGGGTCGCAGTAGAGGGCGGGGACGCCTTCCTTCGCGAACTCGAAGTGGTCGGAGCGGTAGAAGAAGCCCTTCTCCGGCTCGGGGTCGGCGACGATGACCCGCCCTTGCTCCTTGGCGGCTTGCTCGAGGACGTCGTGCAACGTCGAGTTGCCGAGGCCCACCTCGCAGAGGTCGCGGGTCCGGCCCCAGACGTTCAGGCCGTCGATGTTGAGCACGGCGAGGGTCTTCTCCAGGGGGTAGAGCGGATGACTCGCGTACCACTTCGCCCCCAGGAGCCCCTGCTCCTCGGCCGTGACGGCGAGGAACAGGATCGATCGCTTCGGCGGCGTCGGCAACGCGGCGAACCCCTCGGCGATCTCGAGGATACCGGCCACGCCCGAGGCGTTGTCGACGGCGCCGTTGAAGACCTGATCACCCTTGAGTTCCGGGTTGCGACCGAGATGGTCCCAGTGGGCGGTGTAGATGACATACTCATCCTTGAGCTTCGGGTCCGAGCCTTCGAGGCGCCCCACGACGTTGCGCGAGCGGACCTCGCGGGTCGTGACCTCGGCCGAGAGGTCGGCGCGGGCGCCGAGGGGGACGGGCTGGAAGTCGCGGCGGCCGGCGGCGGCCTTCAGCTCGGCGAAGTCCTTGCCCGCCGCGGCGCAGAGTCGCTTCGCCGTCTCGAGATGGATCCAGGCCTCGATCGCGACCCGGCCCGCGTTGCCGTCGGCGGCGGGCACGTCGAAGATCTCGCGACCCCAGCTCCCGCTGACGACCTCGTACGGGTACCCCGCCGGGCCGGTCTCGTGCACCAGCAGGACCGCCGCGGCCCCCTTCTCCGAGCCGATCTCGAATTTATACGTCCACCGACCGTAATACGTCATCGCCTTGCCGCGGAACGTCTTCGGGTCGAGCTTCGACGGGTCGGCCGGGTCGGGCACGGGCGGGTCGTTGACGAGCATGACCAGCGTCTTGCCGCGGACGTCGAGCCCCTTGTAGTCGTCCCAGCCGAACTCCGGCGCCACCACGCCGTAGCCGACGAAGACGACCTCCGAGCCCTTCACCTCGGCCGATCCCCTCGTCCTCCTCGACACCGGGACCCAGTCCCCCGGCGTCCGGAGCGTGATCGACTCGCCGCCGACCTTCAACGTCCCCGACGCCTTCGTCCGCAGGCCGACCAGCGGCACCTCCTGCGTGTATGAGCCGTCCGGGTTGCCCGGCTTGAGCCCCATCTTTCGGAACTGTCCCGTGATATAAGCAACCGCCTTCTTCTCCCCCTCGCCCCCCGGCGCCCGGCCCTCCAGCTCGTCGGCCGACAGCGCCTTGATCTTGTCGAGCAGGCCCGCCGCGTCGATCGCCCGGCCCGCCTCCTTCGGCGGGCCCCCCGAGGGCGCCTGCGCCCCCAGCAGGGCCGTCGCGAGCAGCGGGAGTGTGAGTCGAACATGTCGATGATTCATCGTTGCCTCGTTTCCGGTCGCTGGTCCCTCGCGGCGTCATCCCGGCCCGACGATGATAAGCCAAACCCGCCCGGGAGGGCGAGCCGTCATCGGCCCCGACGGGTCGTCTCTGGCCGGCGCGGCGAACCCCTCGGTAAACTCGGGGTCGCCCCTGCGAGGCAGCCTCGACCGTCGGGCCACCGGACTGCCAGCCCATGTTGAAACCAACGCGAAGAACCATCTGTATTGGATTGGCGCTGGCCATCGCCCTGCCCATCGCCGCCGTCGGGGGCGCGTGGCTTCGGTGGCTGGCCCGCCCGGGATGGACGGTGGATGAGGTCGAGCGTCAGATCCGCGCCGACCTGCCGCCGGGCAGCGACCGGAAGGCGGTCGAGGCTTGGTTTGACCGCAGAAGTATTGGGCATGTATTCACCGACGACCTGGCGGATTCTCCCGGCTTTTCCGGAGTTGACCGGGGTCCGGCCGGCCCGAAGGACGGGGATGTGGCCTCGATCGTGTCCGGCGCGATCGTCGACCCCGAAGCCAAGGTCAGTTACTTCTTCGATGGCGAGATCATCATCACCTTCTACTTGAATCGCGATGGACGCTGCATCGGACATAAGATCAATTCATTTACCTATGAACTATGACGAAGGTCCGGCCTCACACCGCCGCCGTCGTGTACAGCGGCGCGATCGCCTGCCCATTGCACAAGCGCAACGGCCTGCCGAGGCGGTCTCGGAGCTCGGTGGCGGGGTCGACGCCGAGGGCGTGGTAGACGGTCGCGGCGAGGTCGGGGGGGCCGAAGGTCTGGGAGACGGCGTGGGCGCCGAGGCGGTCGGACTTGCCGATGACCTGGCCGCCGACGACCCCGGCGCCGGCGAAGACGGCGGGGAAGACGGCCGGCCAATGGTCGCGGCCGGGGACGTCGCCGGGCTTCAGCGGGGAGATCCGCGGGGTCCGGCCGAACTCGCCGAGCATGACGACGAGGGTCTCCCCCAGAAGGCCGCGGCAAGCGAGGTCGTCGAGCAACGCCGAGACGGCGCGGTCGAGCGCGGGCAGGAGGTTGTCGCGGAGCCTGGGGAAGTTGGCGACGTGGGTGTCCCAGGTCTGGACGATCCCCATCGTCGCCTGCACGACCGGCACCCCCGCCTCGACCAGGCGTCGCGCCAGCAAGAGCGAGCGGCCGAAGAGGTGCCGGCCGTAGCGGTCGAGCAGCCGCGGGTCCTCGCGGCGGAGGTCCAGCGCCGCGCCGACCTTGCCGTTGCAGAGCATGGCCATCGCCGCCTCGTGCTGGTCGGCGAACGGGTCGCCCGGCGCCGGGGGCGCGGCCTGGTGGAGCAGGTGCTGGCGGCGGTGCAGGCGAGGGGGATCGAGGCCGGGGGGGAGCGTGAGGCTGTTGTCGCCGGCCTCGGGGCGGTTCGGGTCGATGCGGAGCTGCCACGGGTCGTGCCTCGGGCCGAGGAACCCCGCGTCCTGACCCGGCCACGTCAACGGCCCTTCGACGAGCCTCAACGGCAACGCCACCCCCGACGGCACGCCGTCCCCCCGGGGCCGCACGCGATCGACGACGGCCGCATAACACGGGAAGTCGTCGCGCGAGGCCACGCGGTCCAGGTCGCTCGCCCCGCGCGGGCTCGACGGGTGGCCCGTCAGGACCCGGTGGGTCGCGACGAGGTGGTTCCCCTCCGGGTGCGACATCGACCGGACGATCGCCAGCCGATCCGCCCGCGCCGCCAGCTTCGGCAGGTGCTCGCAGACCCGGATGCCCGGCACCCTCGTCTCGATCGGCTTGAACTCGCCCCGGATGCCATCGGGCGCCTCGGGCTTCATGTCGAACGAGTCGTGTTGCCCCACCCCCCCGCTGAGCAGGATCACGATCACCGACCTTGCCTTTCCCCCCGCCTTCCCTCCCTCCGCCGCCGCCCCCTTGCCCGCCAGCAACCCCGGCAGCCCCATCCCCAGCAGGCCCGAGTACCCCACCTGGAGGAACCCCCGCCGCGACAGGTCCCCTTCGCTCCGTCGTCCCGGCTCAAACGGTGTCATCGTCGCTGCCCCCCGGGGGTGAACCCAGCCCGCATCGCCTCGCCTCGTAATAGTTTAACAAAGGCTGAACGCCCGGCCAACCAGAAACCCGCGGAGGAATCGAGCGGAGCCGGGGGTCCTTCGGTTCGTTCCGCGCCGTGCCTCCCGGTGCCAAGGACGCCCGGGGTTTGCGACGCATCGGCTCCCCGGGGCCCGGATCGTTGCACACCCAGAGATATCCTTGAAGTGGCTTCGTTCCGCGCCGCGCCGGCTACCGGCGTCGTCGACAATGATCCCCCGAATACCCCAGAGTCCCGTGGGTTCGTTCGGCGTCGGGCACGTCGCCCGCAAACTCTTCCCCACCTCCCCATTGTTGGGTTCGTTCGGCGCCGCGGGGCCGGGATTGGGTTCGTTTTTCGACGGCGCGGACACCGAAGTGGCTTTGTTTCGCGCGGCGCGGGTCGCGCAGTCGCTTTGTTTCGCGCCGGGCCGCCCACCAATGGCGTCGACAAGGTCCGCCCAACATTCCCAGATCCCCGTGGGTTCGTTCGGCGCGGGCCCGCGGCCGAAGTGGCTTTGATTCGTCCTCCGAGTCTGCCTCCGCGGTGGGTTCGTTCGGCGCGCGAGGGATTGGTCGTCGTGGGCTCGTGTCGAGGGGGCCGGGCCTCGGGAGTCATCATCGCGGCTCGGGGTTCGAGGCCGTTCGCGGTCGGGGCGCGCACCAGGCCCCTCCCGCGAGCGGCCTCTACCCCTATAGTTGGAATCCCGGCCGAAAACCGGCAGGAAAAGGCGCCCTGGCGCCGGGTTTTCCCGTGCGTTGGGTGGCCTCGTGGGGCAAGCTGCCAGGGCCATCGCCCCGAGGTCGGTCCGGAGTGGATCCGGTCGGGGATGAGCCGGTTGGCCACGGGGCGGCCGACCGGCCGCTACCGGACCGCGTCGGGCTGGAAGTGCGGGTTCTCGATGATCCCGAAGAGGTTGCCGAACGGGTCGCGGACCGTCGCGACCTTGATGCCGTCGCCGACGTCCTTGATCGGCTCGTGGACCTCGGCGCCCAGGGAGACCAGCCGCTCCAGCTCGGCCGCGGCGTCGGGCGTGCCCCAGTAGACCTGCACGCCGACGGTGCCCGGCGCGCCGTCGGGCACGAGGCCCAGCTCGAACCCGCCCGCGGCGAAGCCGACGTAGAACGGCTCGTCGAAGTACGGGGCGACCCCCAGGACCCGGCCGTACCATGCCTTGCCACGGTCGAGGTCCGCGGTCGGGTAGATGGCGGTCCTGAGCCCGAGAATCATCGCACGCCCTCCCGCGGCCGGACCCGGACCGGCACGACGTCGCATCCGCCGGGTTCGCACCATTCTCGACGAGGATCCAGACCAAGACAAGGGGGGTCGCGCCGGTGGCGGGAACGGACCGCGGCCCGGGCGAGGTGGGGCTCAGGCGGCGGGCTCGTCGGGGGTATCCTCGGTGCGGCGGAGCCAGGGGGTGGCGGGGAGCGAGGGGAGGCGGCCCTGGTGGACGAGCGCGGCGACGGCGCGGGCGGGGGAGCGGGAGGGGGCGAGGGTGCCGGCGCCGGCCTCGGCGCGGGCCAGGGCGACGCCGAGGGCGTGGAGGGCCTCGGGGAAGACGGGGCGGAGCTGGAGGGCCTGCTCGAGGTCCTCGCGGGCGCGGTCGATGGCGCCGCGGTCGAGCAAGATGAAGGCGCGGGCGAACCGCGCGTCGGGGTCGCGGGGGCGGTGCCGCACGGCCTGGTCGAGCAGCGCCAGGGCGTCGCCGGGCCGTCCCAGCGCGTGCAGGGCGAGGCCCTTGTTGACCAGCGCCGGCACGCTCGAGGCGTTGAGCCGGAGGGCGACGTCGGCGAGCTCGACGGCCTCGTCGGCGGCGCCCGAGGCGCCCGAGGCGGCGGCCTGGTTGAACCAGGCGGGGGCGTAGTCGGGCCGGGCGCGGATCGACTCCTCGTAGCTCTCGCGCTCCTCGGCATGGCGGCCGAGCGTGCCGAGCGAGACCCCCTTGTTGGTCAGTTCCCAGGCCTCGAGCTCCGACTCCTCCGGCACCGGCACGCGCCGGCGGGCCGCCCGCCAGAGGCAACGCGACAGCTCGCGGCGGAGCTCGAAGAAGCTGGCGAACCGCTTCGACGGGTCCTTCTCCAGGCAGCGGCGGACGACCCGGTCGACCGCCCGCGCCGCCTTGCCGTAGCGGGCCGGGACGAACCGCGCCACCGACGGCGGCTCGGCCCGCTGGTGCTGGCGGGCGAGCTGCTGGTACGAGTCGCCGAGGAACGGGCGGCGGCCGGCGATCATCTCGAACAGGACGACGCCGAAGGAGTACATGTCGGCGCGGGCGTCGACCCGTCGCGGGTCGCGGAACTGCTCGGGGGCCATGTACGCCGCCGTGCCCAGGACCGTGCCGGCCCGCGTCGCCGGGCCGCCCGAGTCGGCGTCGCCGGAGCCCCCGAGGTCGATCGTCGGCGCCTCGCGGTCGGGGGCGAGGGGGATGATCGGCCCGTCCCCGACCTCCACCTCGTCATACGCCGTCGGCGGGGTCACGCCGCCCCAGTCGATCGTCGACATGACGTCGCCCAGCGCCCGCGCCGCGGGCCCGGGAGGGGGCACCGGGGCGAGGGCGAAGCCCCAGGGCTCGGCGACGCTGTCGCCGGCCTCGACGGGTGGGGGCGCCGGGGCGTCGCCCGAGAACCGGATCGGCATGGCGAGGGGCTCGCCGTCGCAGAGCGGGATCGGCTCGCCGAGGTTGGCGGTCGCCTCGTCGCGGACCTTGGCCAGGCCGAAGTCGGTGATCTTGAGCGTGCCGCCGTCGGTCACCAGCAGGTTCTCGGGCTTGATGTCGCGATGGCAGTGCAGGCCCTTGCGCAGGGCGTGCTCCATGCCGAGGCAGAACTGGATGCCGAACCGCAACGCCTGCGGCAGGTCGAGCCGCGGCGTGCCGATCCAGCGCCGGAGGTCGCCGCCGGTGACGAGCTCCATCAGGACGTGCGGCTTGCCCTCGATCTCCTGGACCGAATAGGCGCGGACGATGTTGGGGTGGCGCTCGAGCTTGACCCAGGTCTCGCACTCGGCCACGAACCGGCCGCGCTGGCGGCGGTCGTGGAGGAACTCGTCGCGCAGGGCCTTCAGGGCGAGCACCCGTCGGCCCCGCTCCCCCTGGTGGTCGTAGACGACGAAGACCACCCCCATGCCCCCCGCATGGACGTCGTGGACCTCGTAACGCCCGGCGAGCCAGTCGCCGACCCGCCTCCCGTCGACCGTCCCCACGGCTGCGTCTCCCCGGCCTCGCTCGTCAGGTCGCGTCGCGTCGCCCGTCCTTGCTCCGGGCGTCAACCCCAGGGGAAGTCGAGCGCCTCGGCCCGGTCGGCGAAGTCGGCGAGGGGGTCGTCGACCTTGAGCCGTTCCAGGAGCCGCGCGACCGCCTCCGGGGCGCCGCAGAGTCGGAGCTCGCCGCCCGCCCGCCGGCACCGCGCCGCGAGCGCCAGGAGCGCCGCCACGGCCAGGCTCGGCAGCATCTCGACGGCCGACAGGTCGACGACGATCCGCGCCTGCCCCCGGCGCTCGACCAGCTCGATCAGGGCCCGCCGCGCCGCGCGGACCTCGGCGTCGCCGAGCAGTTGCATCGTGCCGATCCCGACGCAGACGACGCCCCGCGAGCGGTCGAACTGGCGGTACGCGAACGCCGGCGCCGGCAGGGTCGTCGCGGCGGCCTCCTCCCGGCGCGAGGGTATCGCCGCGACGCCCACCGGGCTGACCGCCTGGAACGCCGCGCGGAGGCCCGAGGCGCTCGCCGGGTCGTCGCGGTTCGGCGTCAGCCACTCCAGCGGGTCGATCTCGTCCGGCAGGGGCTCGGGCTCGACCCGGACGGCGAAGGTCAGCGGGCCGACGCCCAGCTCGTCGCCGTCGCCGAGGGTGGCCACGTCGCCGGCGTCGAGGTCGTGGCCGTTGACCATCGTGCCGCCGGCCAGGCCGCGGACGACCAGGTGCGGCCCGCGCCGCTCGATCGCGCACTGGCGGCCGCCGACGCCCGGGCTCCTCGGCCGGAGGTGGCACGCCCGATCCCTGCCGATCAGGAACCGGCCGGCGCGCAGCGGGATCTCCGCCCCCAGCGGCCGGCCCCGCACGACGACCAGCTTCATATCCCCCATCGTCGTCCCCTAACCCCGCCGACGTCCCGTCCCGTATCGAGGCCCGGCCAGAGACCCTTCGAACTCGGCCGCCCCCGGCTCCATCCACGATGTCATCGCCGCGCGGCGGCCCTCCCCAACGTTAGTTCCCCAACTCCAACCCGTCAAAAATGGCGACGCCAGGACCCTCGACGCGCGATCGACCGGTCGCGAGCCGCGGGTCGAGCATCGCGACCCAATGGGAGGGGCAGGAGGCCGACGAGGACACCGACGCCGCCCACCGCCTCCGCGCCGCCGCCGAGCGCGCCCTCGGCGCCCGGAGCCTCGCCGACGACGACCTCCGGAAGGCCGGGGGCGGCTCGCCCAGGGACGACGTGCCCGGCTGGCTCGACTTGTTCCAGCCTTCGTTTCCGGCCTTCGTAGGGTCCGCTCTTGCGGACCTCTTCGATCCCATCGTCGAAGAGGTCCGCAAGAGCGGACCCTACGAAGAGCGATCCATTCCCGCGATTCGCTATGACACGTCGCCGACGCCCTCAGGGCGCCTTGGCCTGCTTCATCTCTTCCAGGAGGTCGTCCACCGACTTGTCGAGGGCCTTGGCGTCGCCGGGGAGCTTGTCGCGGATGACGCCCTGGGCGTCGAGGACATAGAAGGTCGGACAGGCCGCGACCTGCCAGCGCTCGGCGATCGGGCCGCCCGGCTCGCCGTCGAACCACGATCGCCACGACATCCGCTCGCGTTCCACGACCCTCTTCGCACGATCCCGGTCCGCGTCGCCGTCGACGCCGAGGAGGACGAACGGTCGATCCGCCAGCCGGGCGACGAGCTCCCGTTCGTGGGGGACCATCCGGATGGCCGGGCCGCACCACGAGCCCCAGAAGCTCAGGACGACGACCTTGCCGCGGAAGTCGCTCAGCTTCAATCGCTTGCCGTCGAGGTCCTCCCCCTCGATCTCGGGGCCGACCCGGCCGATGGCCAGGTCGCGGATCTGCCGGAGCATGCCCCGGGCCAACTCCGCCAGCGTCGTCTCGCGGCCCCGCCCCTTCACCACGACGTCGCCGAACTCCTCGATGGTCCGGTTGAGCATCGTTTCGGCCTCGGCGGTCGCGGCGCCGAGGCCGGTCTTCCGGATGTAGTCCATGTATTCCGGGACCAGCCGGCCGGCCATGAAGGCCGCATGGGCGTTCTTCTTCGGCTGGTCGAAGTAGGGGTTACGAGCCAGGTACGAGCGGTTCATAAGCAACACGGCCAGGGCCAGGGCGAACTGGCCGCGCTGTCCGCGGTCCTTCGCTTTTTCCGAGGCGACGCGCAGGAAATGCTCCGACGCGGGCGACGGGTATTGGAACGACAGCGAGAGGCGTCGGACGGTGAACAATCGCGGGTCGTCGTACAGGGCCCGACTCTCCATGAGCTCCAGGGCCCGTTTCAGCGAGGGGTAGAGGCCGCGGTCGCCGATCGGGACCAACATCGCCTTCTCGACGATCCACAACAATGCATCCGTCGCGGCGGGGTCGTCGGGGTACTTCTCGGCCAGCGCGAGGAGCCCGGGCAGGAATACCCAGACGGGCCACTCTCGATACTTCGCCTCCCTCAACTTCATCTGGCTTATCAGTATGGGCTCGTCGCCGGGCGGGTAGCGCTCCCTCCATTGATCCTCCGCCAGCTTGCACGCCGTGACCAGCGCCTCGTAACGCTCCTTGGGCGAGTCCGAGCCGTCTGCCCGCGGGGCCAGCATCGGCGCCACGACCGTCAGGGCGATCACCGCGGTCCACATGGAGACCTCCGCTCGTGTCAGGGATGAGCCCCTCCCGGCAGGCGACACGTCCCGATTCTACGGGGGCGCACCGTGGGGGGTAAAGCATGGAGGTTGCGTTGCGAACGGTCGATCGGTTAAGAGGGGGATGTGCCCGCGATGTCCCCGAAATCCTCCAGAATTGGAGATCATCCCATGGCCTGGATCAAGACAGTCCGCCCCGAGGACGATCCAAGGGTGGCGGAGGCGATGGGGGCGCAGCATGCGTTGTACCCCGAGGAGTACGGCGAGCCGGTGCCGAGCGTCGACACGGAGGGCGCGGCGGGGATCGTGGCCGTCCACAGCCTGATCCCGGAGGCGCTCCGGCATTCGTTCGCGACCTTCGGCGCCCTCATGTCCCCCGAGTTGCCGCTGTCGCGGCGGCAGCACGAGATGATCGCGACGGTGGTCTCACTGACCAACCGGTGCCACTACTGAATCGAGTCGCACGCAGAGTTTCTGCGTCGGGCGACCCTCGATGACGAACTCGTCCGTGCCCTGCGCGAGGACGTGGCCAAGGCGCCGATCTCGGAGCAGGACCGGGCGATGGTATCGTATGTCATCCAACTCACCAAGGACGCCACCCGCCTCGGCCCCGACGACCTCGACCGCCTCCGCGCCGCCGGCTTCGACGACCGCGCCATCCTCCAGATCACCCTGATCGCCTCGTGGTTCAACGCCATCAACCGGGTTGCGGATGCGTTGGGAGTGGGTAGGGATGGATGAAGAGGAATCGATCCGCAGATGTCGCAGATGAGAATGATAAAGAGCATTGAAAATTCATAATTTCAATAGGTTATTTCATCTGCGGCTTCTGCGGATCGATTCCTCTTCTCCCCATCATCTCATAGGACAACGACCATGCCCCCGCGACCCGACAAGGACGCCGACCCGCTGGGGTCGTTCCTTCATTATCTGATGGCCGAGTGCGGCCTGGCGGCGAACACGCTGGCGGCGTACCGATCGGACGTGGCGCGGTTCGCGCGGTGGCGGAAGCGGCACGCGCCGGGGCCGTTGGAAGAGATCGACATCCAGGACCTGGAGGGATACGTCCAGCACCTCCACGACGCGGGCCTGGCCCCGAGCAGCGTGGCGCGGCACATGGCGAGCCTGTCGACGTACTTCCGGTTCCTGATCTTCGACGGTCGCCTCGCCGAGAACGTCGCCCGGCTCCTGGTGGCGCCGACGCTCTGGGACCGCCTGCCGACGGTGCTCGGGCCGGCATCGGTCGAGAGGCTGTTGGAGTCGCCATCGCCCTCGACGCCGCTGGGACGTCGCGACCGCGCGGCCCTGGAGACGCTCTACGCGACCGGTTGCCGGGCGTCGGAGGTGGTGAACCTGCGGCCGAGGGACGTCGACCTCGTCGCCGGCCTGGCGCGGTGCGTGGGCAAGGGGGACAAGGAGCGGATCGTCCCCCTCGGCTCGCGCGCCCGCTCGGCGTTGTCGGCCTATCTCGAGACGGCCCGCCCTACCCTGGTCGCCCGTCGTCCGGCGACGGAGACCGTCTTCGTCGCCCGTTCCGGCCGACCTTTGTCCCGGAACGGCCTCTGGCGGATCGTCAAGACCCACGCCCGCGCCGCCGGGCTCTCGAACGCCGAGGCCGTCAGCCCGCACACCCTCCGCCACAGCTTCGCCACCCACCTCCTCGCCGGCGGCGCCGACCTCCGCGTCGTCCAGGAGCTGCTCGGCCACTCCTCCATCGCCACCACCCAGGTCTACACCCGCGTCGAGATGTCGCGGCTCCTCGCGGTCCACCGGACGTTCCACCCGAGGGGGTGAGGCCATCGGGTCAGGCGTCGGGTGCGCCTTTCTGGACGGCGGGCATGAGGTCGTTGAACTCCTCGATGCGGAGCATTCGGATATCGCGGACGGAGACGGCGAACCAGGGGAGGTTGCGGGACAGGTCGATCGTCGCGAGGACGCAGGTCACGGCGTTGATGCCCTCGCCGCCGAAATACACGCTCCCCTGCTGCCAGTTGAAGCCGTGCCGCTGCAGGACGCGCCGGATCTCGGCAGAGGCGCCGTTAGAGGGGTCGCCGTAGTTGAGCCTCAACGAGTCGATATCCATATCGAAGCGGATAGCGTACGCGCGCCCCTCCCTCTTCGGCATCGGCGGGATTTCCGGCCGGACCTGCCGTGCCTTCGGCTCGTCGATGGTCCGGGTGGTCATGGTTCGCCCCTCGTGGCGGGTCGTCGCGGGATCGTGAGTGATACGGTCGTTCCATTGTATCTGAGTCGTGCGATGCCGTCCCGTCGCGATGCTCGACGGCTCAACGACGTACGCCGGTCGGAACGACCGAGGGGGCGGGCGGGGTCGTCGTCGGCAAAGCTGGCATTGTCCGCACTGGATCACGGAGGACCAGCGTCATGCGGTGCTCACGCGGGCCGCGACGGACGACGCAGTGCAACGTCCCCTCCGCGGCAAGAGCGTTGCGTAGTTCGAAGAGGCTTGCCTTTTCGACCGAGTTGCCCTCAAACTTGAGCAGCACGTCGCCCGGACGCACCCCAGCCGCCGCGCCGGGGCTATCCGCCTCGACTTGGCGGACGATCACCGAGCTATCCTGGCGCACGAGCCGGAGTCCGCTCAAGTTCCAGCGGAGATCCGATCGGCCGTAGCCCTTCCCTTCGCGCAAATAGGCCCTCTGTCCCGCGAAATCAAGCGTCACCACGAAGCGCGACCAGAAGCCGAGACCCAGGAGATTGTACTGTCCGTCGTTGAACCCGGGTCGCTCCACGGCGAAGCTGCTCAGAGTTAGTCGAGTTCCGATACAATACGTATTCTCTGTTATTCCGGCCATTGTCCGGTTCTTGGTATGGCTGTAGTTTCGCAGGATTCCTCTCCCGAGTCGGTCCTGAAACGTCTGCGATTCAATCGTGCCACAGCCGGAGCAGACAAACGCCGTCGAGACGAGGAACCGGAGCTCCTCTCCTCCAATCGGACCCGGGCCGGCCGCGCCGAGTTGGGCGGCGATCGAGGGAGGTTCTTCTCCAC
>DASZMJ010000564.1:0-1548 GCA_035551935.1 Isosphaeraceae bacterium
CGCGGCGACGGCGTTCCCCAAGGTCGGGACCGAATTCGTCGGGTTCCGCCTCGTCGGGGAGTTGGGGCGCGGCACCTTCGGCCGGGTCTACCTCGGGCGGCAGGGGGAGTTGGCCGGCCGGCTCGTGGCCCTCAAGGTCTCCACCGAGATCGTGGCCGAGTCGCAGAAACTGGCGCAACTCCAGCACACGCACATCGTGCCGATCCACTCGCTCCACCGGGACGGCCCGCTCCAGGCCGTGTGCATGCCGTACTTCGGCTCGACGACGCTCGCCGACGTCCTTCGCGACCTGGGCCAGCTCGGCGGCCTGCCCGCCTCGGGCAAGGGCATCATCAGCACGGTCGAAATGCGCAGGAGCCGGACGCGGGCCACGCTCGACCCCAGCGACTCCTCGGGCGGGTCGCACCGCGCGGCGGCCGGGCCGGCCGACGCCACCCCGCTGCCCGGCGACCTCCGCCGCGAATCCTTCGCCCCCGAGCAAAACGGCCTGCGCCACCTCGAGGAATTGAGCTACGTCGAGGCGGTCCTGTGGATGGGGGCCTGCCTAGCCGACGGGCTCCACCACGCGCACGAGCGCGGCATCATCCACCGCGACCTCAAGCCGGCCAACGTGCTGCTGGCGGACGACGGCCGGCCGATGCTGCTCGACTTCAACCTCGCCGAAGACCTCCACGACCGCGGCGACGACGCCGAGCGGCCCGTCGGCGGGACGCTCCCCTACATGTCGCCGGAACACCTCGCCGCCTTCATCGGCCTGCCGGCCCCCGTGCCCGGATCGGCCGGCCCGCGGGGCAAGCCGCGCGTCGATGCGCGGAGCGATGTCTACTCCCTGGGCGTGATCCTGACCGAACTGCTGATCGGCAAGACCCCCTTCGCCCGCCTGCCCGGCTCGGCCGAGGCCGTCGTGCCCCTGATGATCGCCGACCGGCTCGAGAACGTGCCCCCGATCCGGGCGTACAACCCGCGTGTCACCCCGGCCGTCGAATCGATCCTCCGCAAGTGCCTCGAGGCCGACCCGGCCCGGCGCTACCAGAGCGCCGAGGCGTTCATCGAAGACGTGGAACGCCACCGGGCCGACCTCCCCCTGCGGCACGCCCCCAACACGTCCCCGGCCGAGCGGATGCGCAAGTGGGTGCGCCGGCACCCCCGCCTCGCCTCGCCGCAGACCGCCCTCGCCGCCGCCGCCGTCGCGGCCCTCGTCGTGGCCGGCCTGTGCGTCCAGGGCGTCGTCTCCGCCCGGCACCAGGAGGCGCAGCGACTGACGCTGATCGGCAAGCAGAAGCTGCGCGACCTCGAAGAGGATACCACCCTCGCCGAACACTTCCTCGCCTCCACCGCCGAGGACTCGCCCCGGCTGGCGGACGGCGTGGCCAAGGGCGTCGCGGCCCTCGAGCCGCTGGGCGTCCTCGACGACGCGGACTGGCTCGACCGGCCCGAGTTCGCCGGCCTCCTGCCGGAGGAGAAGGGGCGGCTGAAGAGTCACGTCGGCTACCTGGCGTACCTGCTGACGAGGGCGGAGCGGACGGCGAAGTCGGCACCCCGGCCCGC